>JBEBWR010000062.1:0-14181 GCA_040392045.1 Chthoniobacter flavus | reverse complement strand
TTCCGGCAGGGCGCGATCTATCGGCTCTCGGGGATCAGCCTTATCGATCCCGCCGCGGAGGGAGCGGGATCGATCCCGATACAGGTTCACGGGCTGACGCTTTGGCCGGATGGCAGCGTGAAAAGTGCGCTGGTACAGTTCCGTACCGATCTGAAAGCGGGGCAGGAGCGGGCGTTGACCGTGGAGTTTGGCAGCGCCGTACAGCGAAAGGATGGGGCAGCCCCGGGCGTGAAAGTTCGGAGGGAGGGGGACCGCTGGCTGGTGAATACGGGAGCGATTGAGGTGGCGCTTTCGTCGGCGGCGTTTGCGCCGCCCGGCGTGGTGCGCTCGGCGACGGGCAGGCGCGCCGCGATTGCACAGGGCGGGGGAATCACCATCATCGGGGAAGGCGGGACGGTCTATAACAGTGCGACGGGGCCGCTGGAGTCGCTGAAGGTGGAGCGCGAGGGAGGCTTTGAGACGGTGCTGCGGGCAGAGGGGGCGTTGCACTCCAAAGAGGGCGGAAAGCTGATGCGGCAGGTGTCGCGGCTTCGCTTTGTTGCCGGCAGCGCAAAGGTGGAGCTGGTGGTGACGCTGATGAATGACGAACTGGAGCGGGAGTTTACGGACATCCGCAGCTTGTCACTCGATCTGGCGTTTCCTGAGAGCAAGGAATGGAAGGCGGAACTTCTGACGGGGACGGGGCGCATCGAAGGGAATGATCGGTTATCGATCGCGCAGTGGAGCGAGCGGTCGCAGGAGATCCGCGAGGGAGAGGCAAAGCCGGTAACCGCGGAGGGACGCGCTTCCGGCGGGGCGGATCTGCAAAATGGGCAGGACCGCGTGCAGTTTGCTTTCAAGGATTTCTGGCAGCGCTGGCCGAAGGCGCTGGAGGCGAAGCGGGGCGGCTTCAGCGTGGCGCTGCTGCCTGCACAGGAGGAGCCGCTCGAGAAGGCGCTGCCGGTGCATTTGCAGTTTCCTTTTGTGGAGGGGCACTATCGCACCAAGTGGGGTACGGCTTTTACGGAGCGGATGGTCTTTGACTTTGGCGCGGGGAAGACGGCAAAGCCGGAGGCGCTAAGCGCGGCTTTCCAGTCGCCGCCTCTGGTGGTATTGCCACCGGAGTATCTGGCGGCTACCGGCGCCTTTGCAAAGATCCCGGTGATCGCGGAGGAGCGCCTTGCGCACTGGAATGCCTATGTAGAAGCGGCGATGCAGCGCTTTCTGGAGCATCGCGAAGAGGCGCGGCAGTACGGCTACCTGAACTGGGGCGACTGGTACGGCGAGCGCGGGCGGAACTGGGGGAACAATGAGTATGATATCCCGCATGGCTTTTTCATGCAGTACCTGCTGACGGGCGACGGGAAGTATTTCGACGCGGCGGTGGCGGGCGTGCGGCATCAGGCGGATGTCGATATTGTCCATGCTTATCCCGATCCGTTCTATGTCGGGGCGAATGTGCAGCACTCGATCGGCCACTCGGGGATTTCCTATCAGAAGGTGATCCCGAAGACCTGGACTTATCTTTACGACGTGGCCTCGATGGCAACCAACGGCCATACCTGGGCTGATGGCATGGCGGACTGCTGGCTGCTGACGGGGGACCCCGTGGTGATGGAGTCGCTGCTGGCGCTCGGCGAGCATATCCGCTGGGCGGCGGTGCCGGGCTTCACGTCGATGGGGAATCATCATCGCTCGGCGGGGTGGTCAAGCGTGGCCGCTGCCGCGACGTTCCGGGCGACTTCGGACCCGGAGTATCTGGAGGGTTTGCGCAGGATTATCAAGCTGCCGCTGGAGCAGTGGGACCCGGAGACGGGGATCTGGCCCTATACGCTGCATCCCGGCCACACCGGGGGACGCACCAATCTTACCGGCGCCAGTGTTTACAATATGGGCATCCTGCTGACCGGTATTGCCCGGTACCATGAGCTGACGGGCGATCCGCGTGCGGTCACGGTGATGGATGGCGCGGCGTCCTGGCTGCTGAAGTGCTGGAGCGAGGAGCGGGCGTGGCCTTATGCCGCGCTGGCCGATGGCAGCCTTTTCCGGAAGGGACTTTCGCCGGGGCTTAATCCGCTGATCTACCCCGCGCTGGCCTATATCGGGAACGCGACCGGCAAGGCGGAGTATACCCGTACGGCGGAGAAGGCGTTTGATGTGACGTTTGTCCGTCCGATTGACGAGAAGCTGCCTAAGGACTTTTCCATCAAGATGTACGCCACCCCTTGGGCGCTGGCGCTCTTTGAAACTGCGAAGCCTGCCACCGCTGCCGCTTCGCCGTCCGAATCCGAGCCTTCCACCTCCACCCCCAACCAGCCGTAACGGGCTCTCACTTCAACGACGACTCCCCACTTATGAAAACTAGCTATCTCCGCAAACTCTGCGCCTCCGTGCTGGCTCTTAGCGCCGGATGCGCGTTCACCGCAGATGCCGGTACCCTGATGTACGAAGACTGGAGCGGTATCGCCGACGGGGCGAATGCCGTGTCCGGAGGAAACTGGACGATGGCGAACGGTCTCGCCGAGCAGATCGTGGTGGATGTGAACGGTGGCGGATACTCCGGGCGATTCATCAGTCCGGATGTCTATGGCAACGAAACAGGAGGCCTGCAACTGCTGCCGACTCTCCAGAGCGCCGATTCCTATGCCTATGGCGCGGAGGGCATCTCGATTACCACGCAGGTGGCGCTCGCTACGGGAAATGATTCCAGCAACTACTTCCGGATCGGCATCCGTTCCGCCTCCGCCTCCAATCATAACTACTGGGTGGACCTCTACGGAACCTATGCGCGGTTTCAGAAGCAGGCGGGAGCGTCATCGACGGTCGCTACGCTGGGGGAAAATTATTACTATGTCCCCGGGACGACGCCGATCAATCAACTGGTGGATCTGGTGTTTTCGATCACTCCTCTGGAGGAGGGCGGGGCCGTGCTGACATTGACGCTCAATGGGATCGAAGTGCTGGTCCGAGAGGATGGCGAGGGAGTGATGCCGTCGTTTGCCAACGGGCTTTTTGTGACGATCGGGATGCGTTCCCCGCGCGAGGGCTATATTGGCGCGATTGAGCTTCAGAGTATTCCCGAGCCGGGCCATGTGGCGCTGCTCGCTGGCGGAGGTATTGCTCTGATGGCCATGCGTGGGGCGGCACGCCGTCGTCGGGATGGTAAAGTGGGTTAAAGTCAGAGAGAATTGCATGATGAAGCGACCACTAATTGCTCTTTTCACCGCCGTGGGGCTGACCTTCGGCTCCGGGACTGTATTACAGGCGGCAGAAGCCACTTTCTCCGTATCTGCCGCGCTGCCGGAGGGGGCTTTTCCCGTCCATAGCGTGGAGGTGACCGGGGCGAACAACATCTGCAAATGGCTCCCGGTGCATGAGGCGGGCTCCCGGCGGGAACTGGGACAGCGCATGGTGACCGGGCGTTCGCCGCAGACGGTGAATCGTCTGGTGTTGAAGGTGGCGGAGATTCAGGCTGCCGTAGGGCAGGATGCTCCGGGGAGCGGGTTTGTTCTTCGGATTGTCCGTTTTGCCGCCAATAACGAGATCATTCCGCTGCCCGAGCCGGTGCTGGAGGCGACGGGGCAGCTCCCTTCTGAACTGGCGACGGGTGACTACCTGACGATTGACTTTCCCGATACGGAGTTGGAGCCTGCCACCGTCTATGGGTTGGAGATCGGCTTTACGGAACCGGCTGCGAATCGCTCCATCAATTTTGAAACGGCGACCCGGGAAAGCTATAAGCCGGGTCGGATCTACTTCCATACAAATGAACCGGATGCGGCAAAGATGGTCTACGTGCTTCGCTCGGCGAATCTGGTGTTTCATCTCGGGAGTAAATAATCTACTGGATTGGAAATGATGACTCGTTTTTCTCTGATCACGATGTCAGCCGTCTGCGCGGCGGGGATTCTCGTTGCCTTTCCTGCGAGAGCAGGAGAGAGGGTGCAGGTTGTTCTGCTCGGGGATAGTACGGTGCGGACGAGTTATCTGCCCGCAGGGGAGCAGCATCATGAGGTCCTTCAGGCTGCGCTGAACAAGGCCGCCCCCAAGCAGGGGTTCAAGGTGGCCAACTGGGCGGATAACGGGGAGTTTATTCCCCGCTATCTGATCAAGGGGCGCTATGATCGGCATCGGAAAAGCGGCATCCGGCCGGATGTGGCGATTCTGCGTTTTGGGATTAATGACCAGAAGTACAGCGGTGTGGAAGAGTTTACGGCGCATGTCCGTACGATGGCTGATCTTCTGATCGCGGATTTTCCCGGTATTGCCGTGATGCTGGAGACGGGGCCGTTTGTCGATTTTCCGACCCGCTATAACTATGATCGCGAGAGCGTGCTGGCTCCCTACTGGGAGGCGGTCCGAAAGCTGGCGGAGGAGCGGGGCTTTACACTGATTGATTTCCATGCCGCTTCACAAAAGGCGACCGCCGAAGGGCATTGGGATCAGCGCATCCGGCTGACGGATCGCAAAACAGAGCCGTACGTGTTCGATAACCGTCTTGATGGAGAGAGGGGCCGCGATGTGAAGTGGTTCTCCGATATTCATCCGAACCCCGAAGGGGTGCGCATTGCCGTGGAGACGGAAGTGCCCGCCCTTGTGGAATGGACGAAGGAGCGGAAAAGCTCTGTCGCGACCGCGAACGGCGCAAATGCCGAGCCGCGCGATTATGCCCTGCTGCTGAAGTTTTCTCCCGAACGTTTCGATCGCCGCGCCTCGCGCGGGGTGCCTCAGGATCATTTGCAGAAAGCGGTTGATCCCTGAATCGATAGCTGTCCACCCATCCCCCACTGATTATGACTGCCTTTCCCCGTCCTCATTTCAGAAAGCAAGCTGCTGCGTTCTCGCTGATCGAGCTGATTGCCGTTGCTACTGTTCTCCTTATTTTGACGCTACTGGCGACCAGCGTGATCGGCGGCTTGCGGAAGCGGAGTTTGAGTAGTCGTTGTGTGCATAATCTCCGGCAGGTGGGCGTGGCGTTATTCGCTTTTGCGGCGGACAACCGGCAGATGCTGCCGCCGCGCCGTCTGGGGCTGTATCGTACGCCAGCTCTTTCGGGCGGAGGGCACGAGTGGGTGAATCGTCTGATTCATCGCGGTTATGTGACCAATCCGGACATTCTCTACTGTCCTGCTTTTACGCCTTTTACGAATGAGCGGTCGTCGAATCCGCTGCCTGCTGATGTCGGGCCGTTTCGTACCTACGGCATCCGTACCTGGGTGCCGCCGGGGCATGCCGGGTTTGGCAAGCACGCGATTCAGGAGGAGGACAAGCCGCTTGCGCTGATTGCGGAGCCGGCGGATTTCTTTATCGTGGCCGATTCGGTATGGATACACCCTACCTACCGGAGTCAGGGGTATGGGATCAATCCGGGCATGGGTCTGGAGCAACTGATCCACCTGCGCCATAACAAGATGGCGAATGCGCTCTTTGCTGATGGTCACGTGGAGGGAAAACCCGCGAGCTATTTTGAAGATCTCAGCAAGGCAAACCGTCAGCGCGCCTACAGCGGCGGGAAAGATCTCCCCTTCGGCGTGATCGAAGAAGTAGACTTCTAACGACCAGACTTTGTCCGGACTTTCCTCGCGCTACGGCGCGGGGAGGAGGAAGAGCGGGATTGGAATTGTCGAACCGCTGGATTGACGGCTATATTCGCGTCCGTGCTGGGCTCACGGACCAAAGTTATGCAACCCGACGGTTACTCCATTCGCAGAGCGGCGATTGCGTTGAGTTTTGTGATACTTGGAGCGGTCTGCCAAGGTTCTGAGATCCATCATGGCCCGGAATGTTGTACGCGGGAGTTGATCACAGGGACAGACGGAGGAGGGGAGATGAAGGTTTGCAGGAAAGAGGCGACTGTATCGGAGGTCGAAGTGTCTATCGGGCTTTCCCATAGAGTGCTCTGGATAAGGGTGGTTTATGAATCCAGCCGCGTCGTTCGTGTGGTCATCGAAGAGCGTTTTCTGCAATGGGACGACTCGAAAGGGCTATTTGCCGAGGGCGTTTATTCCCGAATTGCGAAGAAGGCGATCTCTTTTGATAGGGATACCGGTTTGCCGGTGACGATGGAGATCGACGGTCAACAGAAGGCGTTCCCTGTTTCGGAAATCAAAGAGGTGAAGCATCTTTTGGCGTTGGTGGAAAAGTGGGTAAAGCTGGAAGGATCGACGCTTGATGTCGAAGCTGATATTAAAAATGGATTGCGGCAGATTCCGTCAGATATGGATTGATAACGTGGACGGTTCATTTTGCTCCACAACGCAATTACTAATCGGAAATGACGAGCAAACTTTTTCTTGCGTTGAAAGCGGTATTGGCCTGCCTGCTGTTTTGCGGGTGCGACAGCTTTTTCGCAAGGCCGGATCTCTCGAAGCGCGAGTATATCGGGAAGTTTTTCCCCATGATCGCTGAAGGCTCCAATGTGGATCTGCAATTTCACTATAAGGCGGGCGTGGGGGGGTATGGAACGATCGCCGGAATAAGCGGGGACCGGATTGAGGTGGCAAAAATTATCGAAGAGAAAATGAAGGGAAGGGATTTCGAGAGATCTGATCAGGAGTGGTCCACCTTGAATCTTGGGTTTCGCATTCAAGAGGCTTTTCCCCAAGGAAGCGTTCCTGATTGGGCCCGGATTGAAGACGGGGAGAGGTATCAGATGTCTGAGATGAAAGATGGGGAAAAAGGGATGGAGATTTTTGTGAATGGTGATTCTACCAGAGCGTTCTTTGTTGAAATCGGAGGATGAACAGAATGGCTATGGTGACGCTGCTCCGGCGGCGCGTAATAAGGATAGATGAACCGTACCTTTCGTCATTTCCTGACTGGGCCTAAAACAGCTCAAGCTGCTGCCCCAGATGGTGCAGCACTTTTTCGAAGCTGCCGGGGGCGTACGGGGAGACCCGGGAGGCGTAGTGGTCCGGTGAGTGCAGCGGCTCGGGGACGAGGTAGCCGAGATTGCGGTTCACTAGCGTGAGGACGAAGAGCGGGTTTCCGGCGCTTTTTTTCCGAAGGAGCGTTTGCAGTTCTGAGTAGGCTTCATCGGAGATGGCGAGCAGCCGGAGGTCGCCCAGCGCGGCGGCGAGGCAGGGGCGGGGCGCTTCGCTGGTGTCGCCGACGGCTTCGCGGCGAAGCTTGAGACGATGGAGACGCTCCAAGAGGGAGCGGTCGGTGGTGGTGCGCTCGGTGGCGATGAGTTCGTCCATTCCGGGCAGGGCAGGGGAGATGGGCAGGCTGACGGTGGACGCCCGGAGGCGCAGCCGCTGATCATGCGGGGAAGTCCGGCTTTGCGGCTCCCATAAGCCGAGAGGCGCTCCGGATTCGGCGACGCCTTGAAAGGCGAGTTCCTCCCCCGGCGGGAGCATCAGGTGCCAGAGCGATAATACGGAGTGTGCAAGCACCCGACCGGCCTTTTCCGCGACGCGGAGATCGCCGGTGTATTGATGCCGCGCGGCGAGGTCGCCAGAGGCTCCCTGAAGGAAGAGGCAGGGGGCTTTGGTTTCCGCTTCTACGATCTCCCGCATCGTTCCGGCGAAGTCGGGGGAGATGGCGCGGTTCTGCCATGCGAGGATGGTGGGGTGGCAGGCGTAGTTGACTAGCGTTGCCAGAGGGCGTCCGGTGCGGTCGGTGATGCGTCCAAGCAGGAGGGTCTGGTCGGCGGCGGCTTCCGGAGCCCAGCCGACGACCGGGCGTCCTTCCACGCTCAATTCCCGACAGGCGGCCAGCGGTGAGGTGCCGGCGATGACTTCAAGGAGCCCCTCGACGCTTTGGGCGCGGGCTTCCTTTAGTGCGTCGCCCAGCTTTGACGCAACTTCCGCAAGGTATCCGGGGATAAGCTCTCCGCCGGGTTTCCCGATCTCATGGGGACAGAAGGAGGGGGCCGCATGGGTATGGCTCAGCGCGATCAGGGTTTGTTCACGCTCAAATCCGGCCTCTGTCACGGCTTGAGCGAGCGCTTCTTCAGAAGCTGTGGAGCGCCACCAGCCGAGATCGAGCGAGACGATGGCGAGCGGGGAATCACCTGCGGGATCGGTGATGACGAGGGCGGTGAGGGTCAGCGGTTGATGGATCGCTTCGGCGGCGTCGTGTTCGGCCAGCCCCCAGTTTCGCGCGTAGATGCCGACGGGCGGGGTGATGTCGCGGCGCGCGACGCCGAAGCGGCCCTGAAAGGAGGGGTGTCGATACGGTTTCATTGGGGGCCTTGGAGAAGGGAGAGTCCGCCGTCCTGAAGAAGCGTGGTCCCGGTGGTGTAGTCAAAGGCGGGAGAGCAGAGCGCGAGGATCTGCTGTGCGACGGCGGAGGCGGGTAGGAGCTGACGGGTAGGGACGGCGTCGCGGGCGGCTCTTTCGAGCGTGGGGTCGCGATCGAAAATCCGTCCGCTCAGTCCTGCGCGGACATAGCCGGGCGCGACTTCGTTGACGAGAATCCCATGCGGAGCGACTTCCAGCGCCAGTGTTTGCATCAGCATTCGCAGCGCGGCTTTGCTAATACTATAGGCGGGGATTCTGGCGTGAGGAGCGTGGCCCGCCCAGCTCCCGAGGAAGATGACGCGTCCGGGGCGTTCTGCTGCGATGAGTCGTCGGACGCCGGATTGGGCAAAGTGGAATGCGCCGTGGAGATTGACCTCTATCTCCCGTTGCCACTGCGCGGCGGAAAGTTCGAGGAGGGACGCCTGAGTGACGATGGCGGCGTTCGGGATGATCACATTGGGCGCACGCCCAAAATGAGCCACGACTTTTTCGTACCACGCTTCCGTGGCATCGGAGTCGCGTACATCGAGCGAAGCATAGAAGTCGTAGGGCGACGCGCACTCCGCATGCAGGTCCGCGAGCGCGACTTCCGCTCCGGCGGCCCGCATGGCGGCGGCAATCGCCTGCCCGATATCTCCCGCGCCGCCGCTGATGGCGACGAGGGCGGGGCGCAGCTCCTGAGAAAGAGGGATCATGCCTACCAGTCTGTCACAGCTCCGTCCGATGCGAAAGAGCGTTGCAATACTTCCTGCTGGAAAGGGTGGCATGCAACGGCTTTTTCGTTGATCTCAATGCCCAGCCCCGGCTTGCGCGACGGGTAGACAAGTCGGCCTTCGCGCTGGATTTCAAACGATTCGCTAACGACATCCTGACGCCACGGAACGTCCCGATGCACCGCTTCGCAGATGATATAGCTCGGAGTGGCAAAGCCCAGCTCCAGCGATGCCGCGGTGCTGACCGGCCCCTGCGGGTTATGCGGGGCGACGGAGACCCGGTAGGCCTCGGCCAAGGCTGCGATGCGCCGCGCTTCCGAGAGGCCGCCGCAATGCGTGATATCGGGCTGGAGGACGCTGGCGGCACGGCGCTCCAGCAGATCGCGGAAGGCGTGCAGCCCAACGAGGCGCTCGCCTGTCGCGATGGGAGTCGATACCGCTTCCTGAATCCGCGCGATTTCCTCCATCGCTTCGGGCCAGCACGGCTCTTCAAAGAAGTAGAGCCCGTACGGCTCCAGCGCCTTGGCAAAACGCATGCCCATGCGCGGGGAGGGGCGGGCGTGACAGTCGACCATGATGTCGATATCCGGACCGACAGCGCTGCGCATGGCGGCAACGCAGGCTTCGGCCGCTTTGACCGGGGCGAGCCCTTCAAGGTTCCCCGTCGGCGGGACGGCCATGCATTTGAACGCCGTGAATCCGTTGGCTACGGCTTCCTGCGCCAGTTCTCCAAAGCGCTCGGCGTTGTTCGTGGGGGTTTCGTAGAAGTCCTCCATCTTTCCGCCGCCGAGATGGCAGTAAAGGCGGATGAAGTCGCGCACTTTTCCGCCCCAGAGTTCATGGCACGGGACGTTGTGAACCTTTCCGAGGATATCCCATAGGGCGATATCGATCCCGCTGATGGCGGTACCCCGGACGATCCCGTTCCCATGCCAGAAGTGCTGGCGATACATCATCTGCCAGAGGTACTCAATGCGCCGCGGGTCTTCGCCGACGAGCAACTCGGAGAGGTCTTCAATCGCACCGACGACGGAGCGGGTATGCCACTCCAGCGTGGCTTCGCCCCAGCCCCAGAGGCCGGGCTGATCGGTGACGACTTTGACAAAAATCCAGTTCCGCATCCGCGCATGGCAGACGTGGGTTTCGATGGCGGTGATCTTCATGAATGTGAACGGGTAAAATCGGGCACTTCCACCGGCGCGTTCCCCTCGGCGAGGGAGCGGGCGCTGAGCGGAGTGATGGACGACCACGTGATCGCGTCGTAAACGTCGATCATCGGGCGGCGGTTTTCGCGGATGGCGCTGGCGAATTCGCGCAGGACGAAGAAATCGCCGCCGCCGTGACCCGCCGCGCCTGCCCGCTCGCGGTGTTCGCGCCAGAGCGGGTGTTGATACTCCTCGCGGTAGCGGGAGAGCGGCTCCCACTCAGAGGCTTCGCCCTTGGCGTTCACGGGGCTGCGGCCTTCGATCCAGATGAGCGGCTCCGTGTCTTTGCCGCCTTCGGGCCAGGTGAACGCGGCTTTGGTGCCCTGAAGCTCGTATCGCGTCATGTGATGCGGACGTGCGGAGGCCCAATCGATGCGGAGGTCGATCAGTATGCCCCGCTCGGTTTGCAGCGAGGTGGTGACGGTGTCGGGCGTTTTCCACGCCTCGGAGGTTGCCCATTGGGAGTCTGCTCCGAATTTTGCTTTCGCAAAGTGGGCCGCCGAGCGGGATGGGCTGGCCCATGTGGCCAGTCGGGTCAGGCGGTCTGTCCGGTTGATGCCCAACCAGCGCGCTACCGGGCCGAGAGAGTGGGTCGGGTAGGTATTGGAGCGGTGGTGCCGGTGCAACTCTCCGCGCCATGTCGGCTCGCCATCTTCCCGGAAAAAGAGCTGACGGCAGTCATGAAGGTAGCTGCCCGAGGCATAGACCAGATCGCCGAAGATGCCCTCCTCCACCATCCGCTGCACTTGCAGCACCGGCTCCATATAGCAGTAGTTCTCCGCCATCATGTAGGTTCGCCCACTCTGCTCGACGGCGTCCCGCAGGGCAAAGGCTTCCTCCAGCGTGTACGCGGCCGTGACCTCGCTGAGCACGTGCTTCCCGGCCCGTAGCGCGGCGATGGCCTGCGCGGCGTGGAGCGTCACGGGGGTGGCGATACAGACGGCATCGATCTCCGGGTCGTTCAGAACCTCTGCATAGTCGGAGTAGAGGCGGAGATCCGGGGTGTCGTGCCACTCCTCAAGCATCGGTGCATAGGGATCGCAGATGGCGACGAGTTGGACTCCGCCGTCCTCCTGCGAACGGGCGGCATGGGCAAAGGTACGGCCCCGGCGTGCGCCGACGACGGCGCAGCGAAGAGGGGAGCGGGATTCGGGTGTCATGGGGATTGGTATTTGACTATCCTATGTTCTACCCGAGGCGAAGAGCTTGGCGAAACGGGCATTTTCGACTCGGAAAATGAGCAGCTCCCAAGGCTGCTTGTTTTCCCACGTCGGATTGCTCAATTTGCTAAGACAACCTTGCGCTCTTATCGGCATAGTGGGCAACTATGAAGCTGTTCATATTCCCCCTTGTTGGTTTTTGCTCCCTGCTCGGTATGAGTCAGAGCGGGTTTGCCCAGAAGTCCTGGATCGGACTGGATGGAGATGGCGGCGATGGATCGTGGGTAAGCGGTAACTTTGCTTCTGCCGGCCTGCCCGGCAGCAGCGAGCAGGTGCATTTCTACCGTACAACCGCCTATTCCGAAGCCGTTAGCGACGTGCTGGTGAATCGGGGGGCTGCGTTTACTACGGGAGTCGTCCGCATCGGGCGGGGAAAGACGGTGAACTTCACGCTCGACAGCGGGACGTCGTGGACAACGGCTGCCGTGGTGTCCGGGGATAAAAACATAACCACTCAAACCGGTTCGGGGCCCTCGCATGTTACCTTTACTGCAAATGCCGGAGCGGGCGTGCTGAAAGTCACGCAGCTTGTGGTGGGGCTAGACGATCTGGACCCTGCGACAAAGGGCAGCACCCTGACTTTCGATGGCGAGCACATGAAGGTCGAAGTGAATGCGACGACGACGCCGACCATCGTGGGGCGGAATAACTCCGAAAGCAAACTCTTCATTACCGGAGGCGCAAATGTCACCCTGACCGGCCTGGCTATCGGTCAGTCGCAGAACGATAACCGCACGGAAGTCACCGGTTCGGGCTCCATGCTCACGATCGCAGGATCTACAGCCTCGGAGGCCAGCACTGCTTTGAGCATCGGATACACAAGCGCCTCCGCAAACGTGAACGGCGGAAACGTGCTCTACATTGGTGATGGGGGCGAAGTCGCCATTACAGCCTCCGGCAGTAATAATCACATCACCCGTGTCGGGGGCGTCTCGGCTCTGGGGGGGAACCTCATCGAAGTCGCCAGGGACGGGGCATTCAGGACGACCGGCAGCGTGGCCGTCAGCGCTTTTGCAACCGCCGGGCGCGGGGCTAACGGCGTTTTGATCCGCGATGGAGGCACCTTTGAGATCGAGAGCACGACGGCAAAGACCATGACCGTCGCCGGATTTGTAACGCTGGAAGATGGCGGTGAACTGAGCGGAAATGGCGCGCTGACCATTGAGTCCGGCGGCGTCCTGCGTGCTGCCGGTATGGGGCTCGCGCTGGGAGGGGAGACAAAGATTCTCACAGGCGGCATGTGGGAAGTTGGCACTTCAGCGATCCAGGCGGAAACGCTAACGCTCGCGGGAGATTTCTCCATGGAGACCAGTAGCACATTGCGCTTTTCACTGCTCGGAGATGGCTCCTACGACCAGATCATTCTTGAGGAAGGCTCTTCGCTGCTCCTCTCCGGCGATGTGGTGCTCGCGCTCGACCTCGCCTCAGGTTATACTCCCGCAGCCGGTACGGTTTTCACGCTGTTTACCGGTCACACTGAGGGGATCACCGGGAATTTCGACGTTTCTCAGTACGACCCGGCGCTTTGGGATTTCAGCCAGTTCAATGAAACGGGCGACTGGAAGGTCGTCGCCATCCCCGAGCCCTCCTCCGTGATGCTCATGATGGGGGCTGGAGCCTTACTTCTTGTCGTTGCACGGCGGAAACAGAATAAATACTAAGATAAATGAGTATGAGAAATTTATTAATCGCCGGACTTGCCGCTACCGCTCTTTTCGCTCCGGCCTTGCTTGCCGAAGAAAGCTACTTTACCCATTCCGATGAAGTGGAAATTCTCTTCGGTACTCCCTTTGAGCAGAATGTGGAGATCAAGGGAGCCGGGAACGCTATACTGGAATTTAAGGCATGGTATCGGTCAAAGGTGCCGGCGGGCTTCTATAGTATGCTCAATGTCACGTGGAATGGGCAGCGGCTTACGGAGATTCTCGATCGGCCCGACGCCGTCTACGTGGAAGGGCTGGAGCGGGAGTTCCAGACCCGCTCCGACACCGGTTGGCTGACGGCGATCCTTCCCGAGCCGGGGGCGATTGAGCAGCCCAGCCCCTATTATGTTTCCCGCGAAGTGGCCGATCTCGTCACCTTCCGCTTCAAGCTTCCGACCTCCCAGCCCGGCATCTACCCGCTCCAGATCATTAACCGCCTGAAAGACCCGGAGCAGAAGTATTTTAATCAGCTGATCGTCTCCGAGCTTCGGATCTATCAGGCGGAAGAATGATGCGCATATCTATGATGCTATGATGCGACAAACCCGTTCCCCCCTTGCCTTCACCTTGACTGAACTCCTGGTCAGTCTGGGCGTGATGGCCGTGTTGGTTGCCCTCGGGGTAATCTCCATGGGGCAGATCCGCCGGTATTCCGATCTGGCAGTTTGCACGGCCAATCTTAAACAGGCTGGCGCGGCAGTGCTGGCTTATAGCGCGGAACATCGGGGCATGATGCCTGGGCCGGCAAGCGGCGGCGTAAGAACCAACGCCAGCGAATGGGGGATGAGGGAGAAGAATCTCTCCAATCTCGCTGATTATCTCGCTCCCTACTTCGGCGTCAGCAATCTGGAGACTGGAGCAGTCGTGCAGCTCCCTGTTCTCACCTGCCACGCCGCAGCCCGCGCCATCGCCAAGGACTATCCGAACTATACGGGCGGCATGCAGCATTATATCCACCTCGCAACGTGGATTGAGCCCGGCTTGAAGGAGCGTGGATTCGGCTTTAAGGATTCCAAGAAAGTTCATCTCTATCCGCTCAGGATCACGCAGTTTCGCGACCTCTCCAAATCCATCGCGCTGATGGATCGGGATAACGAACTGCTCGGGCTCTTTGGCGA
>JBEBWR010000061.1:0-14268 GCA_040392045.1 Chthoniobacter flavus | reverse complement strand
GTGGTGAAAAAGTTCGGAGTGGATGCGGTCACCATTGGGACCGACAGTGGTTTACCCTTTCCCGGCCCGGTCGGAGGAACCCCTCTGCCCGTGCCTGCCAAACGCCGTTCGTGGGAGAACTATTGGCCGAAAGGGCAGGAGCCGTACGCGCCGGAGTGGTGTAAGCCGGAGCAGCGGGAGAGTCTTGCCTGGACGAACTGGCCGCTCTTCACCGTGGGCCTCGTTCAGCGCGGCTATCAAGACGACGAAATCGCGAAGATCATCGGGGGCAACCTGCTGCGGGTGGCCGGTCAGGTCTGGAATCCTGCGGCATAGTTCTCCGAGGGGGGAGCACGGAGGCAGGGCGGGCAGCGCCCCGGAGATATTTCTTTTTCAAAGTTGGCGAAGTTGCGCTACCTTGCCCCCGTGTCCGAAGTTGCCATCAGCCCTGCCTCAGCCCCTCAAGCGGTTCCCAAACCGCTGAATCTGAAGGTGAACGAAATCTTCTTCTCCGTTCAGGGGGAGGGGACGTGGGCCGGGCTGCCCTGCGTCTTCGTCCGGCTGACCGCCTGTGATCTCCGCTGCACCTATTGCGACACGGAGTACGCCTTTTACGAAGGCAAGCGCCGTCCGCTGGAGGAGGTCTACGAAGAGGCGATCAGCTACGGCTGCCCGCTCATCGAGCTGACCGGCGGCGAACCGCTCCTCCAGAAGAACTCGCTCGTGCTGATGGAGAAGCTTTGCGACGCGGGGTTCACCGTGCTGATCGAAACCAGCGGCGCGCACGACATCTCGAAGATCGACCCACGGGTCCACCGCATCATGGATCTCAAAACGCCCGACAGCGGCGAATCGGGCCGGATGCTCTGGAGCAACATCGATCACCTCACGAAGAAGGATGAGGTAAAGTTCGTCATCGGCTCGCGCGGCGATTACGAATGGGCGAAGGAGAAGGTGGAGCGCTACGGGCTGAAAGAGCGCGTGTGCGAAGTGCTTTTCTCCCCGGTATTCGGCCGCATCGAACCGGTGGAGATTGTGAACTGGATTCTGGAAGACCGCCTTGCTGTGCGCTTCCAGCTACAGATGCACAAGTTCATCTGGGACCCGAAGGCGCGCGGAGTTTAGGAGGATCTCTTTGCAGGCTTCGTTTCTGCGGGAGGATCGGCGTCGGTCGTGTCGATGACTTTGAAGGTTATCGTATCGCCGATTTGGAGGTCCATGTATACCCACCTCAGATGCTCATCCTGCTGAGGTTCGGGACGCCCCGTCAGGCCGCCAACGCGGCAGAAGAGATCAGGCTGCTCGCCGGGTTCCATTTCCGGGCGTGGCGGCATCGTTCCGCTGCCGAGTTTGCCGCAGGCTGTTACATCTGCGGAGAGTACCGCCAAGTCCTCCGCTCCGGCGATGCAGATTTTTTCGCCATTCCGATAGACCTCAAAAGCAATCACAAAGGTGGAGGCTACTCTTTCCGGATCGGCGCGACAAGGCTTGGCTTGTCGCTGGGAGATCGGGTATGATCAACGGATGATGGCGTATCGTTTACTGACCGTTGGGGTAATGATGCTTCTGGCATACTCCATCGTCGGATGTGAGAAGGTGGAGCGCGCGGGAAAGAAAGTGCGGCAGATGATCCGCGAAGGGAGCGCGGCGTCGACCAAAGCGACAGAGGCAGTGGAGCATTTTCATCAGGAGTACAACGCGGGAAACTATGCCGGGATTTATGCGGAAGCGGACGAATGCTTCCAAAAGGCGCAGCCTGAGGAGGCGTTCGTCGCGCTGCTTTCCACGGTGAAGGAAAAGCTCGGCGACGTGACCTCCACCACGCGGACCGGCTGGCAGATTAATACCGCAGGCGGGCGTACCACCGCCAGACTGACTTACCGCGTGAAGTATCAGCACGGTAAAGGCACCGAGACCTTCCGGCTTGAGGGGACTGCCGAGAAAATGGCGATCCTCTCGTGGAATATCGACTCGGACCGGCTAAAATAATCCGAGGCTCCCTCATTCCCTCCGATCCAATGCAATCCACCATACCCTCAGCGCTTTCGTCCGGTGATCTCGTACAGCTTCGCATCGGGCAGCGGTCGATCCTGCTCTCCTTTCTGCTCTTTTTCGCGACCATCGTGCTGTCGCAAATCATCCGGGAATTCGAGTTTAGAGGATTGATGAAGCCGTTGGGCGCGCTGGTTCTTCTGGTAACGCTTTTGGCGATACCCGCGTTATTTATCGCCGGGGCGCTGCGGCTGACGGCGGGGCTGAGGTATGGCATTGCCAAGCGTATTCTGGTCCTCCTCTCGTTGTTCCTTCCGCCGCTCGGTCTGCTCATTCTGTTGTTCATGAGTCGGAAGGCGACGAAAATGCTGCGTGCTGCCGGTTATGAAATCGGCTTGCTCGGCGCGAGCGCGCGGGAACTCCCATGAAAACGCTGCTTCTTCCTCTCCTGATCGGCTTGGTGACTGCTCCATTATTCGGACTTGCGCAGTCGTCCGGGAGTGCAGAGACCGTGGAGAGCGGGAAAGGATTGGATGCGTTGGACGAGCGGAAGATCAGCGCGGAGCTGCGCTTTCCGAAAACGAGTATCATGATGGGGGAGCCGCTCGCATTTGAGTTCGTCGTGCATAATACAAGCGATCTCTCCCTGTTGGTGGAGGAGGGCGGTGACTACCGGAATGCGCTTGGAAGGCCGGATAGCTTTCGTGTCAAGGTGACCGATGAGGAGGGAAAGGCGGTGTATCAGCCTCCATCAGGTTTTATGGGTGGCGGCGTGATGGGGGTTCAAGCTCTTCCTGCGAGAGGAGAAAAAGCCTTCCACCTCTTTCTGCCGCATTGGGCGATCTTTGAGCATCCGGGAAAGGTGAAAATTGAAGTCGGTCGGGAGATTGTTGTCAGGAATGGTTTGGCTGGTTCGGCTGAGGAAAAAAACCGTACGTGGCGCTTGCAAGTCACTGCTGTAGCAGAATTAACCCTCCTGCCTGCCGATCAGGAAGCTTTCGGAAAGCTGATTAACGAACTGGGAGCCAAGGCGCTGGAGAAAAAGTTCGACTTCGGCGGTAATGTCACGAAAACGCCCCTGTACCACCTTGCCGCTATCCATGACGTGCGAGTCGTTCCGTGGTTTCTCAAGCTTCGCAAGGTGGAGGATACAACATGCCGATTCACCGCGATCCGGACGCTGGGGATCTACGACTCTCCTGAAGCCTTTGAGGCATTGAGGGAAGATCTTTTGAGCAGTCGCAAGACCCCCGTCAATTTCCTATCGGGAGAAGTCGGCTACTTGGCTTTCGCTATCGCTGCAAGCCCATATAAGGAGGCTTGGCCATTTCTGCAAACGCAAACGGATCATCCTGATCCTGAGGTGCGACGCGCTATCGTGAGCGCCATTGTGAATCGTGATATTCCGAATGACATCGCAATGCCTCTCCTAAAACAATTAACGAAGGACAAGGACAAAGTGGTTCGCGATGAAGCGATCCTGACTCTCAAAGCTCGCAGGCGTTCTCTGATATCCGAGGACGCAAGGCCCCACCAACCTACCGCGCCAGCTCCTGTATTAGATTCTCAATGAACGGGCCAGTGCGCTCGTTCACGCGGTTGCCGAACATCGAGAATCCGCCGTCATAGCCCATTGGTTCACTAGTCACGATGAGCCAGCCTTTCCCGGCACGGGTGGCCATGAGCCACGGGACTTCCCGGCCGTCTTTCATTTCGACGGTCGCGTAGATATCCCAGCGCTTGGGAGTGTCAGGCGTGAATCCGTAATAGGGAGTGGTACCTGTGCCCCAGAACTTCAAGTCATTCGGCTCGGTCAGCCAGTTGCCCGGGCGCGTTGTCTTTGTGATGCGTCGGAGCACTTCCTTCGGGGTATCGCCCACGCGGTGCAAAGAGAGCTCAGGATCGTCGAGCCACCGCTCCGCAGGGAAGGAGCTGGAGGCGTAGACCATGAGGATGCCGCCGCGCTCGAAATACGGAGCGAGAAGCGCGCGCATTTTATCGGGCTGAGCAGGGAAGTGCTTTCCGTCCGCGTAGTTCATGATGGTGAAGTCCGTTTCGGGGAGCACTTTCTCAAGCGCGCTTTGGGTCCTGTGCGTTTCCCAGCCCTGAAGCCGGAGCAATTGGAATACGCCGCTGGAGGCGTTCGGAGCGACGTCGATAAACCCGAGGCGCGGCGTGGGGCGCTCACTCTTCCGGACCAGTCCGTAAGCAAGCGGAGCGGCGGGCCACTGCGCTTTCTCCCCGGAATGCAGCGAGAGGTAAAGCCGCCCATAATGCTCCAGCATTTCCTTTGCCTGTGGAGACGCAATGCGCGCTTCCCGCTCATGCTCTCCCGCAGGCTTCACTTCCACGGAGAGATCCAGCGGCGTGCGCTCGTTCCACTGGTCCCGATGAGCCGTGGGGGAGCCTTCGAGAGGTAGAGCGATCTCAATGAACTCGCCCGGCGAGGCGATGGAGTGCAGGCGGACGGTCAGATCCCTATCTCCCGGCCAACGAAGCGTAAGACTCCCGTTATCCCAGAGCATCCGCGCTTTCATATTCTCGTCGAGAGCCATCGTGGGAGCCGTGGCCCATGAGGTGTCGGACGCCGCGCTGTCATAGGGCTGGAGTCGGTAGATCGAAGGGTCTCCCTCCGGGGCGCTGGTGCGGTAGAGCCGCCTCCAGACGCCAAACATCCGTTCATCGAGCTCCAGCGTGGAGAGAGCGGCTTCGCGGTCGCGACGGTCTGTTATCTGCCGAGCCTGCTCGCGTGCCTCCGCCAGCGCGGTTTCGGCTTCTTTGATGACTTTCGGGAAGATGAAGCCTGCCAGTTGGGTGCTGGCATCGTTGAAGTAGTGGTTGATCGGGCGGGGCGATTCCTGCCATGCCTTTTGCAGCGTGAAGTAATACTTCTCCATAGCCGGGGCGGCGTCGAAGTAGGCGTGAGCGGCCCAGTCGCGGACGATCTCTTCGCTGGTAAGTGAGCTGTTCCACATTGCCTGCGCGGCGGCATAGACGTTCATGCGGTTCACATTCCAGTGCTGCTCTTCGGGGGGGAGTGTGTCGGGGTAGCCTTGAGGTGTGATCTCGCTGGTATAGCTAGTGAGCTGATGTTGCCGGGCGTAGGCGAACTGGTCGGCCATGAAGTAGACAAGCGGCATGAACACGGCGGGATTCCGCAGACCAATCATCTCATACTGCCGTAGGCCCATACTCATACCTTTCTCCTGCCACTTGGCAATCGCGGTAAGCGCCTTGGTATTGGCTGAGCTGCCGCTGGTGAAAGGACGGCGGTAGGAGGCGTCGCTAATGGCATATTGAATATGATCATACGGAGCGACATCGTTTGGAACGGCGCGATACTGGGTGTAGGCCAGCGACCAGACCGCCACGTCGGGCCTGTGTTCCTTAATGGCTTTGATAAGAATCTTCGAGAGCTTTTGCCACCGCGTGCTGATATCCGGAGCCATGGCTACGCAGTTGTCGCACTGGCAGTAGTAGCTATGATCGGCGACATAGAGCGAGAGGATTTCGATCTCGGGAAAGCGATCGAGCGTCTTGACCATCTCCTCGCTGAGCGCCTTCTGTACGTCGGGGTTTGACCAGCAGAGGTGCGCGCCGTGATGATGAAAGGAGCGCCGTTCGCCAGAGAAGAGCGCCATGTACTCCGGGTGCTTTGCGAGCACCGCCTGAGGGAGGATGACCATATGCCCTGCCATGCGGATGCGGAAGCCCAGCTCCTGCATCCGGGGTAGCGAGGCGCGGGTTTCATCCGGTCGCCAATGAGAGATGTTTGCGATATTGATTCGATTGCGCGCCATCCAGACATGAGTCGCGTCGTCATACTCCCTCTTGGAGATCAGGGCGAGATTGCGGTTCGGCATGTCAGGGGACTGACGGATCTCTTCCTCGACAACCAGCTTCCGATGCCGGGGAATGCGGGCTCCTTCGTCTCCGGGCCAGAGCCAACGCACGTCACCCGCTTCGCGCAGGAACGTATAGGTAGCGTAGAGAGCTGCCCGCTCGGTGGGGCCGGTAATCCAGAGGCTGCCGTCCTGCTCCTGCACAAGGACTTCATCATCGCTTTTGCCGGAAAGCTTCAGCTTTGCCTGAATCTCCTGAGGAAGGCTGGAATGCGCTCCGATGACAATGCGCGGGGCGTGTTCGGCATCATCTTTCGAGAATGGCGATATCGATACCGTTCCCTCGGCCATCTGTTGGAGCGTGCTCTGGAGCTCCTGCGCAGCGTAGCGGATGACGGCGTTATCAGGCTGAGCAGATTCAATGCGCACGGCGAGTTTGTCATCCTGAATGACCGTGAAGTCGGCGCCGATTAAGGTAAAGGGAAAGAGAAATAGGGGAAGGTAGCGTTTCATGGAAGATGGGGAGAGAGCGAAAGAGGGTTTACGGTGTCCAGACGTCTTCTTTTTTACCGACGGCGAACGGGGTCATGATGAGGCGTCGGATGTTTTCAAATTGCACGATATGGCCGTCGCCGTAGAGGACATGCTGGGATTGGCTCTTCCGGTGGTAGCCCCACTCTTTAGCGTAGGTGTTGAAATCTTTGGGCTGAATGCTTTCCCGGGGGAGGCCGTCGTTTTTGAAGATGCTTTCGGTGGCGAGAAAGAATCGGGCCGGATTCCGGATACTAGCCATCGGGATACCCCGCTTGAGGGGAGCAACGGGGTCGCCGATGTTGACGTTGACACCAAAGTTCGACAATCCGGCGAAGCTCTTTTCCGCGCGGGGACTACGATTCATGGTCGGGCAGATGAGGTGCGACCGGAAGACGTCGGCGTTCAGTCCGGAGCCTCCGGCTTTCAGGTTCATGTACGGCAGGATCGCCCGCCGCCAGTGGAGCGTGACGTCGTTATCCACGTCTGACGAGGCTGGGGGAAGGCGTCCGCCGTGGTCGCCGACATAGGCTTGGAGCAAAACATAGACCTGCCGCAGATTGCTCATGCAGACCTGCTCTTCCCGTCGCTCACTGATGCCCTGCATCCCGCTAAAGATGAGCGAAGCCAGAACGGCGATCACTGCGACCGCAAGCAATAGCTCCAGAAGCGAGAAACCGGATGAGCGGGAGAGTTTCATATTTTTAGCGGGGGGAGGGGGCTTGTCGGCTTTTTTGGGGGGGAGGCGACCGATAGCAATATCTTCGCGTTATGCGCTTGGAGAGGCAAGCGGAGGAGATTTCAGGTTCATGGCATGGGCTTTTAAAAAACCACCATTGAGGTTCCCTATAGCTCGTGCGGAAAGAGGTTATGGCCGTACTCCCGTACCTCTTTGGGAGTGTAGGAGAAGCGCTGGCCGAACCAGGTGGAGAAGTGGGCCGGGGAGTAAAAGCCGAGGTCGTAAGCGATTTCTTTGAAGGAGACGTTGGAATTTTGCACGCGCTGGTAGGCTTCACGAGCTCGTCGACGCTCGAGAAAAGCCTTTGGCGTCATGCGGAAGTGGGTCTTGAAGATGCGGGTGAGCTGGTTGACGCTCAGGTTGACCTCTGCGGCCAGATCGGCTTGAAATAACGGTTCGCGAAGGGGGCGTCGCTCAAGGAGTTGCGCTACTTTGAGGGCCCGGGGGTCGGTGCGGCCAAGTCGCGCGGGGTAGATGCCCTGCATGGCCAGCGCATCGACGAAGTGCTCCATCCAATGCAGGAAATAGCCGTACAGCCCCATAAATTTTCCAAACGGCTGCCGGGTGTGGCGAATGGCGCGGCCATCTCCTTTCATCTCCTGAGTGACATGGTTGACAAGGCGCTCTCCTGCCTCTTTCATGCCGGGAACGTTGGCGGAGGGAACTACGACGACGCCATTCCAGTCGTATACCGGAAAGCGCCCGGGCCAGGAGAGGAGAAAGTGGATCGAGAGAATCCGGGAGCCCGGGGCGAAGCGCTGCGAGCGTTCTCCCTGCGAGGCCAGAATCCAGTGCCCGGGGCCTGCTCGCAGGGCCTCGCCCGGGCGGGTTTCGAGCGAGACTTCGCCTTCCCGGATAAACACGGCGCTCATGTCTTCGAAGTACCTGTGGAGCGTCAGGTGGCGGGGGGCGATAACGCTGTCATAAAGAAAAATCAGCTCGGTCGTGACCTGACTCCAGTCGCGAATCGTGATGCCTTCATTGGGGGAGGCGGGGGCGGTCTGCATGGCGAAAAGCTAAAATGGTATGGCTGCTTTGTCCAGCGCCCGCGCAGAGGCAAGAGAAGCGTGATGGTGGAAATTTAAAAGCCCCGGATGGCTCCATGAAACGACTGCGGCTGGTCATCTTCGGGCCGGAGGCTATCGTTGTGAGAATCCTCTCAACTCTATCTTCCTATGAATATCTCCACTTCCTCCATGCTCCCCGGTGTCGCAGCGCTCTCGCTTCTGCTAGCCGGAGAAGCGACCAGTAACGCAGCACTCGTGACCGACGACTT
This sequence comes from Chthoniobacter flavus, assembly GCA_040392045.1. Classification (GTDB taxonomy): domain Bacteria; phylum Verrucomicrobiota; class Verrucomicrobiia; order Chthoniobacterales; family Chthoniobacteraceae; genus DATMFV01. Next base: position 5,909 of record JBEBWR010000061.1, on the reverse strand, counting down.
TTCCGGTACCTATCCCGGGGGCGGTACCGGATGGGCCGAGGATTGGAACTACCGGCACTACCGAACGACCGATCCGGGCAGCAAGGCAGAGTATCGTAGCGGGAACCCGCTTCCCGGCAGTGATCACTACCTGAGCGTCCGCTATAATCATAATGTTAGCGGCAGCGGAGGCTATTCCATTGTCAGTCGCCCTTTTGATACGGCAGTGGTCAACAATCTCGCCGCTCACACGGTGAGCTTTGACTTCCGGCTTGATGCCGCTACCCACTGGAATCACTCGGGAGAACGCTTTACGGTATTTGCCGCTTCCCAAAATGTTAGCCGTGGGAATGCCTATGATGCCACAACGACGAACACTTGGGGTGTCAGCTATGATGGAGCGGGCGGCTGGACGGTCATCGAAAGTGACGGCGCGGGCGGCATCCGTTTTGTCTCGCCAGAGGTGCTGTTCCAGTCCGCAGCGGACGGCAGCACGGTCTACAACATTACGCTGAATATCGATCCCGCCTCACAGACTTTCACCGTGAGCATCTCCGATGGTGACCGCACGGAGAACTGGGCGAATGCTTCCTTTCAGTTTATCAATCCTTCAGCCACGGCGGGCGGCGAGTACCTCCACTTCTATGCACACACCCGCTTGGGGGTGAACATGGAGTATTCCGTTGCCAATCTGCGCATTGAGCAGATCCCCGAGCCCGGAGTGGCCGCGCTGGCGGGCGTCACACTGGTCGGGCTGGGGCTGCGTGGCTGGCTGCGAAAGCAGCGGGCGGAGTAGGGTTAGTCCCTCAGCTCCGGGATGAGCGCGCAGCTCTCCGAATGACCGAGCGCGCGCTTGAGCGTGGGGTAGATCCGGGTGCCGACGATGCTCACGGCCAGCTCCGCCAGCACGGCGTCGCCCAACTGCTCGCGCAGGCGCGGCAGCAGATCGGCGGGAAGCTCCTGATTGAGCCCCACGCCGACGGCATATTCGCGCACGTCGCGCTGGAGATCGCTCAACCCTTCGCCGCCTTTGAGCGCGGCGCGGATGATGCGCTCTTCTACGCCCGCCTCCCGCGCCATCTTGACAGAGAGGAGCGTGCAAGGGCCGCAGTCCTGGGCGTTCATGGCGGCGAGTTTCGCGATCATCAGCAGGTCCGTAGGGGCATCATGCTGCACGCGGCTCATTCCCATCGCGGCTTCGAACGCGCGGAAGGCTGCTTCTGAAGCATTGAGCAGCTCCAAAAGGTAGCTGACATCGTAGTCGTAATGTGCTCCGAACTCGCGGAGATTCTGCCGGGAAACTTCGGGTGAAAAGGAATTGGGATCAGCCATGGCGACAAGCTTAGCAGCCCGGAAAGGATTAGAACAGCGTTGTCTGCGGGTCTTCGCCGTCCGGGTCAAGGGGGGGGCGGCGAGTGAGTGCGTTCCGCATGACTCGCGGAGGGTTTGAGCATACGAGAGGCACCGACGGCGGACCTAATGATTAGCGCCTGTTGATGCGATTGAACTGTAGCTTTCGAAAGCCGTTTTGGCCGCGGATTGTGCAGATCATATCAGGACCCAGAGCTTCAGAGAATTGCGCGAGACATATGAGGAGGTTCGTGTTCCTGATATCAAGGGAAATCCTGCCTCCTCTATCCTTATTAAACGCGCTGGCGACGAATCCGATATGGATTCCAAATGGTTTCAGCACCTCCCTTTGAAGAGCATCCAAGGCGGGCGCCATTTCTGAGTTGTCGAGTTTTAGGGAAACCGTGCTGCTGATGCTTTGCGATGCCTTGGGTTCGATCAGCCATGAATCATTCAAAAATGAAACGCGATATCCGGTATAGGTTGTTTCAATGATCCTGCCGATATGCTCGGGTCGCGGCGAGGCCGCAGTGGTGAAATCATCCGGGTTGAGGGTTTCTCTTTGATATTTCGGACCAATCACAAGACGATCAAAGGAGGGATCGGAAACACACTCCATGAAGTTGATCTCAGCCTCCGTGCGATCCTGCGGAGCGATGGTGGCTATTTCCTCATAGCGTTCTTTTTGAGTTTGGGCATCCTGAGAACCATACGATGCCTCGATAAAATGAACCTTGATCGCCAACCGGTAGCGCAATAACCAAACCAGATCCGAGATTGAAATCCTTTTGCACTCTGAGGATGAAAGCCGTGGTATTGCCGTCTCATTCGTTCCGATGGAATTGGCGTTTATGGATGGAGACTGTATCAGCAAGATGAAAAAAAGAGGCGAGCACCTTATGGCGAATCTCCACAAAGCTCTCAATTTTTCAACGCCTGTTTGCGCTCTCATTCCTCTTTTCCGGAGAAAGGAATTCTGATTTTCCGGGCTTCGCTTTTCGGCACGGTCCTGACCCTTCCGGGCCAATCGGATTGGACGATTTCGCGGTAGGTCTTTGACGGTTTCTCAACAGAAACTTCTTCGACCTTTCTCTCTTCCAGAATTTCGCCGTTCCAGGAAAATGCGATAATAGAGCCTGATCCGGCACCTCCGGGGTGGTAGGTTAGTAATTCGCTTCCGTGTTTTGTACTCTTGCGGATCGTAAAGGCCTCTGCGCGAAATACAATGGGTTGATCGTAGACGGTAAATCCGCTATCCGCGCTTTGGTATAGTCGCCAGATATTACCCGCTTTCCCGTTGGTCAATGTTGGTGAGGAAAGCCAGACTTCCTGCCGTTCAGCTCCACGAAGATTGGTAACCAGCACCATGATTTTGTCACTTGATGCAGCGGAATGCACCGTCGCGATGAAGTCCTCAATCGGGTTATCGATTTCACCAAAACAGATGATCGGACAAATCAAAAGGAGGAGAAATGCTTTCATCGTCTACTTCCTTCTGAATCGGGAGCAACCCTATACCCCACCTAGATAGCTTTCGCGGACCTTGGGGTCGGCTTTGAGTTTTTCGGATTCGCCTTCGAGGATGATCCGGCCCGTTTCCAGCACGTAGCCGTGGTGAGAAATTTCCAGCGCGAGATTCGCGTTCTGCTCTACGAGGAGGATGGTGATGCCGAGAGTGCTGTTCACCTCCACAATCTTCTCGAAGATCGTCTTTACGAGCAGCGGGGCGATGCCTAGTGATGGCTCATCAAGCATGAGACAGGCGGGTTTGCTCATCAGCGCGCGGCCGATGGCCAGCATCTGCTGTTCGCCGCCGGAGAGGGTGCCCGCGAGCTGCTTTTCGCGCTCCTTGAGGCGCGGGAAGATGCTGAAGATGTAGTCGAGTTCGCCGGAGTAATTCTTTTTATCCCGCCGGAGATAGGCGCCCATGAGGAGGTTTTCCATCACGGTGAGGTTTGCGAAGACCATGCGTCCTTCGGGGACATGACAGAGCTTGCGCGCGACGATTTTGTGCGGCGGGAGATTGGTAATCGGCTCGCCTTCGAAGGTGATGCTGCCCGATTTGACAGGGACGATCCCGGAGAGAGCGCGGAGCGTGGTCGATTTTCCCGCGCCGTTTGCGCCGATAAGCGTGACGATACTTCCCTTGGGGATGGAGAGACTTACTCCGTGCAGCGCGGAGATGGAGCCGTAGTTAACATGAAGATCGCGGACTTCCAGCATGACAGATCATTCCCCCAGATAGGCTTCGATGACTTTCGGGTGACTCCGCACGGCCTCGGGGGTGTCGTCGGCGATCTTCTTCCCGTAGTCGAGGACGGCGATGCGCTGGCAGATGCCCATGACGACCCGCATGTCGTGCTCGACGAGCAGTACGGCCAGCCCGAAGCGCTCCTGAGTGAATCGGATGAGATTCATCAGCTCGACTTTCTCCGTGGGGTTCATCCCGGCGGCGGGCTCGTCCAGAAGGAGGAGTTTCGGGCGGGTGGCCAGTGCGCGGACGATCTCCAGTCGCCGCTGGTCGCCGTAGGGGAGGGAGGTGGCGCAGACGTCGCGCAGGTGATTGAGGCGGAAGATTTCGAGCAGTTCGCCGACAGTCTGTTCCACTTTTGCTTCCTCGCGGCGGAAGGCGGCTCCGCGCCAGAGGGCGTGAGAGATGCCGTGCGAGAGGTGCATGTTGCAGGCGGTGCGTACGTTGTCAAAGACGCTCAGGGAGGCGAAGAGCCGGATGTTCTGAAACGTCCGCGCGATGCCCCGGCCGGTGATGGCATACGGAGTGTGGCCGACGACCGAGTCGCCGTCAAAGCGGATGTCGCCGGAGGTCGGTTTGTAGACGCCGGTGATGAGATTGAATGCGGTGGTTTTCCCCGCGCCGTTCGGCCCGATGAGGCCCATCAGTTCGCCCTGATGAATGGTAAGGTCGAGCTCGGAGACGGCTTTGAGACCGCCGAACTGCACGGTGCACTGCCGAAGCTCCAGGAGCGGTTGAGGCGTCGGGTTCATGGCGCGCCGGCTCCTTTCTTCCTCAGGCGACGGGCGATCCCGCCGCTCCCGGCGAAGAGCCCCTGCGGGCGGAGCAGCATCAGGACGACGAGCAGCAGGGAGTAGAGGATCATGCGGTTGCGGATGATCTCGGCGATGCGGTCCGGCAGGGCGTCCCACGCGGCAAAAGCGCGGAGGCCTTCGGGGAGGATGGTAAGCAGGATGGCGGCGGCAATGACGCCGGGGGTATTCCCCATGCCGCCGAGGATGACGATGACAACGATGTCGACCGAACGCAGGAAGTTGAAGCCCTCGGGAGTGATGAACTGCTTGAAGTGCGCATACAGCCCTCCGGCGACTCCGGCGAAGAACGCGCCGATGACAAAGGCGAGGACTTTGTATTTCGTCGTGTTGATCCCCATGGCTTCCGCCGCGATTTCATCATCGCGCACGGCGAGGAAGCCGCGCCCGTAGGTGGAGTTCACCAGCAGGACGATGATGTAGACGCAAAGGGCGGCGGAACTGAAGGTCCAGAAAAGGTAGTGCGACGGCTGCGTCGGGACCGCCAGTCCGCGCGGACCGCCGACGGACTCCATGCTCTGAAAGACCACGCGGATAATCTCTCCGAAGCCGAGGGTGACAATGGCGAGATAATCGCCCTTGAGGCGCAATGACGGGATGCCGACAGCCAGCCCCGTGACTGCTGCGGCCAGCCCGCCAACGATGAGCGCGCAGAGGAACGGGGCGGCGTCCCCGCCGGTCCACTGCGCCATCCACGGGCCGAGATGGATGGTCATGGAGGCGGCGGTATACGCGCCCACGGCCATGAAGCCGGCATGCCCCAGGGAGAACTGGCCGGTGTAGCCGTTCACCAGATTCAGCCCGACGCCGAGGAGGATGTTAATCCCGATGGAGATCAGGATATCGAAGTAATACGGGTCGATCGATTTCTCGAAATGGGAGGCGATGGCGAAGAGGGTAATCGCCGCGATCAGCCAGGTCTTGGGAAGCTTCCAGTTCATGGGTCAGACCTTCTCGCGCTCCACTTTTCCGAAAAGCCCGTTGGGCCGGAAGATAAGGATCAGGATGAGCACGGCAAAGGCGATGGCATCGCGGTACATCGGCGAGAGGTAGCCGACGACCATCGTTTCGAGAATGCCGATGATCAGGCCGCCGACGGCTGCGCCGGGGATATTCCCGATGCCGCCGAGCACGGCAGCCACGAAGGCTTTGATCCCGGGAAGGATGCCCATGAAGGGATCAAGCGAGGGCTGGGAGATCGCCGTAAGGATACCCGCAGCGGCTGCCAGCGCGGAGCCGAGGCCGAACGTGAAGGAGATGATGACGCTGTTATTGATCCCCATGAGCGATGCCGCCGTGGGGTTGAACGACAGGGCGCGCATGGCCGTGCCGATTTTTGTCTTCATCACCAGAAAGTGCAGCCCCGCGAGCAGGATGAGCGTGATTACGGGGATGAGCAGGTCGTTGGTCGCCACGGTGATTCCGCCCGGCCCTTCCACGGAGTTATTCGGCAGCAGCTCGGGGAAGTACTTTGGCTCCGCCCCGACGATGAACTGCGTGATGTTCTCCAGAAAGAT
>JBEBWR010000060.1:0-14440 GCA_040392045.1 Chthoniobacter flavus | reverse complement strand
GAGTGCGTATCGGTGTGGCTCAGAGAGAGGAAGAGCCGGAGGGGACCGCGCGTTTCGGCGGTGGCCCGGGCCTTGCCGTGGAGGGTGATGGCGGGAGCGCCGCTTTCGCTGCGGATGACTTCAATCTCGTGAAACTCCATCTCCGCGCCGATGCCGCAGCCGAAGGCTTTGGCAACGGCCTCTTTCGCGGCGAATCGGGCGGCGTAGTGCGGCGCGGGATTCCGCATGGCGTCGCAGTAGGCACGCTCTCCCGGGGTGAAGACGCGGCTCAGGAAGCGGTCGCCGAACTGCGCGACGGAACGCTCGATCCGGGCGTTCTCCACGAGGTCGATGCCGATACCGAGGATCTCCATTGCGGTTGCCTTAAAGCGGTCGCCCTTCCATGAGGGCGAGCATCTCGCGGACGGCGCGGTCCAGCCCGACGAAGAGGGAGCGGGAGACGATGGAGTGCCCGATGTTCAGCTCTTCCAGATGCGGGACGGGGCGGATGAGGTGCGTGTTTGTATAGTTCAGGCCGTGCCCGGCGTTGACCTGCAAGCCTTTGCGGTGAGCGTACCCGGCGGCTTCGCGGATGCGCTCCAGTTGGGCGAGCTGTTCGCTGCCCTGAGCGTTCGCGAAGGCTCCGGTATGCAGCTCGACGGCTTCGGCTCCGAGGCGGACGCTGGTGTCGATCTGCGCGAAGTCCGGCTCGATGAAGAGGCTGACCCGCGTGCCTGCCGCGCGAAGTTTCTCCACGGTGGGGGCAAGGGTTTCGTAATGCCCAATGACATCGAGACCGCCTTCGGTGGTGACTTCCTCGCGGTTCTCCGGGACGAGGCAGACGTCCTCGGGCTTGATCCCGAGGGCAATGGCGACGATCTCCGGGGTGTTGCCCAGCTCAAGATTCATCTTGGTCGTGATGCTCTTGCGCAGGGCGTAAACGTCGGCGTCCTGAATATGACGCCGGTCGGCCCGGAGGTGAATGGTGATCCCTGTAGCCCCGGCGGCTTCGACGACGGCGGCTGCCGTGACGAGGTCGGGCTCGCAGTTGTGCGTGCCGTAGAGGCCCGCGTAACGGGCCTGCCGGACGGTGGCGATGTGGTCGATGTTAACGCCGAGGCGCAGGGTGCTCATGGCGAAACGTCAGTGCTTGAAGTGGCGCATGCCGGTGAAGACCATGGCGACTTTCCGCTCGTCGGCGGCGGCGATGACTTCGGGGTCGCGCACGGAGCCGCCGGGCTGGATGGCAGCGGTGGCCCCGGCTTCAGCGGCGGCGATGAGGCCGTCGGGGAAGGGGAAGAAGGCGTCGCTTGCGACGACGCTTCCCTCAAGGGAGAGGCCGGCGTCTTTTGCCTTCCAGATCGCGATGCGGGAAGCGTCCACGCGGCTCATCTGACCCGCGCCAATGCCGAGCGTGCGGTCCTTGCCCGTGTAGACGATGGCGTTGCTCTTGACGTGCTTGACGACTTTCCACGCGAAGAGCATGGCTTTCATCTCTTCCGCCGTGGGCGGGCGCTGGGTGACGACTTTGTTCTCCAGCGCGCTGAGCTTCTCGTGATCGCGCTCCTGAACGAGCAGGCCGCCGATGACGCTGCGGATATCGAGGTCCGCGCCGCTGCGCTTCGGCTCGGCGAGCTTGCGCATGAGGCGGAGATTCTTCTTCTTTTGCAGGAGGGCGCGGGCTTCCGGCTCGAATTCCGGGGCGATGATGACCTCCGAGAAGATCTCGCTGATGGCCTTGGCGAGCGCCTCGGTGAGCGGACGGTTGCAGATAATGATCCCACCGAAGGGAGCCTGCTTGTCGGTCGCAAACGCTTTGTCCCACGCGGCCCGGAGGTCGGGATCGCTGCCGACGCCGCACGGGTTCGTGTGCTTGAGGATGGCGACAGTCGGCTCGGCAAATTCGTCGATGAGACGGGAGGCCGAGGTAATGTCGAGGATGTTGTTAAAGGAGAGCTCCTTGCCGTGGAGTTTCTGGAAATAGTCGTCAAAGTCGCCGTAGAGCGAGCCATGCTGGTGCGGGTTTTCGCCGTAGCGGAGGCGGGCGGTGAGCGGGAGGGAGACGGAGAAGGAGCAGGTGGTCTCCTGTTCTTTGTTCAGGTAGTTGGCAATCGCGCCGTCGTACCGGGAGGTGGTGACAAAGACTTTGATGGCGAGGCGTTCGCGGAGCTTGAGCGTGGTGGCCCCTTCGTTCGCGCGGATGCTCTCAAGGACGTCGGCGTAGTCGACCGGATCGACCACGACAGTGACGGAGCGATAGTTCTTCGCCGCGCTGCGGAGCATGGAGGGGCCGCCGATGTCGATCTGCTCAATGGCTTCCTCAAGGGTGACGCCCTCCTTGGCCACCGTGGCTTCAAAGGGGTAGAGATTGACCACTACGAGATCAATCGGCTCGATGCCGTTCTCCTTGGCCTGCGCTTCGTGCGAGGCATTGCCCCGGACGTAGAGGAGGCCGCCGTGGACCTTGGGGTGAAGGGTCTTGACGCGACCGTCCATGATCTCGGGGAAGCCGGTGTGGGCCGAGATTTCGACACACTCGATGCCCTCGCTTTGGAGGAGCCGGGCGGTGCCGCCGGTGGAGATGATTTCCACGCCGAGAGCGGCGAGTTCGCGGGCAAAGTCAACGAGTCCGGTTTTGTCGGATACGGATATGAGGGCGCGTTTGATCTTCATTGTAGAGAGGGGAGAGGCTAGTAAAGTGCGGGGGCGGGGTCAATGACTCTGTGCAGCCTCTCCCTGAAGATTGGGCGGAGGGCTATTCTTTGAGAGCCGCATCCATTCGCCGGATATAGGAGGCAAGCCCGACGCGCTTCTGCTCGGAGGTGAGCCGGGGATCGCCGCTCATGCCGAGCACGGGGATGAATTGGTCCACCGCGGCTCCATAGGGGTTGCTTCCGAGCGGCGCCATGGCATCCACCGGGATCGACTCCAGCAGCGATTTGCGGGCGCGTACGGCGCTATCTACGAGGCGCTGGAGCCCCTCGTCGGCGGTGTCGGCAGCGGCTTTTTCCTTCAAGCGGGCGAGCAGTTGATCAAAGAGCATGGCGTAGCGGTAGTCTTTAGCGCCTTCCCGTGTGGTCTCCCATGAAAGGGTGGGAATCGGTCCGGCGGGCGAAGGGCAGATCCGGGAGAGGCCAAAGCGTCCGTTGCGGCCGTGGATGGTGCCGTCGGCGTCGGCATACCAGTTCTTTGCGTCGTAGTAGCCCCAGAGGCCCACGCCTTTGATGCCGCTGCGGTAGGCCCAGAGGCCAAAGAGCGCGCGGGTAAGCTGGGTATTCCGGGCGTCCATATTGCAGTTATAGACCCAGAGCTGAGCGTCGTGATCCCGCGCCTGCTGCGCCATCTCGGGGGTGATGCGCTTTTCGAGCTGAATCCAGACATTGTAGTCATGGCCTGTCTCTTTCACGGCGATGTTTGCCGAGACGGTGGTGAGCGGCAGGCGAAGTTCTTTGAGGCGGTCAAAGATTTTACGGGCGGCGGCGATCCGGTCAGGGTGGCCCTCAATCTCATCGTTCACGTAGTAGAGCGGCTTGGGCCACTCGGGGTGGTTTGCCCACTCATCCATGGTGGCTTTGAGCGCCGGGGACGGGATGCCGCCCCAGCCGTACTGCCCGGCCTTATGCGCAAGGAGCAGGATGGACTGTCCGGGGGTGACCAATTCGCTCTTGGCGATGAGATCCATGACGGGCTTCAGGCCAAATTGGGCGCGTTCGTGAACTTCCTGCTCGTCGAGGATGTAGCCGTTTTCGTTCAGCTCGTCGATACGCTTTTGAGGCAGTAGCCAACTGCGGTCCCGCTCAAAGTCGATTTGCGTGCCGTCGATGTCGGGGTTGTTGTAGACCGTCACGGTGTTCATGCCGTGCTCTTTCATGTCGCGGTAGTAGGCGGCACGCTGCTCGGCGGTCAGGAAGCCGCCTTTCGGAAAGTAGCGTTCGTTGTGGTAGACGAACATGGCGATATCCGGAGCAGGAAGAGCGAAGGGCTCGACTTCGGCGACGAGGGGCAGGCGGTGAAGGGTCTGCCCGCCCGCGCTGATTTGAAGGATGCCCCGATAGGTGCCGGGTGCGGAGGCGGCGGGGAGGTGAACCGTGATCCACCAGCCAAGGGTGTCGCCGGCTTTCACGTTCTGCGGACGGCTCAACGGGAGCAACCCTTCCTGCGCGGTCATGCGAAGGGTCACGGAGTCTGCGGGGATCGCGGCGTCATCAGGCCCGGTCAGGGCGCTCTCAAGTTTCAACTCCACCTGATCGAGCTTTTCTCCCGCTTTCAGGCCCAGGGAACATTATTTTCATGGATGGACACGGGGAATATTTCCGTGGACCGTGGAAAACGCCGAAAAAAGGCGATTCCTATCCCTTTTACTAAGGGTATTTTTTCCTGAGGGTTTGGCGCGGGAGCGGTGCTTTATAAGGTATGATACGCACCATTTTTGCTCTGATCATCGGCGGGTTTTGTCTTTTGGGCGCGCAGCCGGAAGCGATGTCACAGGGACCGCAGGGCCAGCGGGGAATCCAGAAGCGGCCGACGGTAAAGCGCTATCCCTACGAGCTTTGCCTCGTTTCGGACGACAAGCTCGGCGAGATGGGCAAGCCGATCGGCTTTGCTTACGAGGGGGGGGAGATCAAGCTCTGCTGCAAGGATTGCCGTAACGACTTCAAGGCGGACCCGGCGCGCTATATGAAGAAGCTCGCAGAGTGGGACCGCACCGGGGAGCCGCGGAAAAAATGACGCCAGTCTACTTCCATGCGGTGTCTGCTCATGTACTGGTGCTTGGACTCGTCCTCGGCATCGCTGCGCTGGGGCTTGCCTGCTGGCTGCGTAGCCGTGAGGCGAGACTGGTGGCGCTCGCCCTGATCGGCGGCTGCGCCGTGGCGGCGGGGCCGATCTACTGGGCCGGCAAGCAGGCGTACCGGGAAGTGCGCGGCGCGGTAGACGAGCAGGGGCAGGCGTGGCTCGACCTGCATCTGGATCGGGGAGACCGCGTCATCTGGGCCTATGCCGCGCTGGCATTGATCACCGGCGGAGCCCTACTGGCGAACCGGCGCAGGTGGCAGTCAGAGGGGCGCTGGGTGGCCGCCGTGGGTGGGGCCACGCTGGTGGTCATTGCCGCAGGGGGCTGGACGGCGCAAGCAGGCGGGCGGGTACGGCATCCGGAGTTTCGTCCGGCCGAGCCGCTGGCGCTGGAGGAAGAGGCGTATGAGGTAGAGTAGTCCCCCACGCGTCTGGAAAACTCCCGCGCCATCCCGGGCGACTCTCAAGTGCCCTTCCGAAGCTTCCGTGCGAGAAGGGTAGAGGACTCTGGCGGATAAAAGTGGAGAACGGAAAAGAGCGTGAGCAACCAGCCGCCGAACGCCAGAACCGGGTGGAAAGTTTCTACGGGGATACCCAGCTCGGGGTCGGTCATGCTCCAGCGCAGGGCGGGGAGCCACGAGAAGGCCATCAGGATGAAGGCGAAGGCCCCCATGGCAATCGGCATCCACCAGCGGCGCTTCCACCAGACATTCAGCGGGCGATAGAGGCGCAGGGGGAGACCGAGGACCGAGAGCAGAACGAGAGCGATCAGTGTGTAAATGCAGCCTGCAATAGGCTGGGAAATCAACGTGAGCAAGCCGTCATAAGCGGTCATGAGCACAGCCAGCAGGTAGTAGAAAACACCCACGATCAAGGCCGTGATGAGCTGTACCATAAAGTAGAGCACGATAAGAAGGAGGATCACTCCCCAAAAAGCGAAAGTCCAGCCGGGATGATTCATGAAAGAAGGTAATCCGATGGATTTTACCCCGCGCTGTAGCACGAAGAACGCCACGCAGTAGCCGAAGGAGCTTGATTTTTTGCAGGGAAAAGTGCGGGATGCGCGGAAGCGCATGAATCGCTCCTCCATTCCCAATGCCCGGCAGTCGGTGGCGCTTCTGCTGCTCATTAACCTTTTTTGTTATCTCGACCGCTACCTCATCACAGCGGTCCTGCCCCATATTAAAGAGGAATTCCTCCCCGGCGACCCGCATCAGAACGCCAAGGCGGGGCTGCTTGGGACCGCGTTTCTCGTCAGCTACATGCTCACCGCGCCGGTCTTCGGCTGGCTGGCGGACCGGACGTCGCGCTGGAAGCTGATCGCTGTCAGCGTTGCGCTCTGGACACTGGCCTGCGGGTACTCGGGGTTGGCGGGAAGCTTCCTGGGGCTGTTGTTCGCGCGGGTGTTCCTCGGGATCGGCGAGGCGGGGTATGGACCGGCAGCGCCGACCATCATCAGCGACCTTTTCCCCGTGGAGCGACGGGGACAAATGATGGCGTGGTTCTACGTCGCCATCCCTGTCGGGAGCGCCCTCGGATACATCTGGGGCGGCTGGGCGGCCGCGCATATGAGCTGGCACTGGGCGTTCTACCTCGCCGTACCGCCCGGGCTATTGCTCGCGCTCTGGGCATTTTTCATGCGGGAACCTCGCGAAAATGCCGCTGTCGCAGCGGTGCAGCAGAAAAAGGCAGGGTGGGAAGATTACAAGCGGCTCTTCCGGATACCGTCCTTCCTCTACAACATGGGAGCGCAGACCGCGCTCACCTTCTCCATCGGCGGACTCTCCTTCTGGGTGCCCACCTATCTGGAAGAGGCGCGCGGGGTCCCGCTGGATGAGGCGAATTTCAAGTTCGGGATGATTGTAGTCGTCGCGGGGCTGATCTCCACCCTGCTGGGCGGCTGGCTGGCGGATCGTCTGCGTCGGCGCTTCGCGGGGTCGTACTTCCTCGTATCGGGGTGCGGGATGTTGCTGGGGTTTCCGGCGACGGTCGGGATGCTTTTCGCGCCGTTTCCGTGGGCGTGGGTGCTTGTATTCGTCGCCATCTTCTTTCTCTTTCTGAATACCGGGCCGTGTAACACCGCTGTGGCAAACGTCACTCCGGCTCCCATTCGCGCCACTGCCTTTGCATTGACCATCTTTGTCATTCACGCGCTGGGCGACGCCATTTCGCCGCCGCTGATCGGCTATATCCGCGATCATGCCAGCTGGACCGCGGCATTTCTCTCCGTGTCGCTGGTGATCCTGCTCTCGGGGATCACATGGCTCCTGAGCATGCGCGCGCTGGTGCGCGACACGGCAGCGATTGATGAGGAGGAGCGGCGGCTGCGCGAGGCTGAAATGGGCGGGGTGGCCGGTTAGAACGTGTTCACGAATTTGTTCCTCTCTAAATGCCCTGCAACCCCTCCGTCCTTCAACCGCTTGCAGCCGCTTTATTGACATGAGCTTCCTCTCTTCCGCCCTTTCGCAAGGTCTCCGTGCCTCCTGTCAATCCGTGGTGACTGCGGCGTTCCTGTTGGGATCGGCGGTCGCGGCTTTGGGGCAAAGCTCCTATTCCGGAGTGATCGCTTTCGGCGATAGCCTGAGCGACCGGGGGAACACGATTGCGACGGTCGGGACCAATATTTTCATCTCTTATTTCTCTCATTACGATCAGAATTATTACGACTCGGCGTTTAATGAGTATCACATCGCCGCTGAGGGGCGATGGTCCTCCGGGCCGACCTGGGTGGAGTATCTGGCGGGGAATCTCGTCGGCGGAGATATCGGATCGCATCCGATCGATCTGGGGCGCAATCCGGGCGACGGGACGACCGGCACCAATTTTGCGTGGGCCGGATCAACGACGGGGCAGGGCTATAAAGACGTCAGCGGTTATCAGCTTTCAAATCTCCAGACTCAGGTTTCCGACTATATCAGTATTTCGGGTTCTCTAGCCTTTCCCGATGTGTCGTCAGCGCTCTATACGGTTTGGAGCGGGGGGAACGACGCGATTGACTGGGTCGCAGCCGGGATGGACTTCGGCACGTTACAGACCACGGTGAATGCGGCGAACCTGAATATCTCGGACGCGATTCAGAGTCTGTATCTGAATGGGGGGCGTCATTTCGTAGTGCCGAATCTGCCGTCGCTCGGCTTCAAGCCCGATTACATTACCGATGAGGCCAAGCGCGATGCCGCCAATCAATTCGCCTCGCTCTTTAACACGGGGCTTTCCTTGAGCATCGAAGGCTTGCGGGATCTGCTCCCGGAGATCGAGATTATCGAGTTGGATATTCACGCCATTTTCAGCGACATCATGGACAACCCGGCGGAGTACGGGTTAACCAATACGGACGGGCAGGCATGGACTTATGGAATTTTGTGGGACGATATTGCGGATCATCCGGAGGAATACCTTTTCTGGGATAGCACTCATCCGACAACGCAGATTCATCAGCTGCTCGGGAATATGGCTTACCTCGCGGTGACTCCCGAGTTTGAAGAGTCGATTCCCGAGCCGGGAGCCGTGGTGATGTTGATCGCGGGCGCGGGGCTTCTCGTGCTGGCCCGGTTCCGGAGGGGCTGCGGATCAGCGAGGTAAAGTACGCAAGGTACAGCCCTCCTGCCAGTGCGGGTAGGTCAGCATTTCCTTAACCGTCTCGGGGAAGCCGGTTTCGCCGCGCAGGAGCTGGTTGTGCAGCAGCTCAATCGCGTTCTCGCCGGTGGCGCTATTATGGAGGAGCGTACCGGAAGCGTCGGGGGTTTGCAGGATATGCGTGTTGAGAAACGCCACGCCGATTTCTTCGGGAACGCGCCAGCCTTCTTCACGGAGCCAATGGAGCAGGCGCTCCTCCACGGTGATAACCGCCTCGGGCTGGTGCTTCCTGACCCATGCGAGAAACGCATCGCGTTCGAGTCGCTCGGGGAGATGGGGTGGGACCACGCGGAAGGTGCGTCGGGAGAGATGCTGCTCCTTGGTCAGCGCACCGAGAAACTCATAGCGAAGTTCCCTCTCCTGATGACGCTCATGCGCAAGGCCGACACGCCCATAGCCATACTCGCGCAGCTTCTGACAGACGAGGTTCATCGCGGCGAAAGCGTCGCTCCCCGCGCGGTGCGGCATCCGGGGAAGCCGGGGGTGACCGATCACCACCAGCGCATAGTGCTCCCAGTCGAGCACGAAGTCCTTCTGTTCTCCCGGGAGGGGAAAGAGCGCCACGCCCCGGATACCCCGGGCATGAAGGATGCGGTCTGCGTTCGCCCCCGGCACGAGATCGCGCGGGTAGTAAAGGGGGCTGACCTGATAGCCGAGCTGCTGTGCCATCTGCGCAGCGCCGCCCAGAAAGCTTTGCATCCAGAGGGGCGGCTGGCCGTCGATCAGCCAACGCTCGTCGATGAGGATGGCGAGATTGGCGAAGGTCCGTCGCGTACGGCTGCCCTTCCGCCGGGAGACCAGCGCGGAGAGGATCGGATCCGGCCGATAGCCCAGTTCCTCGGCGGCCCGCTGAACGCGCCGCTGCGTCTCCAGAGAGATCCGCGCATCGCGTCGCAATGCCATGGAGGCCGTCGCCGCGGTTACGCCTGCGTGAGCGCCAACATCCTTGAGGGTGGGGGATTTTTTCATCAGAGTTTAATAGATTAAATTCACGGAGTGTTGTTCAGAAAGAAAAAAAACCTATCTTCGGGCAAGTCCTTCTCCCCGATGTCTATTCCCCTCACAGGATCACTCAGCCTCGCCGCTCCATTCGAGCGTCGCCCCCGGGGCTTCTCACTCCTGCAACTGCTGCTGGTGGTGGTGCTGATTGGTGTGCTGGCGGCATTGGTGCTGCCGGTTCTCGGCAAGGTGCGCGAAGAGTCAAGGCAGGTCGGGTGCGTTTCCAATCTCCGGCAGATGGGCGTGGCGTTTCAGGCCTATGCGATTGAGCACAATAACCGCTTCCCCGTGGTTTACGAGGGCGCGGATGCGGATGCGAGCGTGCGCGCCACCTGGATGGCGAAGCTCGGGCCTTACCTTGGCCTGAAGAAAGAGGATATGGGAAATCCTCCTTACGCCCGCGCGGTCGGCATCTTCATCTGCCCGGCCTTTCCAGCGGCAGAGACGGCGAAGCGCAATGTGGGATATCGGTATAGCTATCCGATCACGACGGTCTGGAAATACGAGCGGATGCCGCTCCTGATGCACCGGATTTTTCTGGTTGTCGAAGCGCCCGCGGCCAACTCGGAGAGTTTCCGGTCCACCACGCGGGGCGATGTCGAGCGGAGGCATCCCGGGCAGGCGGCAAATTTTCTGGTGGCAGATGGGAGTGTGGAGACGTTTCGAACCGTTATCCCCGCCACGGATCCGCGTTGGGGGGAGACCAAGCCTAAATAGAAAACAGGAGGAAACTGACTCATGAAAACGACAAAGAAAATCGCAATGTTGGCTATGTGCCTTCTGACGGCGGGGCTGCCTCTTCAAGCCTCGATGATCGGCGAACTCGTCACGGTGGGAGATATCGGAAACGCCGCGAACTCCGACGGATACGGAGCGGTGGCCTATACCTACGACATCGGGAAGTATGAGGTGACCGTGACGCAGTATGTGGACTTTCTTAACGAGGCGGCAAAGAGCGATCCCAACGGGCTTTACCATACCAGCATGAGTACATGGATACAACGCTCGGGCGCGTCGGGGAACTATAGCTATACGGCAAAGCCGGGTTTTGAGAGCTTCCCGATCGGACTCGTCACCTTCACTGACGCGGCGCGCTTTGTGAACTGGCTGACGACCAATGGCGAGAGCACGGAGTACGGATCGTATGATCTCCGGCTCGACTATGCTTCCACGGATAACTATGTTCGTATGGATGCGGCGGAGGGGATGACTCATCAGTATTTTGTCGTCAGCGAAGATGAATGGTATAAAGCGGCCTACTATGATCCGACGCTCAACGACGGTCAGGGCGGCTACTGGGACTATGGGACGCGCTCGAATACCGCGCCGACAGCCGCCGCTCCTTCGGGAACGCCCAATACGGCGAACTTCGGCGGGCTGAATGGACTGCTTCCGGTGGGGGCCTACACGGGGACTTCAACCTACTATGGCCTTTATGATATGGTTGGAAACGCCGGGGAAATTACCGATTCCCAGTATCGGCTAACCGGAACAACCCTGACGCGAGTCCGACGGGGAGCGACGAGCGGGAACTCCGAAATTGCGCAGGACTGGCGGGCGACGGCGACCGAGGCTACGGGCATCGGCTTTCGGATTGTGATGGTACCTGCACAGATTCCGGAGCCGGGATCGGTCGCCCTGATGATTGCGGGTGCGGCAGGAGTGATGGTATACGGAAAGCGGATGCGGCAGATGAAAGGTGGGCAGTGATATGAAGCGACTTTGTACATGGGTGACGATTCTGGGCGTAAGCGCCGGAATGACGGGAGCGCTATCGGCGGAAGAGCTGCTCGTAAAATGGGACTTCAATGAGGTGGTCGATGGCGGTTTCGCCGATCTCGCGGGGAAAACCCCGGCCACGATCAGGGGTGAGGGAGGGGGCGACATTCTCCAGCCGGGGCTCTATGGAAAAGCCTTTCTGGTAACGCCGGGCGAGCGGTGGCTGGAGGTGCCGTCATCAGACCTGGTGAATCTGAAAGAGGATTTCACGGTTCATTGTGTGTTTAAGCCAATCCATGTGCACTCCTATCGGACCATCCTCAGGAAAGGCAACTGGAAGCAGGTGAATTACCTGCTCGGGATGCGGGACGGACGCGTGGAGTTCAAGTACAAGGACGCAGAGGGAAAGTGGGTAACGATAACGGCCCAGCGGAATATCAAAGAAAACGAATGGGTTGATGTCCGGGCTTATCATTCCGACGGGGCCATGGAGATCTGGATCAACGGGCGCAAGCAGCCGACCGTGAAGTGGCGCGCCGGAGAGGGGGATGAAGCCATGGTCGAGAACGAGGAGCCTGCGCTGGTCGGCGTCTCGGCAGGCGACACGGGCCGATATGACTATTGGTTTTATGGGTTGATTGATGAGCTGGCAATCTATCGCGGACGTTTTGTAGAGACGAACCTCGCCGCAGAGATGGCAGCGCGGACCCAAGAGTATGAGGAGGCGATGGCGGCGATCGAAGAGCAGCGCAAGCGAGCGGAGGCCGTGGCCGCTTGGGAACGGGATAAGGCCTTTGAGCAATTTTATGCGGCGAGCGGCGCGAGCACGCCCTTTATCCTCCGGGTGTTGCCTACGGCTCGGCGGCTGGAGAAACGTCCGGATGCGGTCAAGGTGCTCTCAGAACTTTCCTCGCAGAAGGTGGAGCTTTCCGCTGCGGGTAATGAGGTGGAGAGTGTGCAGCTATTGGTGGTTGCCGGTCCGAAGGTAGGGATCAAAGAGGCAACGCTTCAGCTTTCCCCGCTGGTGAATGACGACGGGGCAGTCTTTCCGGTGAAGCAGATGGAGTGGGGGCCGATCCAAAGCGTTACCACGGAGCGACCGGGGATTGCGGTCGACTTCGTGGGGGAGATTCCGGACGTGGTCCGTTACGGTACCCACTCGTTTGCCGTGGAGGCGGGAGACTTTACGCCGGTGATGATTCGCTATTCTGTTCCCGAGGGGACAGCACCCGGAGTTTACCGGGGGAAAGTAGCGGTGGAGGCAGGCGGCGCGAAGTCGGAAGTGGAAGTGGCGCTGCGGGTCGCGGAGTTTTCGCTGCCGAAGAAAGGAAGCCTCAAGGTGGCTTTCTCTTTCTTTGAATCGACGTATGAGAAGTGGTATGGGCGGACTTCGCTAACCAAAGCGGAAAAGCTCGCGATCTATGACTTTTTGCTGAGCTATCGCATCCCTCCATCGAATCTTTACCACTCAGAGCGCGAGTCTTATCCGAGCTTTGAGTTGCTTGAGGCGATTAAGGATCGGACGAATTTTTTCACCATTCGCAGTTGGGGATCAAAGCTTGTAGCGGAAAAGGAGGAAGTGGAGCGGCGTGTGGTGAATTACCGTACGATGCTGGAGAAGGTCGATGCTTTGGGGCTGAAGGACGAGGTCTATTTCTACGGAGTGGACGAGCTGTGGTGGCACATGGACAAAAATCTGCCGGCGGCGAAGCAGGCGCATGAGGTGCTCTCCGTGGCGTTTCCCGATCTGAGAATGATGCAGACCTCGAATCCGATCCCTGAGCTTCGGGATCTCTATAATGTCTGGATTCCGCTGGTCGAATATTTCGATCAGCCTGAGACGCGGAAGGAATTTGACGGATTGAAAAAGTCGGGGCAGGAGGTCTGGTGGTATCTCGCGGATACACCGCTCCGCCCTTATCCGAACTTCTTTCTGGATTACCCGGTGTTTGACAGCCGGATCTACGGGGTGCTGAGCTGGATGTATGGCGTGGACGGCCTGTTGTACTGGGCGATGAATCGCGAATGGCGAACGAATATGGACATTCGCCGCCAGTGGCCGGAGGCAGCGTGGCGTCCCTATATTCTCCACGTGCATCAGGGGACGCGGAAGTCCCGCAACGGCATGGGAAATCTGATCTACCCCGGACCCAAGGGGCAGATCTATCCCTCGCTGCGTCTGGAAAATCTGCGGGACGGGCTGGAAGATTACGAATATCTGGCGCTCCTCAAGCGCCGCATTAGCGAACGCGAGAAAGCGGGCGAGGCGGAGCAGCCCGAGGTGCGGAAGGCGCGGAAGCTTCTCTCCGTGCCGCAGCAGGTAGCGAAGGCGGCGAACGATTATAATGCGGACCCGACGGAGCTGGCGGCGTATCGGAAGGCACTAACAGAGGCGATTGAGCGGCTGAAGAAGTAAAGCATGATGAAAAAGGTGTCGTGTAAACAATGGGGAGTCTACCGGAAGGTGGCTGGCGTCGTGGCGTCGGGGGCTTGCGGAGCGCTCTGCTCCCTGCGGTGGACGTGGCTTTCCTCCGGAGGCGATCCGGGGTTGGTTTATACGGGCGTGCTGGCGCATGTGCTGGAGGCTTCGCGGGAGCTGGCGGGAGGGAGGCTGGAGCGGCTGCATGTGGAGCCGGTAATGGGAGTGCCTGCCTGCTTTGCTCTGGCTGCTTTTGAGGGAGGCGTGGTGGCGGAGGTGGAGATCCACCAGGCGCTGCCGCATACGGCGCCTGCCGCCCGCTTCCTTCTGGCCGACTTTACAGCGGGGCGGGTGACGAACCGGCCGCTGGTGGGGCATCATCATGCAGAGGGGGCGTTTCTGGCGACGGTCGATAGCGCGGAGGCGCTGCTGTTTGAGCCGATGCCGGAGGTGACGGGGGCGCTGGAGGATGAGGCAATTCAGCAGATGATCGCAGCGGCGCTGGAGGGGAGGGCGCTATGAAACCGGTAAAGCTGGTGATCGCGGGGGCGGCGAATCCTCATGTGCCGGGGTACCTCCGAACGATGGGGGCGATGTGTGGAGAGGTGGAGCTGTTGGCGGTGTCCGATTTTGATGCGGAGCGTCGGGAACGGGGGATGGCGTTGCTCGCGGAGCAGGGGATCGAAGTACCGGGGTATGAGGATTTTCGCGCGATGCTGGATCGTCATACGGATGCGGAAGCGATTCTGGTAGGGAGCGATAATGCGCACCATCTGGAGATGTACCGGGAGGCGTTTGCCCGGGGCCTGCATGTCTATAGCATGAAGGTGCCGACGATGTGCGCGGAGGAGAGCGCGGAACTGGCGGAGCGTCAGGCGGGGAGCGGGTGCGTCTTTC
>JBEBWR010000059.1:0-14620 GCA_040392045.1 Chthoniobacter flavus | reverse complement strand
TCCAGCGCGATCTCCAGCAGCGGCGTTTCCCGGTCGGCTTCCGCCAACAGTCGTCGGGCCAACAGCATTCGCTGCTGTAAGACGTAGCGCTGGTAGGTAGTGCCGAAGTAGCGGTGGAAAAGGCGGCTCAGGTATTCCCGACTGATGCCGAAGTGCGCGGCTACGGTCTTGGTTGTCAGATCGGCGTCAGGGTGCGTGGTGATGTGGGCAGCGACGGCCTCCGCAAGCCGGGCGGTAACTGACTGCTCCGGCGCGGGCTGAGTAGCCAGTCGCGCGGCGAGGATGAGTAGCTCGCATGTCTGCGCCAATACCATTTCGGAGGACCACGCCTTCGGCTCGTTCCCTTCGGCGGCGATCCGGGCGATCCGTTCGCGGATCTCCCGCGCCATGCTGCCTCCCAACTGAATGCACTGCGGCCGCCGGAATGGCGCGCTCTGCAACAATGTCCGCAGCGTCGGGATCATCGGATGGGAATCCGCCGGCGGAGCGGCGACGCAGAGGACGCTGCGTATATACCGGCCCGGTGTCTCGGCTGCGAGCTGGTGAAGATACGGCTCGGGGATGAAGAGGAGCGTGCCCGTGCTGAGCCGGTAGTGCTGCCGCCCAACGCGCAATCTGCCGCGTCCTCCGCAGGTGAGGTTCAGCTCCAGCCCGGGCTGGCAATGGAGCCGGGTCCCGTTGGTCTGCTGGGAGTCGACGGCGTAGACCCGTCGCGCATTGAGCAGGCGGGCCAACGATTCAAACCAGTGGGGCCGGGGCATGGGTATCGAGGGTTGGACCGCACGGCGCTTTTGTCAAGTGGCCCCTGAAGGGTGCTTGCCGGATCAGCAGTCGACCCAGATCTGTCCGGCTTCCTCGCGTACCGCGTAAGTTTTGAGCCGCGGACCTCCGGAACAGAGGGAATCGCCCGAGGCGAGGTCAAACTCCCAGTGATGCCACGGGCAACGGAGCGTCGGCTGCTCTGGCGTGACACACCCCGCGCCACCGGGCGTCTCGACAAAGACGGGATGATCCACCTCGCCCTGACAGACGGGCGCTCCGGCGTGGGGGCAGAAGTTCAGTACGGCGTAGAGACGCCCGCGATGACGGATCACGCCGATCTCGCGTTTGCCGTGGGCAAAGAATCGACGCGCTCCCTCGGGCACTTCGGTAGAGAGGAATTTGGATTGCCAGGCCATGATGGAGAAAGGGGGGAACGGTTCAGGCGGTTGCCAGCTGGGGCAGGCGAAACCACTCGCACGCGGTATCATGAAGGATGCGCCGGATCGTCGTCTCTCCGAGGCTGCGCGGGAGGCGGGTCGGCTCGTCAAAATCCCAGTGGGGGAAGTCGCTCGCATACATCACGGTATGGTCGGCATCCACCATGTTGAAAATCTGTATCAGATGCTCTGTCTGCCGTGGTTCTTCCAGCGGCTGGGTTGTCAGGCGAACGTGGTCGCGGACGTATTCGCTCGGCAGCCGCTTGAGGAAAGGAGCCTGCTGGCGCAGTCCCTTATACTCTGCGTCCATGCGCCAGAGCAGATGTGGCAGCCACGCGATCCCGCCTTCGACCAACATGACCCGCAGGCCGGGGAATTTCTCAAAAACGCCATTGAGAATCAGGCTCGCCGTTTGCGCCATGTAGAACTGCGGAAGGCAGACGTGGCATTCCAGATAGGTGGTCGCATGCCCGGCGGCAGTCATCGCGGCGTTGGCGATGGTCTGACCGGTGGAGGGGTGGAAGTGGATCGGCAGATCGTGCCGCTGGCACGCTTCATAGATCGGCCAGTAGTAGCGATCACCAAACGGGATGCGATTGGCCGTTGCAAAGAAGCTGACCGCCGCGATCTGCGGTGCCCCGGCCAACCGCTCCACTTCCCGCGCCGCTGCTGCCGGATCTTGCAGCGGCACCTTGATGGCGAGCCGGAAACGTTCGTCGGCAGGGAGCCATTTCTCCCGGTAGAAGTCGTTGGCGGCGCGGCAGATGGCGTTGACGTAATCGGGGTCGGGCATTCCTGCGATCGGCGCAAAGGCTCCCGAGAGCAGGGCGAAGCGATGGCCGTAGCGGTCCAGCAATGCCTCGCGGAAGTAGGCCGGATCGCTCAAACGCGCCGCCTCAAGATCGCGCCGGTTGCCGCCGTCCTCCCCCCGGATACCGGAGCTGACCGAGCGTCGGGGCCCCCACTTTGCCACTTCCGAGCGGTAGGGCTCCTCAAGGTAGGCCACCAGTTCCTCCCGGCTGGGATGAGGCTGGTGCACGTCGCAGTCGATGATTGGGGTATCCACCATGGAATGCGATCCTACCATCCCCGCCTGCTTCCTGCTTGCCGGGGTGTGACGATGGCGTTTGCTCAAATGTGACCTGCTGAGCGAGGGCGGGCAGGACGCTACTTCCGTTCGCGCAGAAGCTCCCGGGCGTGAGCGAGGGCGGATTGGGTTTTCCCGCCGAGCATCCGGGCGATTTCCTCTTCGCGGGAGGGGCCCTCGACGGCGGTAAGCTCGGAGATGGTGCGTCCGTCGGTGTAGGCTTTCCGGACGACGAATTGCGCGGCAGCGGAGGAGGCGACCTGCGGCAGGTGGGTGATGCAGAGGACCTGATGGCGCTCACCGAGGGAGCGCATTTTGGCCCCGACGGTGTGGGCGATTTCGCCGCCGACGTTCGCATCGATCTCGTCGAAGACAAGCAGCGCGATGTGGTCCTGCCCGGCGAGCGCGCTCTTGAGCGCGAGCATGACGCGCGAGATTTCGCCGCTGGAGGCGATGGCTTTGAGCGGCTGGGCGGGTTCGCCGGGGTTCGGCGCGAAGAGGTACTCCACGGCTTCCATCCCATGTGGGCCGGGGGCGTCGAACGGCTGAAGGGCGATCTGGAAGTCGCTCTTTTGAAAGCCGAGATCGCAAAGCTGGTTGCGGACGTTTGTGGCAAGCTTCGGCGCGGCTTTGGCGCGGAGCCGGGTGAGCGCTTCGCCTTTCTTCCGCAACTCGGCGCGTTGTTCGTCGATCCGGCGGGCCAGCCCGGCGAGTTCGGCGTCACGGCCTTCGATCTTGCGCAGGCGTCCGGCGGCCTGCTGGCCGAAAGCGATGACGTCGCTGAGATTGGGCCCGTACTTGCGCTTGAGGGTTTCGAGCTGGCTGACCCGCTCTTCCAGCTCGGCCAGCCGGGCCGGGTCGCTTTCGAGCCGGCTGCCGTAGTGTTGCAGGCTGCGGTTGAGCTCTTCGAGTTCGGCGAGTGCGTTGGTATGCGCGCGCGTGAAGTCGGCTCCGGCTTCGGGGTCGAGTTTTTCCAATTCGCGCAGGAGTCGGGTAAGATCGGTGAGCGCGCCAAGGGCGGAGGCTTCGTCATCGGCCAGTCGGGCGGTGATGCCGCCGACGAGCTCGGTGAGCCGCTGGCTGTTGCCCGCAAGACGATAGCGGGCAAGAAGATCGGCCTCTTCCTCCTCGCGGAGGTCGGCTTCCTCGATTTCGCGGACCTGATGACGGAGCAGATCCAGCTCGCGCTCCAGAGCGGCTTCGCTGGCGGCCAGTCCGGTGTGCTCGGCGATAAGGGCGTTGAGCGCGGACCACGCGGCCTCGTAGTCGCGTCGCTGACCGGTGGACCCGGCGTAGGCGTCGAGGAGGTCGAGCTGCTTTTCACTGGAGAGCAGCGATTGGTGATCGTGCGGCCCGTGCAGGTCGATGAGGGTATCGCCCAGCGCGTGCAGCACGGCGAGGGTGGTGGCGCTGGCGTTGATGAACTGACGATTGGCTCCGCCGCGCGAGAGACTGCGCTTGATGATGAGCTGCCCCCCGTCACACGGCTCCACGCCCTGCTCTTCCAGCCAGGGGTTGAGCCGCGCGAGCCGTCCCTCATCGGTAATCTCAAAGAGCGCTTCCACGGTGCACTGATCCGAGCCGGTACGGATCAGCGACTTGTCGGCCCGCTCGCCGAGGATCAGTTTCAGCGCGCCGAGGATGATCGACTTGCCCGAGCCGGTTTCGCCCGTCACGGCGGTAAACCCGGGAGCGAGATGCCATTCCAGGTCCTCGACAAGGGCCAGATTGCGAATCCGGAGGGAAGTGAGCGTTGCGACCACGGCTGGAGTATGTAGACTGGAGGCGTTTTTTCAACGATACATCACTGCTTCCCCCGAAAATTTTCCTCACTTTTATGGCCGGACTGGAGATCACGTTTTTAGGCACGGGTACTTCGCAAGGGGTGCCGATGATCGGCTGCGATTGCCCGATCTGCACCTCGGCGGACCCCCGCGACACGCGGACGCGGTCGTCGATCTATGTGCAGACGCCGGAGGCCGCATGGGTGGTGGATACCGGGCCGGACTTCCGTCAGCAGTGCCTGCGCGAAAAGGTCCGCCGGCTGGATGCCGTTCTCTACACGCACTCGCATACGGACCACATTGTCGGCTTCGACGACCTGCGCTCCTTCACCTTTCATCATCCGATCCCCCTCTACGCCGCGCCGCCGACGATGGCGGACCTGCGCCGCGTCTTTCAGTTCGCCTTTGACGTGGCGGACCCGATCCCCGGCTACGTCCGCCCCGAACCGTATCTGATCGACGGACCATTCATGCTGGGGGAGACGCGGATCGTCCCGCTCCCGGCGGAGCACGGTCAGGCGCATGTGTTCGGTTACCTCTTTGAGCGCGACGGTCGCAAGCTCGCCGCCTACCTGAGCGACTGCAAGCGGGTTGCCCCGGAGGTGGAGGCCGCGATGGAGGGCGTGGAGCTGCTGATCGTCGATGCCCTGCGCCATCGGCCGCACCCGACGCATATGAATCTGGAGGAAGCCATTGCCTTCTCCGGTCGCATCCGCCCGGGGTGTACGTGGTTTACGCATCTCTGCCACGAGCTCGGCCACGCCGCGACCGAGGCGGATCTCCCGCCCGGGGTGCGCATCGCCTACGATGGATTGAAGCTGCAAACCTCATCCCTGTCATGAAACGCTTTCTCTTTCTTCTGCTCCTGCTCTGCGCTCTGCTGCCATGGACCGGCCGGTCGGAATCGGTCAGCCCGGAAGCGCAGGCAACCGTGGTTGTCTACAATGACCGCGACCCCGTATCGATAACGCTCGCCGCCTCCTACGCGCAGAAGAGGGGCATCCCTTTCGATCATCTCGTGGGCCTCTCCTGCTCCACCGAAGAGACCATTTCGCGCACGGAGTATGACAGCGATATTGCCGGACCGCTGCGCAAGGCGCTGGTGGACCGGGGCTGGTGGCGCGTGGAGCCGCATCCCGCGCGGTATGGCATCGTGCGCGTCGTGCATAGCAAGCTGCGCTACGCCGTGCTGATGCGCGGCATCCCTCTGCGCATCGCGCCGCAGGCCGAGCCGATCCCGGGCGATCAGCCCGCGCGGATTCCTTCGCCGGTAAACCGCAATGAAGCCGCTGTCGATTCGGAGCTGGCCATGTTGGGCTATTCCCTTGAGCAGATTACCGGCCCGGTGGACAACCCCTTCTACAAAAGCGCCGCGCCCGCGCTCTCCGGCGGCTTTCCGCCTGAGCTGCTGCTCGTCTGTCGGCTCGACGCCGCCTCGCAGTTTACCGTTCAGCGGATGATCGACGACGCTTCCGCCACCGAGAAGCAGGGGCTCTGGGGTTTTGCCTATATTGACAGCCGCGCCATCAAGGAAGGCGGCCTCAAGGAAGGTGACGAATGGCTGCGCGGCGCGGTAGGCAGCATCCTCCGCGCTGGCATCCCGGCCATCCACGAGGATAGCCCCGAGCTTTTCCCCGGTCACTACCCCATGCAGCACGCCGCGCTCTACTATGGCTGGTACTCGGAGCAGATCGCCGGCGCGCCGACGAACCCCGGCTTCCGCTTCGCGCCCGGCGCCATCGCCGTGCATATCCATTCCTTCAGCGCCACCACCCTCCGGGCGGACCGCTACTGGTGCGCTCCGCTGCTGGAGCGCGGCGCCGCTGCCACGCTCGGAAATGTCTACGAGCCTTACCTCCATTTGACTCCCCATCTCGATCTTTTTCAGGAGCGGCTGCTGCGCGGCTTTACCTTTGCCGAGGCGGCTTATGCTTCCGCTCCGGCACTCTCGTGGGTAAACACCTTTATCGGCGATCCGCTCTACCGTCCCTTCAAGGAGCGCAAGGCGAAGGGCGGTCTGTCCGGCGAATTTTCCGCTTTCCGGGCCGCGTCGCAGGGCTGGTTTGGCAAGAACCGGAAGTCTGCGCAGAGCGCGCTGGAGAAGCAGGGGCACGCCATGAAAAGCGGCGTCCTCTTTGAAGGCCTTGCCACGCTCCAGCTCTTCTCCCGCGATCCTTCCGGAGCGTTGGAGTCGCTCCTGATCGCGCGGAAGTATTACCAGAACGAGAACGACCAGTCCCGCTGCGCCATTCATGCCGCAGGCCTCCTGGCAAATCTCCGCAAGCAGCGCGAAGCCGTTGCCTTGCTCAAAGAGCAGATCGCCGCCACGCCCGGGTCCGTCGCTCTCCCTCTGATGTACAGCCTGATCGACCGGATCATCCCCAAGCCAAAACCCCCGGCACCCCAGCCGACTCCCTAGTGTCATGGAGCTTGCCGATCGCTACGAGCAATGGCTGGAGGCGGTGCGCCGCGCGGAAGCGGAGTGTTCCGCACGCGTGGCGGAAGGGAGTCTGCAATTGCCGCGCCCCGTTCCGGATGCCGAGCTACAGGCACGCTGGTTCGCCGGAGAGTTTGGCTGGCGTTTTACCACTACGGCGGGAGCCGAAGTGGAGATCCGCGATTTCGGACGGTGGAATCCCCAGCCCGGCGCGGTCTTTACCGGTGCAAAAGTCTCCTTCAACGGCGGAGCGCCCCGCGAAGGCGGTATCGACCTGCGTGGCGATCCCTCGGCGTGGGGGAATGTCGCCGAGCCGGAGTACGACGACACGCTCCTCCATCTCTTCGCCGGAGCGGGCGTCGGCGGCTGGGGGCGTCCCCGGCACCCGAGTCTGACGCACTCCGGGCGCGAAGTGCCCCAAGTAGCCCTGGATATTACCGCGCTGGAGTTCTCCACCCCAAAGCCTGCCCATTGTACGGATGCGGCTCCGGCGCTCGCGATGTTCTCCGAAGAGCAGATCGCGCAACTGCTGGAGGCCGGAGCGCAATACCGGCTCCTGCTCAAAGCGGCGCGGATCGAGCGGCTCTCTGCGCAGACCTCCCCGAGCGAGGGACTCTATCAGGCCGTGGCGGAGACGCTCGGCTACCGGCACAATAAGCTGCCTTTCACTCTGCTGGCCCAGCGCTTCCCGGTGGCGCTGCTGCGTCAGGCGATCGACGGGATTGAGCCGATGCTTTTTGCCGCGAGCGGTTTCCTGACGGCGGAGCTCAACGGTCTGCCCGGAGATAGTCAGGGCTACCTGCGCGAAGTCTGGAATCGTTGGTGGCCGCGCCGGACGGAGGTGGAGCGCCTCACGCTCCCGCACGATCTCTGGGTGCTCCACGGTGCGCGCCCGGTGAACCATCCGCAGCGCCGCGTGGCCGCCCTTGCGGAGACGGCGCGGAACTGGCCGGTCATCGAGAATCTGATCCGCATGGCCGACCGTCGCGCCATCCGCGCTTTCTTCGCCGATTTGAAACACGGCTACTGGGATTATCACTATACGCTGACGTCGGTGCGAACGTCGCGACGCATGGCGCTCGTCGGCGAATTGCGGGTGCACGAAATGCTCGCGAATGTGGTCTATCCCGTGGCTATCGGTCGGCGGGACAACGAGGCCAAGCGCCACTGGCGGGCCTACCTCGCGCTGCCTGCCTATGCGGAGAATGAGAAGCTTCAGCGGGCCGCCTCTCTGTTCTTCACCGCGGAGCAGCAGCCGATGGTTCAACGGTGGATGAAGCGCCTCGCCACCCAACAGGGCCTCCTCCAGCTCTACGACAACGCTACCCCCGGCTGCGGCAACCCCGACTGCGGCCGATGCACCCCAACCCAACGCCTCCACCTCTGGCCTACTGCGCCCACTGCGTGGGGTTCCGGCTAGCTGGCGCTAGCGGCTGGTGGCTGGGCGTTTGGTTAGCGGTGCGGTTGGGGACAATGGGCGGTTTCAGAGAAAGCGCGTTGGCGAATTTTCTTCGCCCGCATCTTCTCATGACGAAGTTGAACCCCCAACGCACCGCTCCGAAAAGGTCGCATCAGCGACCCCGCGCGGAAGCGCGAAAAAGTCCAGACGAAGTCTGGTTAGCGGACTTTGCCTCGGGCTTCGACGGTCCAGCGGTCGACGATTTTGTCGCCGCGGACCACGATCACTTCATCGGTCAGATTGAGGACCGGGCAGATATGGCTTGGGATCACCCGGAGCTGTTGACCGAGCGCCAGATCGTCCACGCCTTCGCCGCGCACATAGCCGTGCTCCTCGTTCACGCGGAAAACCTCCAGCTTACGGGTCGTTGCCTCGATCCCGCTCAGCGCGGTTTCCGGGCTCTTATCGCCGCTGAAAGTCTTCGAGCCCGCATCGATCAGCGCCAAGCCCGGCTGGGGATGATCCACCACCGTCGTCAGCACCGTCACTGCCGCGCTCTCCCACGGCATCACCTGCGTACGCTGGCAGAGCGAGAGATCGCCGAAGACATACGCCCCCGGACGGACCGCCTGCACATTCGGCAGCGTCGCCATCGTGAACCCCGTCACACTGCATCCCGGCCAGATCGGCAGGGAGGGATCGATGGCCTGACGCACCTCGTCAAGCTGCTTGCGCACCCCTTCCGCCGCTGCCGGGACTTCGTCCAACTTACGGCCGTAGCTCTGCCCTTCGTGCGAGTAGAAGCCGCGCAGTTTGAGGTGCGAAGCATTGCGGATGACTTCCGCCGTTGCCTTTGCTTCCTCCAGCGAGCGCGATCCCTCGCGGCCCAGCCCCGTATCAACCGCCTGCATCACCGGCAGGGTCAGATCAACAGCTGCGAGCACCGCGTTCAGCGCTTCCGCCTGACGCGCGCTTGTAACCGCGACGATCAGCTCGTCGAGCTGACGGCTCAGAGCCGCGAGACGCGGACCAGCCTTCGGGTCGACAATCGAGTGCGCGATAAAGATGCGGCGTACTCCCGAAGGAAGCAGCGCTTCGGCCTCGCCGATCTTTGCGCAGGTCAGCCCCGTTGCCCCGAGCGCGATCTGGCGCTTGGCGACTTCCACCATCTTATGCGTCTTGATATGCGGCCAGAGCTCCACGCCGTGCTGCGTGCAGATATCCTGGAGCCGCTTGAGATTCTGCTCCAGACGGTCCAGATCGAGAACGATGCGCGGCGTATCGAGATCCTTGAGGTGAGTTTCAGTATTCATGAGGTGAATGGGACGGAAAATTACTCTTTGACCACGGCGATCGCCTCCACTTCGTACTGGAGGTTTGGTCCGAGACAACCCGTCACCGTCGTGCGCGCCGGGTAGGGCTGCTTGAAATACTCTTTGTAAATCTGTTGGAAAGCGGGCGAATTGCCCGGCTCACGGATGAAATTGCGCGTCTGCACGACGTGCTCCAGATCGCTCCCGGCATCCTCAAGGATCTTCTTGAGGTTATCGAGCGAGCGGCGGACTTCGCCTTCAAACGTATCAGGAATAATCTTTCCCGTCTTGTCCACGGACGCCTGTCCGGAGATAAAGAGAAGATTGCCAACCTTCACCACAGGGCTGAAAGGGAGGTGGGAAACGGGGGTGTCAGGAAGCTGCGGGTACTCAAGTTTCATGAGAAAAACAGATGTAGCCGGTAACGCTGCCCGATACCAGTTTTCTTGTCGGCCAAATTGACAGAGCAGCTACAGAAGCAGCCCCATCGGCTTCGGGATCGCCACGCGCTGGACCTCCTCGGGCAGCCCCGTCGCAGGATTGAGCTGAAAGAGCACCACGTTGCCGCTCTCGCGCTCGCCGCCCGTATTCGCCACGAAGAGAAAATCGCCCTGCGGACTAAAGAGGAAGTGCTGCGGCTTCTCCCCCCCTGCGGGAACGCTCCCGACGGCCTCCGCCACGCCGCTCTCCGGATCGATACGGAAGAGCGCAAGAGAATCGTGGCCGCGGTTCGTCGCAATGAAGAGCGGCTGCATCGGATGAAATGCGATCTCCGCCGTCCAGCTCACGCCCGCGAAGCCTGCCGGAAGAGTGGAGAGCGTTGAGGCGAGCGTCAGCCGACCCGACGCAGGATCGCGGCGGAAAGTTGTCACCGTGTTGTCGAGTTCGTTTACGCTCGCAGCGCTCCGGCCCGAAGGATGCAGCCCGAAATGGCGTGGCCCCGATCCCGGCGCCAGCGCAATATCAAGCTCCGGCGCGGGCTGGAGCACATCGTGCTCAATGCGGAGAGCGAAGATGCGGTCCGCCCCCAGATCCGCCACGTAGACCAGCCCGTCCGCGAGCGTAACCCCATGCGGATGGGGCTTTGCCTGCCGCCGCTCGTCCTTGCCGCTCCCCGTGGGTTCAAAAACACTCGTCGCCTGGGAGAGCGAGCCGTCGGGAAGAATGGAGAAAAGCGAGACGCCGCCGTTGTAATTCGCCACCACGAGCTTGCGCCGCTGCGCGTCCACCGCGAGGTGACATGGGGCCGCGCCTTCGCTGGCCACATCGTTGAGCGGCGTGAGATCGCCGTCCGCGCCCACCGCCAGAGCGTGCACCCGCTGTCCCCCGATATCGAGGGAGTAAACCACTGGCAACCGGGGATGCCGGGCGAGGAAGAACGTCCCGGGAGCATTCGACAGCCGGGTAAACTCCGAGAGCGGAGAAGGGCCGCCGGTGAAAGAGGCGCGGTAGATCCCGCCCTCCGTGCTGACGCAGTAAAGATGAGAGGGGTTCGACATGAAAAGGCGATTTAGTTTGTGATCTCCACCGGCGTCCCGACCGAGACGTTATTGAAGAACGTCTCCGCCATGAACTCCGGCATCCGGATGCAGCCGTGCGAAGCGGGGTATCCCGGGAGGAACCCGGCGTGCAGCCCCGTCCCGCCGACAACGCGCATGAAGTACGGCATCTTCGCCCCGTCGTAAACGGTCCCCGGGGGCTTCTTGTCCTTGCGCGTATCGACATCCTTCATCACGATCTCGCCCGTGGTGGCGTCCACGTAGTTGCCAAAGAGATTGGAAACGTGATCCTTGCTCTTCTGGATGATGCGGAATTTGCCCGTCACCGTGTCCCACCCTTCCCGTCCGGTGGAGAGCGCGGAGACGCCCACGAGGTGGTTGCCCTTGTAGAAGTAAGCACGTTGTTCGCCCAGACTCACGACGATGCGCGGGCTGCCTGATACGCCGTCGCCGTCCCAATAGGAGACGTTGTCGAAATTCGCGCGCTGCGGCTGGGAGCGCTGCGGATGAGGCGCGGAAATGATGCCGCCGCCTTCCGTCAGATAAAGCGTGGAGTCGTCGTAGCGCGGGTCGCTGGCGCAACCCGAAAGCGCCACGGCGGAAACCGCGCCAATGCAGAAGGGGAGGAAATGCTTCATAAGTTTATCAGGGTAAACCCCTGCTACTTAATGCCTGAACCCGGGCCGGGTCAAGTCCTGCGCTAGCCTAAGGCAAGGGGGAAGCCGGCCTCATCCTTGGGAGCCGGGGATAAATCCTCGTTTTGAATCCGTTGAATCCCCGGGCATCATCTGCTATAGGAGAGATCCGATGCCTACTTACGAGTACCAGTGTGAAACGTGTGGAACCACCTTTGAAGCATTCCATGCCATGTCGGCTGAGCCGCTCAAGGAGTGCCGCGAAGAAGGGTGTGGCGGGCCGCTGCGTCGTCTGATCGGAGCCGGAGCCGGGCTGATCTTCAAGGGCTCGGGCTTTTATATTACCGACTACCGCTCCAGCGGGTATCAGGAAGCCGCGAAGAAGGACAAGAGCGCAGGCTCCGCTTCTCCCGCCCCTGCTTCCGGAGGGAGCACCCCGGCGTCCGCCCCGGCCCCTTCTGCTCCGGCCTCCTCCGGCGGTAGCGCATCCTGATCGCTCGCACCTTCTTTTTCTCACTTTCTTATTACCCCCTCCCATGGCTCAACCTTCTTCCATCGTCTGCAAGGATTGCTCCCACGTTAACGAAGCCCAGCGCGTTTACTGTCATAACTGCGGCGTAAAGCTCGACCGCTCGGCGGTCGCGCAGGAGCTTCAGAAGCAGAACGAGTCCGCCGAGCAGCGGCAAAAGCGCGTCAAAAAGATCATGAACCCCAGCGGCGGCCTGCTGGGGAAAAACTGGGGCGGAACCTTCGTCCGCACCATCTTCTGGGCAGCGGTCGCGGGGCTGGCGATCAACATCGCGCTGCCCCCGGAGAACGTGCCGCCGATGCCGAAGGAGCAGCTCATGGATGCCCCTCCCCTGGGGATCTACCTTCAGGATGTCAGCGAGAGCAAAACCCCGCGCGTCATCGCCTTTAAGGAAGACGAGATCAACCTCTACCTCCTGAACACCATACGACCGAAGAAGAGCAAGAAGGGCGGGAGCGAAGGCGTCGTGCGCTTTCAGCGTGCCTTTGTCGAGCTCGACCCCGGAACGGCGCGTATCATCTCGCAGTCCGCGATTCTGGATTACCCGCTTTACCTCGGCGTGACCTTCGCCGCGGAAGGAAAGGCGGGCACGCTCAGCGCCAGGCCCGTAGCCGTGCATCTCGGGAGAGTAACCATCCCCGAGTTCATCTCGCAGCATCTTGCCAAGCCTGTGGAGTTCCTTTTCGCCTCGCTCTGGGGCGCGCTACGCGAGGAGCAGCGGAATCTCAACGCCCTCGGCGCGCTGGAGATTCGCGATGAAGTCGCCATCATCGCTTCTCCCGGCGCCGAGATTCCGCCTGCCAAGCCATGATTTGCCGGTCCACGGTCTGCGCCGCCCTGCTGGGGATGGCCGCCCTGCTTCCCGGTATGGCCCATGCCGATGGAATCAACACCGAACAGTACCAGCACCGGAGCGTCAGCCCCTCGCGGCAGTTCACCGTTTACTGCCCGGATACGCCACTGCGTCTTGCCATCTCGGGCTATGTGGATACCGCCAAGGAAGCGGTGCTCTCCGTCCTTGGCGTACCTGACCAGTGGAAAGTCCCCATCGTCGTCACCATGGTCCGGCCCGAGACCACGCGTCCCGGCGTACCGCTCGCCCGGCTCGCTCTCTCCGTCACCGATGAAGGGCCGAAGATCGACCTCGTCGTCGCCATGAACGAGGAGCAGTTCCGCGAGGTCCAGTTCCCCCAGTGGGTCATCCGGGCCGTCCTCATGGAGATCGCCTACCGGAACCATTTCCCCACCACCGCGCAGGAGGGCAACCCGCCGCCCGACTGGCTCGTCGAAGCCATCGCCGACCGGATGGAAGCACGGCACGCCGGGAAAAGCCCGAACGCCGCCCTTTTTCGCAACCTGATCAGTACCGGGCGCATCCCGCCGATCCACGAATTTCTGGCAAGCGACGTCTCGCGGATGGACTCCACCGCGCGCACCATTTTCGCCGAGTGCTCCGCGAGTCTGCTCGACATGCTCATCGCCCTTCCCGGCGGCCAGCGCAGCCTCTATCGGGCCGTGCGCAGCCTGCGCACCGCGGGGAAGGACCCCGTCGACCTGCTGCTGGAGCATTTCCCCGCGCTTGGCAAGAGCGAGTCCGAGCTGGAGCGGTGGTGGACCCTCGGGCTCGCCCGTTACTCCGCCTCCGACCGCTACCTCGCGCTGAGCGTCGCCGAAACGGACGCCCGGCTTGCTCCGCTGCTGCTGATCGAAGTCGTCACCGACGCCAAGTCCGGAGAGAAAACCTCCTTCCGGCTGGAAGAGTATCCGAAATTCATCAAGCTCCGCGCCGCACGCGGCCCGCTGCTGGAGCGCGTCGTGGCCATCTCCGCGCTGCATACCAAGGCACATCCGCTCATGCGCCCCGTCATTGCCGAGTACCGTCGTATCTTCGGGCTGCTTGCCGAGGGGAAAACGCGCGGCATCCAGAAGCCGCTCGACGCCATTGGGAACTACCGGCACATGATCGTCAGCCGCTCCGAGCAGATCACCGATTATCTCAACTGGTACGAAGCCACGCAAATGCCCGGGCGCAGCGGTGCGTTTGACAGCTACCTGCAAGCTGCGGAAGAAAAGAAACGCGCCCCTGCGCGGAAGCATGGCAATGCCCTCACACGCTACGTCGATCAGGTCGAGCGCGAGTTTCAGTAGAGGCACAAAAAAAATTTCAGAAAAGAGCCTAAAGTCTTTGCGCATTCCGCAAAACGGACCTAGTTAATCGGTATGTCCGAGCACCACGACCCCGAAGAAGTGTGGGACGAGTACGACTGGGAGCGCTTCCTTCAGCAGCAGGATCGAAAGACCGAGCAGTACATGGAGCTGCTCGAGAAGTACATCGACGACCCTGAGCGCGATCAGATCATCGCCCGCGAAATGGGCTGGGCTCCCTTCGTCATCGAAGAGGAAGAAGACGAAGAGGGCAACCGCTGGCTGGAAATCTCCTTTAGCATGGGCGACGAGGGCGATGAGGATGACTTCTTCAGTTCCCTTGGCGACGACGCGGGCGAAGACGACAGCGAAGAAGGCGACGCCGAATCCGCTGGCGAGAGCGAGGAGGGCGAACCGTTTGAGTTTCATCCCCTTTATCAGGCCAGCTTTGCGCTCACCGTCTGGATCGACCAGCTTTTTGACGACCTCGGCGAAGTGCAGAACCGGCCCGCCGCCATTCGCATGGCGACGCACTGCTCCATGGCCAGCGCCAAGCTCGCCGCCGCCCTGAGCGACGACGACGCCGAAGAGCT
>JBEBWR010000058.1:0-14834 GCA_040392045.1 Chthoniobacter flavus | reverse complement strand
TAACCCTTCCCGGCGTCCGCTGTTTCTTTTGTTGGGAGATGGTGTAGCGCGAAATCGATGCGAGGTCAATGGAAAAAGTGCAAATATTTCAATCGCTAATTTAATGCCGATGAAAGAGGAGGGCTCCCTTAGAGCGATTTTGAATTTCCTTTTTACATGCTTTGCGGCGGCGGAAGTTGCTGCGCTCAAAGCTGATCGTCATCAACCTTCGGAGCTCTCGAATGAACGGCCATACTTTTCCCCTTTAACGTGGAAGCGTTAGGCGTTTGCCTTGGGTGGAGAGCGGCTGGGCGTCAGTGCGAAACGGCGCGGCGGGAAATCCTGCGCCATTGGCGAGGTTGCACGTGGGGTTGTTTGCCCAAGCGTAGCGGACGGCGACGGGGTGCGGTACGTCGGGAGATGAGACGACCACGCGATCGCCTTCGATCCGGGCGTTTGCCCAGTAAAACCGGTAATCCGATCCGCAGAGGGCAAAGCCTTGGAGGGCTGAGTCGGGGCTTGGAATCGGTAGGGTGAGGAGGACCTCGTCGGTCGATTTCTTTCGGTAGGTCTTGGGAAGCGGTGAGGCGATAAGGTCGCCTTCTGTGTTGGTGAAGTGGAGGTGGATCTCGCGTCCGTGGGGTTCAAACTTTTGCAGTTGAGGACCGGCTGCGGGGATGTCTCGCTGATAGTGATTGCGCAGGGCGAGCGCACCCAGGCGTTCGCCAGGGGTACGCTTGTCGCGGGGATGAATGTCGGCTTCTTCTCCCGCGTCGATCAGGACTGCCATGGCGGTGTGGGGGAGCGAGAGGGCGCTTGCCTGTGCTTCGCGTAGTTCTGCCCACGAGCTGGGGATATTGGGGTCGTCGGTCTTTGGTCCGTAGTTGGCCACTTGGCAAAAGTAAAATGGGAGATCGTCCTGCCCCCATTCTTCCCGCCAACTCGTGATGAGGAGTGGAAACGCGTCCCGATAAAGGGCGGCTCGGGCGGCATTTGACTCGCCCTGATACCAGATGAAGCCACTCAGAGTGGTTCCGACAAAGGGAGCGACCATGCCGTTGTAAATCCAACCGGGAACGTGTCGCGCTTGTAGGGGAGGGGGATTCCGCTCTTTGGGCTGTTGTTCGAAATAGGCACGGGCCTTGGCGGCGTCTTCGGCGAGGATGGGATGGGTCTCCAGAGCCTTTGCGCTGATCCACGGTTCGATAGGGGTGTTGCTCCAGGAGTTGTGGAGTATCCCGATGGGGCGCTGGAGGGTTTCGGAAAGGTATTTCCCGAAAAAGTAGGAGACTCCGCCGAAGGTGCCGACGACAGGCGGCTTGGCGACAACCCAGCGGCCTCGGGAGTCGTTCATTACCGTGGGGCTGGCTTGAACGGCGGGACGGAACTCCCGCAGCCAGGGCGTTTCCGTCCGGACTGCTTCGCTCTTGGCGTCGCTGGTGTCCCGAAGCCGGAACATCATATTAGACTGTCCAGATGCCAGCCAGACGTCGCCCACAAGGATGTCTCCGGCAGAGAGGCTGCTGCCATCCTCGGCTTGTACAAGAAGTGTGTGTGGGCCGGGTTCCGCGTTGTCCAGGTTCAGAGTGGCGCGCCATTGGCCCTGCGGATTTACGGTCGTTTGGGCTCTCGCGGGGCCGAGGGTGATGGAGAGCTTGACGCCGGGTTTGCCATGTCCCCAGAGGGCTGTATCGGAGGAGCGTTGAAGAACGGCGTGGTCGGAGAAGTGAGAGGGCATGGAAAGCCCGCCTGCCGGGGCTCCTGCGATGACGAAGGAGGGGAGGGAAGCACCCAGCAGGACGAGGAGGGCTTTCATGGGGTTGAGATAGGAGGGGGTACGATCAGGCCTCCAGATCCTGAATCAGCGCTTTTTCCTTTTTTTTGCGGTTACGGGGAGCTTTGTTGGGCGGCCCGAGGTAGTCGGGGTGCTTTTCGGTGAGAAGGAGCATCTCAAGATAGTTTAGCGCAAAGTTGTCTGCGTTTTCGCGCAGGATGGCGAGGCGGCGCTCCGCAGCGGCTTCGGCCAGTTCGCGGTTTTTGTCCGAGGGATCGTCGGTGAAGTCGTTCATGGCTTCGATGCAGTCGAGATGAGCCTGAATGAAGTCAAAGCCGACTTTCATGAATTCTACGCGCCGGGCGTATACGGGGTCGGCCCCGGAGGCCGCTTCTTTGGCTTTGGCGAGATGGGCTGCTGCCTGATCCTCAATTCTGTGATGGCGCCTGATGCCTTCCTTGCCGAGACCGGCTGTGGGTTTCTCGGAAGCGGGACGGCTCTCGCGGAAGAGTCGGGGCGGATCGGCCATGACGGAGTAGCCATATTTGCCATATTCTTCGGTAAGCCGGGTAAAGAGGTCCTCGTAGACCTGAAAGTAGCTGGCCATGTGGGGCGCTGCGGGGCCGAATGCCCGCTGGTAATAGTCGCGCAGAAGCGCGTCGGCGTCGAGGCGGGGGTTCCAGAGCATCTTGGCCATCAGGTAGAGCTGCGGCCCTTCCACAGCCCAGTAGCTGTGGGAGCTGTTGAAGGTGGCCCCCAGCATGCCATGATCCGCCATGAAGCGCATGTTCTCTGCGTGCCGCTTTGTAAAGGTGTAGGGCATGGCAATGCTTCTGGCCATGAGATTGGGCCGCCAAATGATGGCGTTCCGTTGGCCGACTGCTTCCCACCACCCTTTCCAGATCCGACGCTGGTCGAGCGTATTGGCCTGACTGTTGACGTGGTAGAATCGGCGCTCCATTCCTACAAAGGCGGGAACGATATTCGGCTCCAGCCTGACGGTGGGCGCGGGGCGGGTTACGTGATAGGCGTAGGTGGAGACGTTCACTTCGCGGTCCGGCAACTCCTCTTTGAGCCGTTTGGCGATGCGGTTCCAGAATTTCGCATAGCGATCGGTCAGCGCGTAGGAGCGCTTGCTGGAACCCGCCCAGCGGATGTCCTGCTCCAGCGGTTCCGCCTTTTTGTTATCCATTGCGAGGCAGTCTTTGCAGACGCAATAGCCTTGCCATCCGTAGTCGTTCTCTCCGGCGGCAAACGTTGTGGCGTCCGGATTTGCGAGAAAGTACTGCTTGGCGTTTTGGACCCACTGCTCCGCTACCTCGGGGTTGGAAACACACATTTTGACATCGCGCCGTGTAGGGTAGGGATCGCGGGTGCCATCCGGCTGGAGCGCGAACCACTCGGGATGCGCCGCGCCATAACGATCATACCAGTCGCGGAAGGCGTGCTGATTCTGATAGCTGGCGAGGCTGCCCGCGACGGCATTCGGAGTGGACCCGGTGGGGGGCGCTTCGATGCGATGATGATTGAGCCATTCCCGTGTCTGCCGGTCCTTCTCTTTAAGCCATGCGACGGGGTCGCTGACATGCTGCTGAATCTCTTCCTGGGAGCGTTTGGAGAGCCCCTTTCGCTTTTCCGCGCCGCTCTTCCTCTGATAGGCCCGCATGAAGTTGGTCATGTTGATGCGGCGGAGGTGGAGCTGGGGAGTATAGCGGCTGGAGGTCGGCGCGATGGCGATCTCCGGCTTGCTGGGGATATCCGTTCCCAGTTCTCCGGGCCAGAGCCAGCGGACTCCCAACTGCTCCTCGATGAATGTTGTTACGGCCAGATAGGTTCCCGCCTCGGATTGCTTGCCGTTGCTCCCCAGCTTGTCGCTGCCGAGGAGGATAATGTCGTTCCCTTCGGTCAGGATTAGCGATTCTTCGGGCTGCGTGAGGGCGAGGTCGGCGTTTGCATGGCGTTCGGCCAGTT
Source organism: Chthoniobacter flavus (assembly GCA_040392045.1). Taxonomy (GTDB): domain Bacteria; phylum Verrucomicrobiota; class Verrucomicrobiia; order Chthoniobacterales; family Chthoniobacteraceae; genus DATMFV01. The sequence goes on along the minus strand of JBEBWR010000058.1, from coordinate 11,110 downwards.
CCCGATGCGCGCCTACCCAGATGATCGACGGTGTCTGTACTTCGCTGGTTTCATGCGCGATGGCTATTTTGGCTCCGGAGATTCTGCTGATGTAGAGGGCGAGCTTTTCCGCGGCTTCACGCGTCAATTCCGGGGCTTCGCGGTCGATGAGGATCGTTGCGCGGGGACCGGACTCCGATGTGAGTACGATTGTCTCTTGCGCGGCGGCGGTCAGCGAGGTTAGGGGGAGAAGAGTAAAGGCGGCTCCGAGCAGGGGAGCCAGAGCTTTTCTGGAGGAGGTTTTGAGAAGGGACATAGAGGAGGAATGGGCCTTTGCGTTAAATGACTCTAAAGTTGGGCGCCGTCGGCGTTGAAAATTTTGAAGGGCCTCCGGGTGAACTCGGGCTCCTTTTCGGGGAGGCTTTGGAAATACGCGGCTTCCATCGGCTCGATGTGGCCATCAGCGAAGAAGGTGTTGGCCCGTCCGTCGTGTCGGAGGTGTACGCCGTTTACGCCTCCTTCGCTCTGGATGGTGTACCATTGGTGGCTGCTGGAGGGCTGGATGCTGTCGGCCAGAAGGAAGAAACGGGAGGGGGCGGGAATGGTCTGAAGGCGGATGTACTCGCCGGTTTTTGCCAGGGTGCCCCGCCAGTCGCGCAGCCCATAGATATGATGAAGCTGATCGGGGCGGCCGACGGGCGTGAAAGCGGGGCAGTAGAGGGCGGGGTTCAGCGGTTGACCTTCTTCCATGGGGCCCGGGAGGTAGCCCTCGTTATAGAGGCGCAGATCCCAGTAGCCGCTGGGTTTCGGCTTGGGCTCGCGGTCGCGGGCCTCGTCGGAAAGCTTGCTGGGTAGGATGCGACCCTGATGATCCGCCGCAAACAGGAGGATCGCTCCTCCCATCTGCTTCAGATTGTTCAGGCAGGTGGTGTTCTTTGCCGCGTTGCGGGCTGCGCGTACTACCGGAAAGATCAGAGCGGAAAGAATCCCGATGATCATAACGACGATCAGTAGCTCGGCCAGAGTCAGCCCGACCGGAGTTTTTCCCGGCGAAGGCTTGGGAAACTGTCCGCTTCGTGCTGGCGCATGGCTGCGTTTCGCGGGGAAGGGGCGGACCTCCTTAGATGATAGCAGATTCGGGATCATGGAGCGGGGGGAGGGAGAGGTGCTGCGCTTCGGGTGTAGAGTTAGAGAATTATTCTTATAATTGCAAGCAAATTGTGATCATAATATTAGTGTAAATGAATTCATAATTCCGAATGTTTTGGATTCAGGGAGTGTGGTATTCGTCGAGTAGCTCGCCTTTGGGGGTGATCACCCGGAAATGCTGTTGGCTTCCTTTTAGCGTAAGGAGGATAGCGTGGCGCTCGGAGGCGGCCTTTTCCAGATACCATGTGGTTTCGGCTGGATGCACGGGCCGGGTATGGACTCCCCACGCGCCATCGCCAAAGTAGACTGTCCCGCCGGGATGCGGGTGTCCGGCGGAGATGGGGACGGTGCGTTTATATGCATGATTATGATGCTCAAAGGCGGTCCGAATCCCGTACCGGTCAAAGAGGGGGGGCCAATGCTGCCGCACTTCGGTCTCCGCGTTGCCGTCAAACGGCTTGACGGAAGGATAGGCGGGAATGTGGTAGATCGGTAGGAGATGGGGGCGCGACGCTCTCGTTTTGAGGGTGTGCTCCAACCATTCCGTCTGAGTTCCGGCGATCGGGTTCGTATGACCGGAGTCGAGCACGATGATGGAGAGGTAGTCTCCGACATCGAGGACGCCGTAGCCGGGCTGACCGGGGAAGGCGAAGAATTCGTAGAACTCGGGAGCGAGGTATGCTCTCCATTCGTCGGAGACCTTGTAGCCCGCGTGCTTGTGGTAGTAGCCTTTCTTGACGTCGTGATTCCCCATAGCGACGACGATCGGGATCACGCGGCGCTCTTTGGTGCGCAGCGTGCGATCTATGGCGGAGAACCAGCGCTGCCAGCGCGGCAGCGCATGGGGGCTGCCGTTGGAGTCGGCGATGTCGCCGCCCCAGATGATGAGGTCGGGATCGTGGCTGATGGCTGCCCGGGTCGTCTCTTCGAGCCACTCCTGCTGGTGGAGCGTGTCGCCGCCCATGGCGATGCGCACCGGGCGCGAGAGCGTGGTGGGGAGCGTGCGGAAGTTCCACCCCTCGCGGTAGCCCTTGGGGGCAAAAGCATAGACCGTATCAGGAGCGAGGCCGGTCAGTTCCACCCGCTGGAGAAACATTCCCGGCCAGTAGTTTAGCGGGAGCACGCTGGTGTGCTTGTCTTGGCGCTCCGGTCGCTCGCTCTCCGCTCCGTTGTCGGCTTTCCAATAGCCGAGTGTTACGCTTGGAGGAGGGGTGTAATCCGAAGGGTATCGCTCCGGCTCCAGTTCCACGCGGTTCTCTCCGTTGATCATGGCTTCCATGACTCCCCAGCGGCTGCCGGAGGCGGGTAAGGGAATGGGCAGGCGAGCGCGAGCCACCCGACCAACGGAGGCGCGCTGGAGCCTTGTCTCTCCGATGACCTTGCCGCTTTCTTTAACGGCCACGGGCTTTCCCGCTTCTTCCGGCAGGGTGTGTACCGTAAGATGTGCCTCTCCGGCTTTTCGCTCCAGCGTAAGCGTTGCCCGATAGGGGGCGGATGCGGTGTCTGCCAGCACAATGCGGTGGCTCAGCTTCATTGAAGTACCGCTCAGATTTGACGGATACCAGGCGAGGCGTTTTGTATTGGGACGCAGCCCCTGATTCACATAGATCTGCGTTGTCAGCTCGCCACCCTCCCGCGGGTCGAAGCCGGGCAGGGCACTCCATGGGATCAGGGCTTGAAGGTGATATCCTCCCGGTTCACGCGTGACCTTGATTAGAGGCGCTGCGCCATTCGGGAGGGCCGGAGTGTATAAATGCGTTCTGGAAGCCGGGAATGCGGGGTCAAGCCCGGGCGCGATGACCAGATGACATGCCGCCGATTCCGCGCCGGTGCCGGCAACGGGATTGGTCAGGATGATCTCCACGCTTCCTCCGGCCCAGAGTTTTTCGATTTCCTCACTCTCCCGAAAATCGATCTGGCGCGACCGGATCGCGACGATCATTCCCTCGGAGCTCCATGCCAGACGGCTTTCCGCTGAGAACTCTGCGGGGTCGTAGAGCTCCAACTCTGCGGTGGGGAGGAACTCAATGGCAAATCCGTCGCGCCAAAGCTCCAGGGGGTCGGCGAGGCGGGGGATCTGAAAGGGTGTCGCCGTTCCCTCCTGCCCCGGCGCAAGCGGCAGAAGCTCTCCGGCTTCCAGCCACTGGATCGTCATGGTGGAGGTGGGGTCGCGCTGCCACGTCAGCAGCAGCCCCTGAGGGGCAAAGTCAGGAGACGGAGCGGCTTGGAGAGGGAGCGTCAGCATGATCGCTAGAGTCAGGGCAGAAAATCTCAAAATTATTTCCTCCGGATATGAATCTCTCCCACGGAGAATACGGCGGGGTCTTCCGCGAGATGACGACTGCCGAATACGAGGTGCTCTCCGAGGGGGCGCTGGGTGTTCAGCTTGAGCGGCTCGCTGGAGAAGCGGGTGCTCCCGGAGACGATGGTACAGGTGTAAGTGGATGAAGCAGGGTCGAACCCGATTTCAAGCTGGTAGTCCTGCCCTTCCTGTATCGCTACGTCGGTGGGCACATATGCAAACTCTCCATCGTCGCCCTGGCTGCCGACGCTCCAGTGACGCTGCTGGGCGTTCTGCTTCTGATCGTTCGGGGCTCTGGAGGCTACGGGAGCGCCGGGTTTGGGCCCGTAATATGCCTGAAGAAACCACGACGTTCCGCCGGTTACCCCCACGGCGGAGGTTGCGTTCTCGCCGATGAAGAAGAATTGGTTGCGCAGGCTGCTGCGTTTTTTGTTCTTGGGGAGCCGTTCAAAGCGAACGGTGCAGGAGATGGTATAGGCCTTCGTCAGATCGAGATCGCCGAAAGAAGCATAGGCGCGAGCGACGCCGGCTCCGAGATCGCTTTCCTGTGGTCGGGGTTCCACCCGTAGAACCGGCTTTTCGCCTTCTTTGATAACGGTCACGCCATCCAGCGTACGCTGGTACTTTTTATTCTTCGGATTGTCCGGTAGGTAGCGTCGGCCTTCCCATGGGCCTCTCCATCCTTCGCCGACGGTACCAGGAAAGGCGGCTTCCGAAGAGAAGTCACAGACGATTTCAGCCGTCAACAGGGCGGGGCAGAGAAAAAGAGCGGCAATGGCGGAGCGGGGAAAAAATAGAGGGAAGCTCATGGGGTGGGGATTCTTTTGCTTAGGCTTTCGGTGATGAGGAGGGAGGGTGTGGCAGGGGGATATCGATCACGCGATGAGTGGGAGGAACCTCGGAGGGTAGGCATACGGGGGGCTTACCTCGCGGCGGGTCCCAGCCCCACCGTCCTTCGGTCGATGAAGGTCAGGGGAAGCTGCTTCTGAACGCAGTAGAAGGGATTCTCAATCGTTGCGCGCATTTCATGCAGGAGGCATCGGCCCAGCTCCTCGTGCTGCAAAGCGAAGCCTGACACCGACATTTCGGCAACCGATACGAAGCAGGAGCCGATTACCGAAAGATCGCGGGGAACCTGAAGATCAAGCTCGCGCGCGACGAGCAGCACCTCGGCGGCCAAGGCGGGGTTGAGGCAAAAGATGGCGGTGGGCGGCTCTTTGAGATCAAAGAGCTTGCGTATCCGTGCTTGCGGCTCGATGGGGCGGGTTCGATCGAAGGAGAGCCAGTAGTCCGTAATATCGTAGAAATTCCTCCGGGCCAGCAGCATTGCCAGAAACTCGGGCATGAGGGAGTTGAAGCGGCTGGGAGTGGTCGTGAGTGGCGCGATGACGGCGATCCTCCGGTGACCGTTTTCGTGGAAACGGTCCACGGCCTCTTGCAGTGCGGAGCTGTGGTCGTAGTCCACGAAGTTCAGCGGTGTTGGGCCAACAGGCTGATTGGCTAGAAGGACGGGGAAACCTGCCTGTCGCAGTGCTATCGCCTCGTCGTAGCCCTCTCCTCCAAGAAAAATTACCCCCTGTACGTCGCGGCTCCGATAATGCGCGAGATCGTAGGTCTTCCCATCGGGGGCCTTGGGTAGCAGAAGCAGGGGGCAGTGCTCGGCCTCGGCTGCCTCAATCACACTGCTGACGAGCTTGGGGTTGCTCCCGCCGTGACCAAGATAGAGCTGATAATGCTGGACGTAGCTGCCTTGGAGCGCGATCAGCGGAAAGGTTTTCGGCTTGGCGCTCCCCTTCGTGCGCCCTGCTATAGAGGCTCCTTTGTATGGTACGAGATGAATCCGGCCCCGCTTGTGGAGGTTGCGAAAGGCGAGGGCGATGGTGCCTAGCGATACACCGTACTCGCGGGCGAAGTGACTCTGGGGCGGTAGGCTCTCATGCTCTTCCCACTCTCCCTTGGCGATCCGCTCCTCAAGCCGCAGCGTCACCGTCTCAATCTTATTCGAGGTGACCACTGACTCTTTTTTCTTGGAGCTATCGGAGGCCTGGGCCTCCGCAGAAAGGGATAGAGAAGTCATTGCATTCTCAAGATGCCGAAGATTTTTGTTTACGGCAACCATAATTATTCATATTATGATCAATATTGCGATCATAAGAGTGATCGAAATTGAACGTCGAAATTTGGAAACAGTTTTCCAAAACTCTTCAAAGCCACCTTCGAGATCCCCTCGATCCATCCCTAAAATCCCGGATCACCTGAACTCCTCTTACTATTCAGACTCATGAAAACCTCGTATCCTCCCACTTCCCTCCTGCGCGGCGGACTGGTCGCCGCGTGCCTGTTGACTACGCTTCCGCTTCAGGCGCAGATCATTGCGAATTTCGCCGATGGGAATACCGAAGAGGCGGTTGATGGCTTTATAGGAAAGGCTGGAGGCGGCTGGCGCGGCGAATGGGAGTATCGGGGGTATGCCTCCAGCGGAAGCGCCAGCGCGGCCGTCGGGTCGGTCACGGTTGTCAATGATGGTACGCTCTGGAGTGGAAACCGTCTGAAGGCGACGCCGTCGAATAATGCCACGGGCACTGGCATCAGCATCGGGCGCAGCTACGGTGCAGAGGATGGAGGGATTGATCTTACCAAGCCGATCTCCATCTCCTTTCAGTTCAGCTTTGACGATCTGGGCACCTTTCTTTCTTCCAGTGGGAACAATGTCTTCATTGGGGAAAATTCTGCCAATAGTGGAAACAGAACGACCGGTACCTCCTGGCATATCATGGGTTTTGGGGGGAACAATCTGACTGCTGCTCCCAACATGGGTTCGAGCAGTTACAATACGGCCCGGCAGGGGCAGTGGAATATTGGTAACGACCAGATATACATCCCGACGGGGATTCTTCTCGCGGAAGATGTGCTCTATACCTTTACGATCTCTATCACTCCGTCGAACGACGCAGGGGCGAAGAGCTCCTACTACGTCCATCTGACTGATGGGACGAACACTTTTACCAGCGATCAGTTCCTTTTCCGCAGTGCGCAGGATCTCGGGCGGATGCTTGTGTTCGCGGAAACATATACTTCCACGCAGGGGGCGACCTATTCCATCGGCAATATCTCCATTTCCCAGATTCCTGAGCCCTCGGGCGTGGCCTTCGTTCTGCTCGGGGCCGGGGCGGCCTTTGGAGCGGCGGTCTTGCGCAAGCGTTCAATTTAACCCGTTCATCAATGTATAAAATCGGTTTGATCGGATGTGGCCATGTGGCCCTCAGTTCTCATCTTCCCGCCATTATGGAGACAGAGGGACTTGTGCTCCATGCTCTTTGTGATCCGGAACCCGCCCGACTCAAGCAGGCGGGGGAGCAGTCTGGAAGCGCGCAGCTCCATACCGATCCGGACCGTTTTTTCCGTTCCGGCATTGATGCGGTCGTGGTCACTTCTCCAGCCTACGCTCACAAGGATAATGTGATGCAAGCCGCTCGGTACCGCTTGCCGGTGCTTTGCGAAAAACCCCTCGCAATGGACCGGGAGGAGGGCGAAGCGATGTGCCGCGCGATGACGATGGCGGGGGTGCCGCTGTACACCGGGTTTTGCTATCGTTTCAGCCCGGTCTCTCTTGCTATCCGCCGCATGGTGGCAGAGAAGGCGATCGGCGAGGTTCGCTCGCTCCGGCTGATCTATAACTGGCCTTTGCATGGCAAATACGTGACCAATAGCGACGGTACGCAGTCGGTTCAGGCTCGCCGCGAGGGAAGAATGCTGGAGGGCGGACCGATGGTGGATTGCGGAACGCACCAGATCGATCTCGCCCGGTTCTGGCTCGGCTCGGAAGTCATCCGCTATAGCGGTCATGGCGCATGGGTGGAGGATTATGTCAGTCCGGATCATATGTGGCTGCATCTTGATCATGCCAATGGCGCGCACACGACCGTGGAGGTGAGCTACTCCTACCATCAGGTGTCCCGGATGCCCCGGAAGGAGTTCGTTTACGAGCTGATTGGTACGGAGGGGGTGATTCGGTATGACCGAGAGGAGCGCTCTTTCACGCTTGATCACCCCGGCGGACGCGAGGTGCTGCCGTATGCGGATGAAAAGAATTTCCCGGGGATGTATGCGGAATTCACCACTGCTCTGGCTACCGGTCAATCCGATCTGCTTGCTGGAGTGGATGAGAGTCTTTGCGTCATCGATATCGCAAGGGAGTCAACGCTCGAGGCTATTGACCGCCGTTCCCGGCTGGCTCTGGAACCGTCGCGTTTTCATTCTTCGGAAATGACGGAAGTCTCCTGACCGGAGGCGTTGTGTGAACCTATCCATGGCGGCTCTATCCGACCGCCACTATACTTTTCTTTATGGCTCTATCCTCTCTTTATTATTATCGTCCGTCCGTAGCGCTTGACGCTCCACCGATCCACGAAGTGGATGTCTGTATTTATGCCGCGACCGCCTCCGGGATTATCGCTGCGATGAAAGTCCGTCAGGCGGGATACAGCGTGGCGCTGGTAGAGTTTAGCGAGCGGATTGGCGGCCTCACCGCCAGCGGGTTGGGGGCGACTGATGTGGGAAACAAAGTAGCTATCGGTGGAGCGGCCCGGCAGTTCTACCGCGACGTTGGAGCTGCCTATGGGGTGGACGAGCAGTGGACCTTTGAGCCTCATGTGGCCGAAGCGGTTCTGCGGGGCTACATTGAGAAATGGGAGATCCCGGTTACGTTTCGCCAGCACCTCAGCGAGGTGTATAAGGAAGGGAATGAGATCCGGGAGGTGGTGATGGAGGATGGGACCCGCTACCGGGCGCGCTACTTTATCGACGCGTCCTACGAAGGCGACCTGCTGGCGAAAGCCGGGGTATCGTTCACCGTCGGTCGCGAATCCAATGCCCGGTGGGGGGAGACCTTGAATGGCATTCACTTCGGGCATCCTAATCATAACTTCCGCCGATTCGTCGATCCATGGAAGATCAAGGGCGACCCCGCCAGCGGCCTCTGTCCGGGCATTTCAGAAGATGCGTCCGGCGCGCAGGGGGAGGGGGACGAGCGGATTCAGGCTTTTAACTTTCGCCTCTGCCTGACGGACCGCGATGACATCCGTCTCGCCTTTCCCTGTCCTTCGGGCTACGACCCCGAGCGGTATGAACTGCTGCGGCGCTACCTCGCCACAGGCGTATGGGACGCTCTTTGGCTGAACAAGGAGATGCCCAACCGGAAGTCTGACACGAATAACTTCGGCGGCTTCTCCACCGATCATATCGGGGCAAATCACGCGTGGCCCCGTGCGGGTTACTCCGAGCGGGAGGCCATCTTTCAGGATCATGTAAACTACCAGATGGGGCTCCTCTATTTTCTGGCGAACGATCCCTGCGTGCCGCAGCCCGTGCGGGATGAGGTGAATCTGTGGGGGTTGGCGGGAGATGAATTTTCGGGGACCGGCGGCTGGCCGCATGCGCTCTATATTCGCGAAGCCCGTCGGATGATCTCCGCAAAGGTGATCACGGAGCATGATGTCATCGGTCGCGACCTCTGCGGTGATGGCATCGCTATGGGCTCCTACCAGATGGATTCCCACCATTGCCGACGGATTGTCTATGCGGGCCGCGCGATGAATGAGGGGAATGTGGAGCTGGGGCACTTTGCTCCCTATCCGATCTCCTACCGCGCGATCTGCCCGGCGGAAGAGGAGTGCGCCAATCTGCTGGTGTCGTGGTGTATCTCGGCGACCCATATCGCTTTTGGTTCCATTCGGATGGAGCCGGTGGGTATGGTGCTGGGGGAAGCTGCCGCGACGGCGGCGATTCAGGCGCTCGAAGAGGCCGTACCTGTACAGCGTCTGTCCGTGAAGAAATTACAACAGACGCTTTGTGAAGCGAGGCAACCCGTTTCGCCTGTGGAGGCGCCATTTTGGGCCGGTATGCGGAAGTTCTCAGGGCAGGTCATCCAATCGTTATGAAGAAAGAGACTTTTGATCTTTGTGTGTATGGAGCGACTGCTTCGGGCATTCTGGCCGCTGTCGGCGCGGCAGAGCGGGGCTGCTCCGTGGCATTAATCGAGCCGAGCCGGTGGCTTGGCGGAATGATCGGCGGCGGTATCCGTATCGCTACCGACTGCGAGCACCCTGTGGATGTCGGGGGCTGGACGCGTAGACTTTTGCTCCATGAGCGGACTTTTCAGGTTTGGAATCAGGATGGTGGACAGCTCGACCTCCGCCGCATGTGGGGAGAGATCGTCGGGCAATTCGGCATCCCGGTCTTTTTCGAGCATCGCCTTCAGTCACTGGAGAAGGTGGGGAGCCGCATCGCCTCCGTGACTCTGGAGTATGCGCCTCCCGGTCCGGACGGTACCCCGGCTTCGGAGGCGGAGAGATGCGACGCTCTAAGCATTGAGGCTACCGTATTTATCGACGCAAGCTATGAAGGCGACTTGCTCGCAATGGCCGGAGTCCGCTACACGGTTGGCAGGGAAAGTCGCGCTGAATATGGCGAATCCCTCGCTGGAGTACGTCACGTACAGCCCTTTTTCGGCGTCGATCCCTACCGCTGTAAAGGCGACTCCGCCAGCGGGTTGCTGCCTCTGATCCCCACCGATCCGCTGGGAGAAGAGGGTGCGGCGAGCCGCTTCATGATCCCCTTTAATTTCCGTCACCGTCGCGATATGCAGCGCGCTGGAGAGGGAGCGCCCGCCCCGCTACCTTCGGGGTACGCCGATGATCATCTGGAGTTGGTCCGACGGGTTAGCGAAGCCGGACATCTCGGCTCTTGTCGCGGTAATTTCAATCGTCGTAGCTTGCTCGATGGTAGTGTGCCGGGCCTTCAAGCTGACTACCCGGAAGCCGATTGGAAGCGGCGCGCGGCTATTTGGCGCGCCTTTATCCAGAATGACCTGCTGGTGGCGCAGCAATCGGGCGTGAAACTTGGGCTCTCGGATATGTACCCGGACACGAAGGGCTGGCCGCACCAGCTCTATATCCGGATGGCGAGGAGAATGCGAGGGCGCTACGTGATGACGCAGGCCGATTTGGCGCTCCAGACTGAGATTCCGGACTCCATCGGGCTTGGCTATTACAACGTTGATATCTATCCCTGCCGGATGGTTGTGCTGGAGGATGGGCGACTCGCCACCGAGGGCGAAACCTGGGAGCTGCTCAGCCCCGGACCCTACCCGATCTCTTACCGTTCGCTTACTCCAAACGAGGAGGAGTGCTCCAACCTTCTTGTCTCTGTCTGCATCTCGGCGAGTCACGTTGCCTGCGCTTCCATCCGAATGGAGCCTACGTTCATGATTATGGGCGAGTCCGCCGGTATCGCCGCCGCGTTGGCGATTGAGAAGGGGACCTCCGTTCAGAAAGCAGGTGAGGAAGAGCTCACCAATGCCTTGCACAAGGCCGGTCAGGTGCTCCGCTGGAGCGGCGAAGGCTATGGTCCCTTCTGGTTTGGCAAGCCTTTCTCCGCATGGTGGGAGAAGCACCCTGAAGAGTACCGGAAGTACCCGGTCCTGCCGCGCAAAGCCGGCATCAGCCGCGGCTGCGCTCTTCGCTAGGTTGTAGCTACGGTGCGGACGCGACGCAGAGCGTCGCTTGCGAGGAGGGTTTTGTTGTAAATTTTGAGAGAGGTGAGCCGCGAGGGCTGATGAATAAAGGGAGTGGGCAGTGAGGGATTTGAACCCCCGACCAATTCGGTGTAAACGACAAAAGG
>JBEBWR010000057.1:0-14891 GCA_040392045.1 Chthoniobacter flavus | reverse complement strand
TGAGCTGCTCAAACTCCTGCGTCTGGATCTGCTTCATCTTGTCGATCCGGCTGCCGTCCACAAAGGGCTGAAGCTCCGTTCTGGCAAAGAGGAACCACTCGAAATGCGCATGGAGCGGGGAGAATCCAAGTACGTGCCGGTCGAGCGTTTCGGGATCAAAACGGTTCAGGAACAGTCGGGCGTCCCTGTCTCCTTTGCGGCCCAGCTCTTCGCGCCGCTGGTGGGCCGTCTCGGCTTCCTTTAGGAATCCGGCAACCGCCCCCGCGCGGTAGAACGCAGCAGGCGGCAGGTCGTCCCGCTCGAACCAGGCCTGCTCGGCGAGAAAGCGCGAATCCTCGCGAAAGCGCGTCGCGGCATCCTCGTCTTTCCGTAGCTCGCGGGACTCCGCCTCCAGTCGGTCAAGTTGCTCGCGAATCTGTCCGAGGAGCTGCCGATGACGCTCCTGCGCGCGTTTCCGCTCATCGCGCTTTCCGTCGTGCGCTTCCACGTGAAGGCGCAGCTCCGAGCGCCACGTCGGCAGGTGATCAAGCAGATCCCGCTTCTTGCTTTGGTAAATGGTCACCTCTCCTTCAAAGGCCTGAATCTGTGCGATCTGCTCCTCAAGGCTGGCGATCTGATGGCGAACCGTCTCCAGTAGATCGGCGTCGACGCCTTTTGCCGCAAGGGCGGACTGAAAGCTCTGCTCGATCTCGCTGCTCTTCGCCTCCCATTCCTTCCTCGCCTTGGCTTCCTCCTCCGCAATCACGCTCAAGCGTCCGCGCGACTCTTCCTCCGCCTGCGCTCTGCGTACCGAGTATTCCTCCGTAATCGTCGCCTTCTTCTGCCGGAACCCCTCCTCAATCTGTGATTGCTCGCGACGGATCTCCTCCGCTTCGGCCTCCAGTTTGGCGTGCCGCGTATCGAGGCTCTCGCGCAGTTCCCGGCGGGAATTTTCCCACTGGGCTTTCAGCGTCTCCACGCTGTTCTCCAGACGGGTCAACTCATTGCTGGCGCGGTTCCGCTGCTCAGTCGCTTTCGCCATTTCGCTTTGGAGCCGCGCCTGCTCTTCCGCCGTCTTCCGCTCAAGAGCAGAGCAGTCGGCGAGATACCGCTCGTGCGCGGCTTGCAGGCAGTCGTTGGCGTCGAGCAGGTTTCGCCGGGTCTCCTCCACCAACGCGACCAGCGCGTTGCGGTCAAATCCCCCCTCCGGCTCGGGAAGAGCGCCGGTGGAAAGCTCCACACCCCAGACGCTTCCCGTTTTGCCTTCCGCGTCAGGGGCCTTTTTGGCCTCCAGCGCGGCGGCATTGTGAAAGAGCGCGTCGCGGCGGAGCGTCCGGGCTGCTTGCGGCCAGAACTCCGGCGCATGCGTCTGATAAAAGTGCGCCAAAGAACCGTCAAACGCCTCCAGTTCCTGTTCCAGTTGCGTCTTGCGAACCGTCAGCCCGTCGATCTGGCGCTGGAGCGTGTCGCGCTCCTCCTTCGCCCGGTGATTGATCTCCTGCTGCTCCTTCTCCGTGTTGACCTTGAGCACATTAAGCTGCCCGTGAAGCTCACTGAGCTGGCCCTTCGCGCGCGTGAAATTGCGCTCTTCGCTGGCGAGAGCCCTTTGCGTTTTGGCCAGATCGGACGGCTCGCTCAGATCGGCAAGCCTGCGAAACTCCTCGCTGAGCGTACGGCGAACCTCCTCGCATCCTTTGCGCCGTGGGGCCAGCGCGTCCTGCTCTTCGCGGTACTGCCCCTCCAGAAACGCCAACGAGCGTTCCCGCTCTCCGTCCAACTGCGTTATTGCTTCGCGCAGCGTGCGCTCGCTGTCGGTCCTTGCGCTGGCGAACTGCGCGACCTGCGCGGATCGGATCTCCCCGATCCGGGCGAGCAGCGTCTCCTTGCGCTGATTCTCGTCCTGATACTGAACCGTCAACGTCCGATGCTGCTCATCCGCGAGCCGCTTCTCGTCCCTCAACGCCGGAAGCTGACGCAGCTTCGCGCGCTTCCCCTCAATATCGCGTCGCTTGTACTCCGCCTCGGCCTCTTCGGCGCCTCGGATATCGTGCTGAAACACCGCGATCTGCTTATTAAGTTCCGCGAGGGATTCCTGAAAAATCGCGTCCTCACCCTCAAACCGCTTCAGCTCCGCCTCCTTCTGCGTCTCCAGCCCCTGCCGCTGTTCCTCCCGCCCCGAAAGCTCCTCGGGAAGCCGCTTCACAGCGCAGATCAACGCCCTGATCGCGTCGGCGCGTGTCGTTTTCGCCATGTCATACGACTCGGCCAGATCGACCAGATTCAGCGCCTCCTGCTCATGTTGCAGGTAGGTCTTCACCGCGCGGTTGACCCGTCGGAAATTCTCCAGTTGCCCCTTGAGCAACGCCAGATCCAGCTCCCCGGAAGAGACTTCGCTGCGCATCCCGCAGGTCAGCGCCGTCTTGAGCTTATCCGCATCAAGCTGGCTGACCGTGAAAATGCCGCTGATAATCCGCGCGAGCACCCCAATCTGCCCCGAGCTTCTCGCCACGGGGCGAAACACCGCGTAGGGCGACGATACAATCCCATAGATCCGCTGCACAAACTGGTCATACGCCCCCACCGAATCCACCGCCTTCCCGCCATCCCGCAGCCGCTCCAGCACGCTCTGCACCGGCTGCACCAGCGAACCCTCCAGATAATCGCCGCGCGAGTACGGCGCATCGACAAAGTGAAACTGCACGCGCCCCCCCGGCCGGGTCACCGCAACATGAAACGCCGGCTTCCCCTCCCCGCGCTCCACCTCGTAGATCAGGTACGACGGCGGCTCGCCCAGATAGTAGCTGATGAAGTCCGACTTCGTCTCATGCAGGGCGTAGGGCGCCTTCTCGTTCGTTCCAAGGTAGAAGAACAGAACGGTACGCAGCACGGTCGATTTCCCGTGGCCGTTCACCCCGATGACCTGACTATGCCCGCCGACGGGAAACTCCAGATAGTCAAACCCCGCTGCGTTAATCAAAATAATCCGACTCAGCTTCCTCATAGCTACTCCTCCGACGCTTCCTCTTCGCTGGCAATGGCGATGCGATCCGCAAATTCAAACAGGTAGTTCATCGCCGAGAGCACCCGGTACTCCTTCCGGCTCGGGTCGTACTCCGAGAGGTACCCCTGCCGTACGAGCGATTGCAGGAGATGCTCCAGCCGCTCAGCATAGTTATTCCCCTTCCCCGCCTCCTCCAGAAAACGCTCCGCCCGCGGGTCGCCATTACACCGACCGGCCAGCACCGAGGCGGAAAAGATCTGCCCCTCGCCAAAGCTGTCCACGCGGGAAGAGAGGAAATCGAGCAGCTTCACCAGCCGGATCACCCGCTCCAGCTTGTTCTCCACATTGATCTGCGGCTCCTCCTCGGCGGCAAAGTGGAAGTAGTTATCTCCCTTCTTCAGCTGAAACCCCAGCACCTCAAAGTAAGCGCGACAGGCTTCCTCCTCCGCCTCCAGCCGGATGAAGAGATCCGCGTCATCCCCCGGGCCGTTCCGGGAGAGCAGCAGATTGTCGCCTTTGCAGAGGCGCGTAAAGATGCGGCGGGCAATGGTCGGGGCTTCGGGGTTCATTCAGATCTTTCTCCTCTCGGGAGAATCACAGCGTACTCCCACTCTCCTTCGGTAGCCATTTCATAAGACGCCGCTTCGTGCGCGGTCATCCACTCTTCATTCGAGATAATGGCGCAGTAGCCATCCAGCCGCTCCTCGTCCGTCAGCGGACGCCCTTCGACGCTCGCCTTCCCGAGGAACGTAAACAAATCCTCGCTCTGCCGCGAAAAGGCCTCGAAGAGCTCCATCCAGTCGATTACCGGAGGAAGCGCCTCGCTTCCCGGTTCTTCGATCTCCACCTTTCGCTCCCGCTCCTTTGGCCGGATCACCCCCGCCTTCGCCAGAACGCGCTCCAACACCTCCGGCTGAGCGTCCACGACCGCAGGCGCAAGCAGGGTCCGCAGTTGAATCCCCCGGAACCACGGCCCTTCGGCCTCGCGGCTGATCTCTTCGATATTGGTGGAAGTCAGATGCTCATGCCGCTCAATCAGCCCGCGCAGCCGGATAAGCTTCTGCACCCGGGCGTGATCCTTCAGGATGCGGTTGAGATACTCCTCAATCGACTGGTAAATATCGACAAGGGCATCGCCCACATAGCCGCAGCACTGGAGCAGTCGACGCCGCAGGGAGAGCACTTCGATGCCCTGATGGAATTGAAAAAAACCGTCGTTCTTCAACAGATGATCAAGGTCCGCGATCGCCTGCCCGTAGGTCCGCGAGCGATCAAGATGCCACTGAAGCTTCACCAGCTTCACCTCGTAGTCCGAACCGGCGCGGTAATCGTAGTCCACCGCCGATTTCACATCCTCCAGATGCCGCTGCATCCGGCTGTGGCAGCTTCCCAGAAGACGACAGATCCGCCGGAGAAACTCCCCGCTTTTATGCGTGTCCTCCACCTTGTAGTAGCCCTCGATCTGCCGCTTGAGCTCATCGATGAGTGTAAAGAGCCAGTCGGCATGAGGCGCTTCCACCGCTCCGAGCATCTCGTCGAAGAAACGCTCCACGCGGTCGTCAAGCCGATAGACTCCCGAGTCCCGGTCGTACTCGATCAGCGCCAGCGCCAGCAGTCGGTCGATCACCTCCGCCCCAGAACGCTCCAACGCCATCTCCGCGGAAATGCGCCCGTGCCGATTCTCAAAGAAACGGCGCAACGGCTCTCCGGTGGCGGACCGGAAAATGCGGAAAAAGCTCTCCTTGTAGACAGACATGCGGTGAAAAAACGGGGGCGAAAACGGGAGGCGGAGACTATCACGCCGCCTCCCTTTCGCCCAAGCCAAATGTCATCGCCCAAGGCTTTTTCGCGGGGTAGTAACGTGGAGACTGAGGGAATCAGTCAGGCCCGCCGGTCTTCTATAAGACCCGGATTGCGCAGCGCTTTGAGATCGCCTCCAAAAACGGGCATGGATCGCGTGCCTCACGGTCGTCCGTCGCGGTTTTTCATCCTTCCAAGTGCAATATTTCCCTTGCGTAAGACGTCACACTAACGTAATTTCGCGTCATCGGGCCATTATTTCAGGATTTCTGAAGTAATCGCGATTTCTCATTTCTCAACGTCCATTTACCCCCTTTATGAAAAAGTTTATCCGTTCATGTGCGGTCGGTTGTGCTCTCTCTTTACCGCTCACCATTGATGCGGCAATTGTTACCGATACCTCTTTGGAGAAACCGGTGGACAATGTCATGCTTTCCATCAATGGAGACGCCACCTACCCTACGGGTCGCCGCTGGAGATTTACCGGTACCACGCTTGCCGACGTCCGGCAGATCGGGCAGAGCTTTTATGCCGTGGGATCGTTCAGCCTTGGCGAGGTGGTCTTTCGTGTCGCGGTGGGAGATGGCGGCACCGCCGCCATGGTCGGCGCAGATGCTCCCAGCTCGGCATTTGACCTGAAAATCTACCGCATGGCGAGCGCGAGCAGCCTCTCTCCGATCGAAGAAGTCTACTCGGACTCCGGCGTGCTCCCCGACAGCATCACCAAAGGCGATTACCTCCATTTCGAGCTTTCTGAAACCTTCACATTTACAGAGGGCGAATGGTACGGGATCGTCCTGTTCTTCCATGACACGGGGACGAATCGCTTCATCAATCTGATGAACGGAAGCAGCTACACCAATGGCCGGGGCCTGGTCTACAATGGGGGCACTGAGAATGGAGGTTGGGCGGACAGCGCAGCGGATTTCGAGATGCACCTCGTTTCGACATCCATTCCCGAACCCTCCAATATGGCACTTGCGGCGATCGGAGGTGCCAGCCTTTTGTACCTCGGTTCCCTCCGGAGAAGGAAGGCACATCTCTAGAATGAGGGGCGTGTGAACATGCACCGTTTCCGGACAGATCAGCGCGCGGATGGATTCAGTCTCCTGGAGCTTTTTCTCTCCATCATGCTGGTGGCAGTGCTTTTGGCGATTGCGATTCCGGCGGTAACGACGGCCAAAGCCGCCTCGCAGAATGCCCGTTGCGTCTCCAACCTGAAGGGACTGGGCGTCGCCCTGAGAGCCTACTCTGCGGATCATCGGCAGACCCTCATGTCGCATTATACCGAATCTGTGGGAGATGAGGTTGTTCCCGAAGATAGCATCACATGGGTCCAGCGATTGATGAATCACGGCTATGTCGGGGATCCGAATCTGCTGGTCTGCCCATCGCATCCTCCCCGCAAGGTATCGGCGGCAGGTCAGGGCAACTACTTTAACTTCCGGCGTTGCTACGGGATGCGGGTGTGGAGACTGCCCGGCCAAAGCTTTGAGCTGACACGGAAGCTCAGTAAACCCTTTAGCGCCATTGTGGAGCCGTCCCGTTTCTTTCTGGTAGGGGACAGCTTCTGGAAGAACCACGGCGAACAGGGCTATCTGGTACAGCCGGACCCTCTCGACAAGAATCAGTTCTTTCACTTCCGCCATCGTTCCCGGGCGAATTTCTGTTTCGCAGACGGCTCCGTGCGTGGGTTGACCCGGGAGGAAATCACAACGCTTGCGCTGGAGCAGTCAGATTACAACAGCGGCAGCCGGAAATTTCTGTGCTGGCCCGAAGAGAAGTAGAAAAGATATGTCAGGAAAGATTTTAATGATGGCAGCCGCGCTGAGCGCTCTTCTGCTAAGCTCCTGCACGCGGCAGGAATCCGGCGTACAGAAAATCCCGCTGGACCGATTTCAATTCACCGCCCGGGGCAATTACCAATCGCGTCCGGATGAACGCGAATTGATCGGAATTATCCAGCCCCTGGCAGTTGCAAAGAAGGGCGATCACGGGGTGATTTCCACGCGTCTCACATTGCCATCCGCCGCCAAGCCTCCCTATCTGGTCAGCTTCTACGTCAGCGATAATAACGAGGCCAGCGGCATGAAAGCACCGCCCCCGATTACCGCGCGATCAGGACCGATCTCCGTCATCATCGACGAGCGCACGGGGCACCGCTTCCAGAAATGCTGGATCAATGACACGGAAGTCTGGAAGCGCGATACCATTGAGGCGAATCAGTCGAAGCCGTTCACCCTCGATATTACCCGATACGTGATTCCCGGGGAGCCGTTTGAAGTGCGCTTTGGCATGGAGGAGGCGGTAGACAGCCACGAGCGGCTGCCGGAGGATCGCTTTATCGGAAGCAACTCACTTCAGCCCGGCCATCACGAGAAAATGGACTTCGCCAAGTACGAAACACGCAGCTACTGGGGCGACTTTACGCTTCACTGGGGAGGCGCGGAGCCCCCTTCGGGACAAGAGACAGCCTGGCTCAAGCCACTGCAACTCCCCCATTTGGGAGGCGAGCCGGTACGGAAAGTGCGGAGCGTCTCGCTGGAGGTGGAGAAGAGGGAGCTTATGGGAAGTCGCTGGGCGTGGCCCGTCTCCATGGGCGTCCCCTTTCCAAAAGGGGTGCTCCGGGAGCCTTCGCTAACGCTTCAGGGAAGCGACGGGACGATGCGGACCAACGCGACCCCGATGAACCGCTGGCCCGATGGCTCCATCCGCTGGGCGCGCCTCCAGTTCACCCTTCCGCCGGGCATGACGGACGAAGCATTAACGCTCTCCGTAGCAACAGATGGCGATACGGTACCCGGGCACGGGGCGGTAAGCACCGAGAGGAATGAAGGAAAAGAATTAATGATCAATGGACAGCTACAGGTGGAGCTGGAGTCCGGCGGAGAGGCGGCTTTCCGGGTAAGAAACTCCCAGGGAGTCATGCTGATCAATGGCTTGGAGGTATTCGCCGTTTCCGGATCGGAGCCTGCCCGGGTGCGGTGGCAATCGGTCGAAGTTGAGGAAACTTCGGCATGGCAGGTGAAGCGGGCGCTTCATGGGGTGCTGCTCGACCCGAAGGGGCGGGAGTTGGCGCAGATGCGCTTCGCCGTCGATCTGTACGCCGATGTCCCCTATGTGCATACGCGACTGACGATGATCAGTCAGGCTCCCGGCGGATTGGCGCTGGAGCAGTATGGATACCGCTTTCGAACCATCGGCACCCCCAATTCGCAGTTCGCCAAAGAGGGTTGGGTGAGCGGAGCGGGGACGGCAGGATCGTGGATCGCGGTGGTCAAAAACTTCAAACATCTCTGGCCCAATGAACTGAGCGCCGGAGGCGACGGCATGACCCTGCATTGCTTCAAGCCGGGGGACAAGCGGCTGCCTTTACTAAAGCTGGCGCGCGGAGAAGCGCTGGGCTCCGAGATCTGGTTTGCGGCAGCCGACAAGCCCATCGCCCCTCAGGAAGCCGCCGTCTTCGCTCAGATGGTGGCGACCCCTCCGCGTCTTAATAGCAGCGTCATGATTCGCGAAAGCAAGGTATGGGGCGGGATGATCGCATTAACCCCGGAGCATCCGATGTATGCCCGCTATATCGAAGGACATCTGGCCGGGCATTACGCCGGAGCGGAGGAAGGCCTTCGCTGGTTTGGAAATTATCAGGGAGGCATATCGGAGAATTACTATTGGAATTCCATCCAGAGCATGTACGCCCTCTACGCCATGACAGGGGAGCGGCGATGGATGGACTGGGCGGACCGCTCCGCGGAAAACATGATGGATCATCTGGTCAATCACCTGCCACAGGATGGTCACGAGCCCGGGGGAGTCCGCTACTGGCTCGACCCGGATAAGCCGCTGAAGTTCGATGTCAAAACGCAGTCATGCAGCGGTCTTTTTTACTTCTGGGCGATGCACGGCGACCGCAGAGCCTGGAAAGCCGGAAAAGAGATGGCCGATTTCCTCGCGCAGGACAAAGGCATGCGCCAGGGCATCCACTGGAAAAGCGCCCGGTTCCAGGGATGGCCCCTGATCTTCCTGATGGGAGCCTATCAGGAGACGCATGACCCCCGCTACCTTGAAGCGAGCCAAGCCGCGATGAGGACGGCAATGTCCTGCATGGACCTTCGAAGAGGCGCCTACATCGAACATCATGGGAACCCGAGCTTCAAGGGAATGATCCCCTTCATGGATGCCATCCTGATGAGCGGATTGCGCGAAGTGCATTTGCAAACGGATAACGCTGAAGCGGCAAAGCTGCTGGCGATGATCGCGTGGGCCACCCACGCGGAAATGGGCTCCCCGACAAAGGCTGGCTACTACGATTACTCGCCGGACCCCTACAAGCGCTTTCCGCTTGCCACGTTGAATCCCGGCATCACCGCGGCGATGGCTTATGCAGCAGTCCTCACTCAAGACCCGCGTCTTGCAGTGATCGCACAAGAGAGCTGGGATGCTTTCCTGAAAGAAAAACCTCAGGAAAAGAAAACATTCGCCTTCTGTTATGACCTGCCAGCAGCGCTCTACTGGCTGGCGGAAGCGGAGAAACTCGCCAAAACGAACTCCCCTGAACATCAACGGGGCCGTTAATGGCCCCCAGCGGGAAATGGCCATCCCGGCAAAGACGTCGCCCCGACCGTCGCCAACCCTCGTGGAAAACTGATCATTCGACACCCCCGTCGCGCGGCGCGCATAACGACGTCGATGCTCTCTCCATCGTGACCTGCCGGTCTTTTGTCATCATCGCTTGCCAATCTTTGAATTTTATACAACATACCAACCAGTCGGAATAATATCAGCACCGGCGTTTCCGGCCGCGCCAGTCGAAAAAGATTGCGCGAATGCGGGCCTGACAAAGGACGGATTCTTCCCTCCTTTCGAAAATAAAGATCACCACTACGACTCATGAATGCCATCATCCCCTGCCTCTGGTTCGACGATCAGGCCGAGGAGGCCGTCCATTTTTACCTTGGCGTCTTCCCCGATTCAAAGATCACCGAAATCACCTACTATCCCGCCTCCGATCATCCCGCGCATGAAGGACGCGAGGGGCAGGTCCTCACGATCGGCTTCACCTTGCGGGGCCAGCCTTACACAGCCCTGAATGGCGGCCCGCACTTCCGGTTCAACGAAGCCGTCTCCTTCCAGATCATGTGTGAGGACCAGACTGAGGCCGACGATTACTGGGAAAAACTCGCGGCTGGAGGCGATCCCGAAGCGCAGCAGTGCGGCTGGGTGAAGGACCGATACGGCCTCTCATGGCAGATCATTCCCAAGCCCTTCCTCGCCCTCGTCCAGCACCCCGACGAAGCCATCCGGACCAAGGCTTTCCGCGCGATGCTCGGCATGAAGAAGCTCGATCTCGCCGCTCTCCGAAAGGCGATAGCGTAGCCGTCGCTCCCTGCAATCCGAAATCCCTCCCGGAAAGGAGGGATGAAAAAACGCGTTGACAGCATTTAGGAAATACGTAGTATCCCAATAGAAGTTACGTAGTAACCAACCCAAAAACCACCTCCGCCCCTCCTTACATCCTCCATTTAGCCCTTACCTTTTTCCACAATGAAACCGGTGACCCAGCGCGATATTGCCGAGGCCCTTGGCCTCTCCCAGACGACCGTTGCGCTGGTCGTGGGGCGGAACAGTAACCACCGGGGGCTGGCGAAGCTCTCCCGGGAGACAGTAGCGCGGATTCAGGAAAAGGCCCTCGAGCTGGGCTACCGTCCAAACCGCCATGCGCAGGTCATGAGGAAGGGGCGGAGCATGCAGATCGGAGTGATCTACTCCAGCACGCAGCTACAGGTCGCCAACGAACGCGCGCATCATATCAATAGCGCAATCAGCGCCGCTGGTTACGAGCCGGTCTTCTTCGACGAGACCTGTCACCAGAAAGGGCTCAAGCAGGCCTTTGAAGTCATGGTCGATATCCGTGTGGCGGGGGTCATCCTCGCCTCCACGGGGCATCTGCTCGACCCGTCCATCCCCGTGAATGAATTACCGATCCCCCTCGTGGGCATTTCCGCCACGGACGTGGGCGATCACCGGCTGGTCCGCTGCGACATGCGCGACGGGATGCTCCGGACCTTCCGGCATCTCGTCGATCAGGGATGTCGCCGGATCGTCTCCATCCTTCCCTTCCGTAGTCCGGAAACCTACGGCAAATGGCGCTGGCAGCAGCAGATGCAGGCGGAAGGAGTGGAGCAGGGAGCGCGGGAGCAGGGCGGAGAATTCTCCGTACTCTCGCTGGAGCATTACGCAGACTGGGCAGGCAAAGCCGCCGAAAAGAAAGGGCTGCTCACGGCGCTGACGCTCTGCACCACGCCCGAGATCGATCGGGTGAATACCCGGTGGCAGCCGCACTTTTCCGGGGTAGCCGTGGCTCAGGCGCTTTTGAAATCCGGCGCGCCTTTACCCGACGCCATCATGTGCCCGAATGACGACTGGGCCTTTGGGCTGACGTGCGAAATGATGCGCGCCGGAATCCGGATACCCCGCGATATCGCCATCACGGGGTTCAACGACTCGGCCCTCTGCGAGGTCTTCACGGTCCCGCTTACGACCGTTCGTCAGCCCACGGAAGAGATCTGCAGGCTGGCGATCAACCTCCTCTCCGACGAGATCAACGGCACCCCCCCCGCAGGAGAGTGCCACGACATCAAAGGCGAACTGCTCGTTCGCGATTCATCCCGATTTGGCAACGACCCCGCCTTCCGGCAAAACACGCTGGAACGGTCCCACAACGCGCGCTCCGCGAACGCTCTCTCATGAATTCCCCTTCCCTGTTTTTATTCGGTCTCTCGGCGGGGCTGGCTGTCCTGACGGCCGGAGCCTCCGCTCAGCCCCCGGAAATCCGCTACCTGCCGCTTGCTGATAAAGGAGTGGCCGGAGAGACGGTTTTGAAATCGGCCCGCCCGTTCCAGCCACGCCGCCCCCTGCCAAGGGTCCGATATATCGCTCCGGACGAGTTATCGATATCACCGCAAGGAAACTCCGAACCTCGAAAGGAGCGCGAACGCGCGGTCGAAGTCACCCTCGTGGAGCGCAGCGGCCTCGCCCAGCGTGATCTGCCGCTCCGCTTTGGGCTGCCGATCCCTCAGGGAGAGCTTTATCAGCTCCAACATCTCTCGCTGACGGAAACCGGTGAATCCGAGAAACCGCTTCCCCTTCAGGCACATGCGCTGGCTCTCTGGCCGGACGGCAGCATCAAGAGCGCCCTCCTGCAAACCCGCGTAGACCTCCAAGCCCATGAAGAGCGCCACCTCAAGGCGGTCTACGGACAGCATCCCCCGAAAGCGGAGCCCTACCCCGACACGCTCGATCTCTACCAGCGGGAGGGCCAATGGGAGATCCGTACGGGGAAAATCCGGGTTACGCTGCCGGTCAGCCACTTTTCCCTTTTTCACCGCGTCGAAACCGATACCTCCGATCCCAGACTGCTGGCCAGCGGCGGTGCTCTGACGCTGGAAGACGAAAAAGGCACGCTCTACTCCTCCGCATGGGGCGCTTCAGAGAATATTATCATCGAGCGTCAGGGGCCGCTGGAAGCCACCCTGCGCGCAGAGGGCGCTTTTCAGGCCGAAGATGGACGGCAGCTCTTCCGCTACATCGCCCGTCTTCATTTTTATACCGGAAGCAGCCGCGTTGATTTATCGATAACGATTGTAAACACGGCGCTTGCGCACGAGTTCACCGACCTGCGCTCGCTGGGCATGGAGGTGCAATTCCCCGTGTTCCTCCAGTGGAACGCTTTTCTGCCGACAGGAGCCGACGAGCCCGCAAAGCTCCAGAGTCGCCTGAGCACCACGCTTGCCCAGTGGGACGAGACACGGCAACAGCGTGGCGGTTCATCCGGCGGGAGCGCCAGCGGGCAGGCTCCGGGGAGCCTCCGGCTGGAGACGCGGCAGAGCCGGATCGATCTCGCGTATCGCGATTTCTGGCAGCGCTGGCCAAAGCAGCTGGAGGTTAGCCGCGGCCGGTTGGCCATTGATCTCCTCCCCCGCCTGCCCGAACATTTCGGCGAGGACCTGCCGGTCCACCTCCGCTATCCTTTTGTGGAGGGATACCACCGCCTGAAATGGGGCATGGCCTTTACCGAGCGCTTCAGCATCGACTTCGATACCCGACAGGACCCGGGCACGTTGCAGGGCGCGATCCAGACTCCGCCGCTGGTGCGTCTCCCGCTTAGCTACCTCGCGGAGACCGAGGCGTTCGGTCCCCTGCCCCGCGCGGAAAGTGAACTGACCCGGCTCTGGCAACGCTATTCCGATGCCTCCATGGAGGCCTATCTTGCGCATCGGGCCACCGCCCGGCAGTACGGCTACTTCAACTGGGGCGACTGGTTCGGCGAGCGCGGACACAACTGGGGCAACAACGAGTACGATACTTCCCACGGCTTTTTCCTCCAGTACCTCTTCACCGGAGAAGCCCGCTACTTCGACGCCGCCGTGGCCGCCGTGCGTCATCAGGCCGACGTCGATATCGTCCATGCCTACCCCGATCCGTACTACCTCGGAGCCAACGTGCAGCACTCCATCGGGCATACCGGCATCTCCTATCAGGCCGTGGAGCCGAAGACATGGACCTACCAGTACGACGTGGCCACCTACGGAGGCAATGGGCACACCTGGGCCGACGGCATGGCGGATTGCTGGCTGCTGACCGGCGATCCCGTGGTGATGGACTCCCTGCTCGCCCTTGGAGACCATCTGGCCTTCGCCTATGTCCCCGGAGCGCGAACGATGGGCAACCACCACCGGAGCGTAGGCTGGTCGCTTCAGGCTCTGGCGGCCATCTGTCGCGTCACGAGCGATCCCCTCTATCCCGAAGCGATCAGGAAGCTGGCGGCGCTGCCCATCCAAACGTGGGACCCGACGAGCGGCATCTGGCCCTATGAACTGCACCCGAATCATGCCATGGGGCAGTCGGGCATCCTCGGCTCCAGCGTCTACAACCTCGGCATCCTGCTCCACGGCCTTGCCCGGTATCATCGCGTCACCGGCGACGAACGCATACCGCCCATCCTCACGAAAGCCGCCGATTGGCTCGACGCCGCGTGGATCAAAGATCAGGGCTGGCCCTACGGAGTCCGAGCCGACGGTTCCCGGATCGCGCCCGGGCAGCGCGCAGCGGCAAATCTCAACCCCCTGATCTGCCCCTCCCTCGCCTATGCAGCGGCCCTCGGCGGCCATGCGCGCGCCGAAGCAGTCGCCCGCGCCACGACCCTCTCCACCTTCAGCCGCCTCAAGCGCGATGAAGTCCCCAAGGAATTCTCCATCAAAAGCTACGCCACACTGGAAACCATCGGCCTGCTGGAGAACCCGCAATATCGCCAATCCCCCGCCTCCGCCGGGGCCGCGCCGATATCAAACCCCTGACCGTCCGCTTCACACCAACCACTCACCCATCATTCCTTAACCATGAAATCGCTTCTCATCCCCGCCGCAGCCATCAGCCTCGCAGCAACCGCCCTCCCCGCGCAGGCCTCCATCCTGTTTCAGGAGAATTGGGCCGACACAGACGTTAACGCTAACCCCGCCAGCAACGGTCGCTGGGAACAAACGGTAGGCGGCAGCCAGCAACTCAAAATCGTGGAAGATCCGCTGCCCGAGCTCGGCGGAAAGTGGCTGACGGTGGCTCACGACACGAACGTCGCCCCCCTGCCCACACTGGTCAGCGCCAACACCTTCACCCTCCCGGAAGAGGGCCTGCGCCTCTCGCTGGATCTCGCGGTAATGGATCTTGAGGACTCGGGCTACGTCCGCTTCGGAATCTACAACCCCAAGCACGGAACCTACTCCAACACCTACTTCTTCCAGATTCACGGCACCTACGCAAAGCTGACCCGTGTCTACCCCACCTCCACGCTTACCGACGTGGCGCGGGTGGACTTTGCCGACGGCTCCAGAGTCACCGATCAGGCCGGAAATTTTTCCATGACCATGACGCATGACGAGTCCGGCAATGTTACCGTCAAGCTGCTCCTCGACGGGAACGAAATCCTCAGCTACGTCGACGAGTCCAACGTGGCCCCCTCCTTTGATGAAGGCTTCAAAGTCTTCATGGGATTCCGCGACCCCCGCGTTGCCTATATCAGCAATATCACCCTTGAGCCAATCCCGGAGGGAAGCAC
>JBEBWR010000056.1:0-14947 GCA_040392045.1 Chthoniobacter flavus | reverse complement strand
CTGAAGTTCAACGCCGCTATTGCTCAGGAACTCTATACGTCTCCCTTTGCCGACGAATACCCTCCCGACAGCACGGACAATCAGAATGCCCGCAACAATACTTCCAATGACATCCGCTCGGGAACCATTCAGGGAGGGACTATCGCCAACTGGCAGACGAACAATTCCTTCACGCTCGAAGGATGGGTAAACGTGCGCACCATCGTCACCAATGGCGGTACCGAGCAGAGCGGCATTCTCTGGGCGCTGACATCGGACGTCGGAGGAACCAACCGGTTTCAGCTCCGCTATAACTCCAATCTGACCGTCTCCGCCTGGTGGTTCTCGCAAGGCGCCAATAATACGACCATCACCTCAACGGAGACGATCACATTAAACGAATGGACGCACCTCGCCTATGTCTACGATGGAGAGAGCGCCGGCAAGACCTTGAGCCTCTATATCAATGGCGAGCTGGTCGCCTCCGCATCGGGACTGAATAAAGCCCTTCCCGGCACCCTGACCACAATCAATCAGGTGGGTATGAACATCGGAGGCAGCTTTGATGATTTCCGATTCTCCAACACCGCCCTGGACGTCAACGAGCTGGGTTACTGGTCACCGCTCACTCCGGTCCCGGAGCCACACTCGGTCGCCCTGATTCTCAGCGGCTGCGGTATCGCTCTCATCGCCCGCCGGGGGATGAAGAAGCATACTCCACTCGGATAATCTCCTGTTTTTCCACCTCCGCCATTGCCTTCTTTTTATGTCCCGAGCCGTCTCTTTCTTCCTGCTGGCGTTCTTCGCCCTGCTCCCTATCGGATGGGGGCAGGAAGCGAAATCGCTTCTGCTTGATGCCAACGTCAGACCGGAAATCATCCTCCCCTCGCAACCCAGCCCTGCCGAGAAATATGCGGCGGCGGAGCTTTCCACTTATCTGGGGAAAATCCTCTCCATCGAAATCCCCACCCGCGAAGGCGAGGACCAGCGGACCAGCGGCAGCCTCCCGATCTTCCTCGGATGGCAGGCGGCCAATGCCGACCTGAAACCGGAAGCGATGAAAACGGAGGAAGCCGTCGTGGACATTCAGACAGACAGAATCCGGATTGTCGGAGGACGCGGAGTCGGCGCGGATCAGACCGTGCTTCACGACCGCGGCAGCCTCTACGGCGCCTACGATCTGTTGAACGAACTCGGCGTACGCTGGTTCCGCCCCGAGCCGTGGGGTGAGGTCCTGCCCCCCTCCTCCTTCTTCAAGCTCGCGGTCGGCAAACGCCATTCCAACCCGGTCTACAAATACCGTTATGGAATGAACATCTACCAGACTTTCTACCCCCGGCGCGACACCATGACGCCTGAGGAGAAAAAGCTCAACGAAGGGGAATGGGCAATGGTGGAAACCTGGGGCATCCGCAACCGGCAGAATACCAACCTCCGGGATGCCAAGGAACGGGGTGGCTGCTACCGCATCAATTTTGCCCATGCCTACCAATATCTGGTACCGCATGAAATCTACTTCAAAACCCATCCGGAATACTTTGCACTGATCAACGGAAAGCGTTCCTCCGACCCCCGGGCCCAGCTTTGCGTAAGCAACCCCGAAGTACAGGAAATCGCCTACCGGAGCCTTCGCAAAGCGATGCGGAATACCCCTCAACAGGAGATCTTCAGCGTTGGCCCCAACGATGGCCATCTCTGGTGCGAATGCAAGGCCTGCAAAGCGATGGACGACCCAAAGCTGATGTCCGCGCATACCGGGAAAATCTCACTCTCCAACCGCGTGGTAGCCTTTGCCAATCTCCTCGCGGAGAAGCTGCAAGCGGAGTTCCCTCACCAGCGGCTCGGCTGGTACGCTTACTCTGCGGAGACCGAAGCGCCCACCAAAGTCAAAAAGCTGATGCCTAATACCGCAGTCATGATCGTCGCCTTTGCCGGACGTTTCAGCGACTACTCGCGCGGCCTTTACGACTCCTCCAGTCCGCAGAACGCTCTGTTCCGGCAGACCCTTGCCGATTGGAAGGCGATGGCGGCAGAGAGCGGATCGGAACTGCTGACGCATGACTACTGGGCGTTCTACCTCTGGCCCGGCCCGCTGCCGGTGATCCATACCATGACGGACCGGCTCCGGATCTACCATCGGGATTTCAACATCGTGGGTCAATATAACGAAACGCATCCCTGCTGGGGACCGCAAGGCATGGGTTACTACTTTTATACCTGGCTCCTCCGCAATCCCGACGCCGATGTAGAGGCAGAGAAAGCGATCTACTACGCCGGTTATTACGGCCCTGCGGAACAGTCGATGCGGGCCTACCATGAGGAGCTGGAGAACGCCGCCCGCAAAGGCCCCTACTTCGGCAGCGGCGGCTTTCAGATCGAGAATCTCTTCACGCAGGAATTGCTCGATCGCATCGCTCCTATGATTCAGCAGGCCCTCCGCGAAACGGAAGGCAAGGCGCCCTACGATCGCCGCGTGCAGGGCGTGGCTGCCGGATTCGAATACGCCTCGCGCTTCCGCCGCTTCCTGACCTTGCGCGCTGAAGGCAAGATCCGGGAAGCGCTTAAGGAGATTGACGATCTTGCTGCCTATTTCCGCAGCTTTGAGGACGGCTCGGTATTCGATGTCCGGTCGTCCAATCGCGGAACGATGATGACCATCTTTGACGGCTATCGGAAGGAAGTGGACAAAGCCGCCGCCGTCTTCGCCCTTTTTGATAACCCCAAGATGGTTCAGCACTTCCAGAAAAACTGGCGTTTCCAGACCGATCCGAACGACGAAGGGCTGGAGCGCAACTGGCACGCAACGACCGACGACACGGACTGGCCCCATATCGAAGCCGGAAAAGCGTGGCAACAGCAGGGATACCCTCAGTTTCAGGGCGTAGCCTGGTACCGGAGAGAACTGACACCGCCCGCTCTCGTTCCCGGCAAGCGCCTGATCCTCTGGTTTGAAGCCGTGGACGGAAGCGCCACGGTCTACCTGAACGGAAAAGCGATCAAGGATCATCCTCTGGGGCCGAAGGGCGAAGGCTATGACGACCCCTTCTACGTCGACATCACCGATCTCCTGAAGCCGGGCGAGCCCCATCAGCTTGCCGTACGGGTCAGGAAAGACTCCGCGTTCGGCGGCATTACTCGCAATGTCAGTATTTTCCGGGTGGATGACATCCGGGCTCCCGTGGAATAAACTCTCTTTTGCACCCCTATGATCAAGCAACTTCTCCTCCTGCTCGCCGTTCCCTTCATCTTCCTCCCCACCGGTTCGGCGGAAGAAATCGTATTCCAGCGTGACCTCAACCAGTATGAAGGCGCAGTGGACGGAATGCTCAAGGGAGCCAACGAAGATTGGCGCTCCAAAAGCTTCTGGGATGGCCCCCGCCTGAATGTCGCCGGTGTACCGCACGGAGGGGAATCCACCATGGGCCTTATCCGCTTTGACGATCTTTTCGGCGACGGCCCGGGTAAAGTCCCGCCGGGAGCGAAGATCGTCTCCGCCCGGCTGGAACTTTACAAAACCGGCGAGCCGAAAGACAACGGCCAGTACGCTCTGGAGGAGCCATTCAATCGCTCCATCGTCCTTTTGCGGATGCTCAAGCCCTTTCAGGCGGGCGGCCCCGAAGCGGAAGCCTACTCCTGCTTCTGGTATCGCTCGTTTGGAGGCGACAAGACCCTGTATTGGGGAAGCAATAACGAGCTGGAGAACGGCCCGGTCAAAGCGGTGGACTACGATCCCAATCCTGTCGGACGAATCCCGCTGGAGCCCGAAATGCTCGACGAATGGGTTTCCGTCGATATCACTAAAGTGGTGGCCCTATGGCAGGCGGGCGAGCCGAATCACGGACTCTACCTCATGGCCAGGGGCAGTTGGATCGGTGCCTACTTCGCCTCCAGCCGTCACCCTGATCCCGACCTCCACCCCAAGCTGACCATCGGGTATGAGAAATAATCCGGCTCCAGCCAAAACGCGGCGCGTCCGCGGCTTCACATTTATTGAGCTGCTGGTCGTCGTGATCATCATCGCCGTATTGGCCTCGCTGGTTTTTGGCATGACCCGCTTCACCAGTCTCAGCTCCAAACGCGCGAAGTGCGTCGCCAATCTCCGGCAGATCGGGACGTTGATCGGTGTCTATGCCAGCGAGCACAACGGGAATTGGCCCTGCTATATTCAGACCACTTCCAGCGGCCTCCTCGACAACAGCACCTACAGCGACAGCCGGAATCGCTACAAGGGAAACGTCATCTCGGCAGTCGGTGCCATCGCTCCCTATACCAAAGACAACCGGCTCTTTTTCTGCCCTGCCGACAAAAGATTCTACAATGCTTATCAAAGCCGGAACTTTGAAACCGAAGACGCCTATGGCTCCTACGTCACACGCGGCCGCAACACCATCGGGAGCACCGTCAATCCCCTCGGCCGGAAGCTCAGCGAGGTCGCTTCCTATGCGATCGTAAGCTGCTGGTTTCTGGCGATTCCCGATAATGCGAACTACCCCATCTCCCATCACATCGACCATTGGCCCGTGCTCTTTGGCGATGGGCATGTTGTAGTCGCGGACAAGCCCGACTGGCTGAATTCCGACCACATCCCGAAAGTCAACGACAACCCGCCCAATCAGATCAAATTCTGGCGATATTTTGACACCAGACGGTGACCTTGCTTCCCCAAGGCGCGGGCAACGCCGGAGAGACAGAAGTTCCCTATTCCGGCAGTGGGCTTTCGTTGAGATTTTCGCGGAGCCGGACGATCTGCTGCATCAGCTCAACGCGCACTTTATCGGCATGAGCAGAATCGGCTTCGTTCTCCAGTACCGCCTGAACTGATTCCTTGAGCACCCGCCGGAGATCCTGAGCTTCGTGGCCCATCCCCTTCTCCTGCGCGGCTTTTGCGGTATCGGTGGCGATGGTGAAAAGACACCAGTCTCTTCCCGCGAGTTGAAAGGCACGCGCGCCTTTGCCGTAGACAGGGCCATCCTTACCGTAGAATAGCGGCGTATAGAACGCAGCGCGCGGGCCGTGCTCTTCAAAACGCTCCGGCAGCATGCTCATGTAAACGCCATAGCCGCCCAAGCCGTTCTGCCATGCCTGCCAGGCGAGGAGTCGATAGTAGCGGTAAGGGTGCATATACTCATGAGACCCGGAGCAGGCATATCCCCAGACCTCCTTTCCCTTCTTCTTGAGGTAGCGGATGGCCTCCGGCGAGAGATCCATCTCCCCCATCCGCTGGCGGACGACGAAGATATCCACCCACGGTATGAGCGGCTCGACCTTGGCGCGGGTGGAGCCCGATACCGTGCTGATCGTCCGCCAGCCGGGAGCTACCTCGCGGAGCACCTTCGTGGCCTGCTCCATAATCTTGAGCTGCTTGCCGTGTGGCTCATCGTACATATTCAGCGGGTACGTTTCGGAGGAGAGACCAAGCTTTTTGGCCCCTTCCACGAAAGCCTCCAGATAAGCCTGCACCCGCTTCTCCGCATCCGGAGATACCGCCTGAGGCAGATGATAGCGGGCGATGCTGTAGCCGCCCCAGTAGTCAGCGTCGATGGTATCAAAAAGCGTCTTGTAAGCCTCCAGCACCGAGAAATCGAGCGGTTCCGCCAGTGCTCCATCCGCATTGAATTTCGGCGGCACCATCTGCGACGTGAGCATCACGCGGTTGAACCCCATCTCCCGCCATGCCTTCAGCCAGCCGCCCGCGAGCGCCAACCGCTCTTCCGGCGAAAAACTCAGAATGGGGGTCTTTGGCGAAAGAGGGGAGAACGGCCGGGAAAAGAACGGCTGCCCTGCATAAGCGATCACATTCGCGGGCACCTTCCCCGGAAGCTCCAGCGGGAGGACTTCCACTTCAATCTCACCCTCCCAGCGATAAGCCCCCTCCAGCCCGATGAGCTTCACAGGAAAGCGATGGATTCCCACAGGCAGATGAGCCGATGAAACATCAAACCAGAGCTGGGTAGTTTCCGCCCCGGGGATCAGAACGGTATTCGCGTTCCCGAGAAGATTCAGATGATACGGATGAGCCTGAAAGCTCTCCTGCGCGCGGATCTGAGACTGCAAGCCTTCATTGGAAACATACAGCACCTGCGAAACCTGTACCGGCCCTTTCATCGTGGAGAGTGTGGAGAACGGCGCGATGGGACTGCCGATGAAGACCTCCGCCGAGATTGAGCCGCGCCCGAGATTTGCGAGAGCGAGGATGGCCGCGCCGTAGTCGTTCTTCGCAAGCGTGACCCGCAGGCGGTTACTCTGCACCTTAAATCCTTCGGGAAGCGCCGTGCGGGCGAGGTCCCGCCACGGATTTTCCCACCATGCGAGCGGGTCGGTAATCCTTCGCGCCTTGACTCCCATCTCCTTCAGCCCGTTCTGAAGCGTCTGCCACTCCGCACTGCTGACCCCTTTGAGCTGCTTGAGCCGCACGACCGCACCATCGACTTCCCTACCCGTCTCCGCAACGACGTCGCGGGCCGCCGCCGACGGCTCAAAATGATCGGCAAGCGTCTTCCCTGCCTCAGCGATCCGCTGCTGAAACCCGTTCAGCGTTTGCAGCTCGCGATCAGTCTCCTGTCGGCTGACCGGGGCAAAAGCTGTTGCCTTCCCCCCTTCCTCCAGCTGAAACCCGCCCACCCACAGCATCCCCTTTTCGCCCTTGGGCAGGTAGACGCGAAGCTGACATGGCTGCGCCCTCCCCGCGACCAACACCGTCCGGGGAGCTGTAAAGGTAATACTTCTGCGCTCCCATTCGCTACCCGCCGTGGAAGGAAGCGGCAGACGGATGGATTCCGTCCAGTCCCAGTTCGTAAGGAGGATTCCGGTCTGCTGCTCCCCGGAGCGGCTTCCAGCTTTGATCAGTCCTTCATGACGGGTCCAGACGCTGAGAGTGTATTTCTTCCCGGCCTCCAGATAGATCTGCTGAGAGAGCTGCTGGCTTCGATCCTGCGTGCCCGTGGCCCGAAGAAAGCGGACCTCCTTCTCCGGCGAGCTCTGCGTTTCATCGACATACCACTCGGCGCTCATCACCCAGCCGGGGATGCGCCGGTCGGGCACGGTAATGGGAGGAGTTGGCGCGGTAACGCTCTCTGGATGCGTAAAGCCGCCATTCGTCACGAGGTTGGCTCCCATCGCGGGATGGAGTCCAAAGGCCGCGATCAGCAGGAACAAGGAAAAAGAAGAGGAGGACATGGGGGTACTAGCGCGTGGTGTTGACCAGAATCCGGAGCCCGGCATCGCTTGGGGAATCCGGTCCGACGTAATCGATCTCCGCGTGGGTAAGCGCGCGGACATTGCCGTTCAGGTAGAGCACGTTGGACAGGTTCCGGTGAGCCGTTCCGGCAGCAGCGAAGTATCTCGGCGTGAAGCACCAGAGCAGCGGAGGGTTATGCGGGCTCTTGCCGATGCGAAGGTTGTCGTAATCCTTATAAAGATTCGCGGCATAGCCGACCGTGGTATCGATATAGATAAAGCTATAGCCGATATAGGGAATGGTGGGAGAGCCGAGGATGGCAGGGGTGTCAGGCAGCTTGAACCGGCTGCCGTTCGGACGCTTCGCCGCGGGACAGAAAAGCATCCGCGCGTCCTTTAGCGTATTCTTGGCCTGTGGAGAGATGTCGTAAGGCGGAGCAAGCAGCCGCGAAATGAAGGGCTGCGCGGCATATCCGTAGGTCGCCGGGATGGGCTGCCCCTTGTTCGCATGACTATTGCCATACACCATGGTCGGCAGTGTATTGCGATTGTCCGCGGCATAGAGATGAAAGGCGATGCCGATCTGCCGGAGCTGACTGACGCACTGCGCCTGCAAGCCCTTGTCGCGAATGGTTCCGTAGATCGGAAAGAGCAGGGCCACGAGAACACCGATGGAGGCCACGACGACACAAAGCTCCATCAGCGAAAATCCGGACACCCGGGAGTGGTTAAGAAATTTCATGTTCCAGAGGGAGGGGAATATCACAGGGTTAGAGCATGAATATGCTCTGATGAATGCAGCGTTCGCTTGGCAACGCTCTGCCGATGTACTTCATCAACAATCTGCTGCGCTGCCAGGCCGTCGCGTCCGGTGGCGAGATAGCGGCTTTCGTCTTCCCCCCAAAGGGTCGCGACGAAATCATCCACGACCACTCCGATCTCGTGACGATGCGAGGAAGGGATGATAAGCCCGGTCTCCATGCGATCATCAGAGACAAGCTGGAAGCACGGCTGGTCAGCGGCATAACCATCGACGATGACGCCATGCGTGCCGATAATGGCGAGGGTACTCCGATTGAAATTCCACGGGGTTTTTGAGACCAGCCGACCATAGCTGAAACTGTCTTCAAACGTTACCATAATCTTCCGATCCAGCCGGGCCAGAATCCCGAGGTGTGGAGCGAGGCGGGTCTTTTCTCCGAACCACGCCCCGAGCGCATGGATCTCATCCCACTCTCCCCCGCCCATCCAGAAGCGTACCAGATCGAGCATATGAATGCCGCAATCCAGACAGCCCGACTCGTTGAGCAGATTGGTACGCCTCGGCTGTTGAGAAGGGTGCTTTCCAAAGCTCTGCAAGTGGATCGCCTCCACCTGTCCGATGGCACCGGTGGCAATCCATTCGCGAATTTTCTGATAGTGCGGCTTGGAGCGGTTCTCAAACATCACCAGCAGCTCGCGTCCGGCAGACTCCGCCGCCATCACCATTCGCTCTGCCTCGTCGGCACTTGCCGCGAGCGGCTTTTCGCAGACCACGTGAAGCCCCCGCGCAAAAGCTTGAAGCGCCAGTTCGCAATGCGAGGAAGCCAGCGTAGCAATGTAAATCCCATCCAGCTCCTCATTTTCCAGCATCTGATGGAGAGAACGGTAGCGCCGGATGGCTGGCATCGCAAGCTGGGCCAGACTCTCTGCGGAAGGATCAGCCACGGCCACCAGTTCGCACCGGAGCGCACTACTTAGCGCCGGAGCGACCGCGCCTCTGCCATGCGTTCCCGCTCCCACCAGCCCGATTCGGAATTTCTTCATATAAAAATTTAGCGGGCAGCGGAAGGGATGCGATGCCAGGCCGCAAAAAGGATCGCCATTCCGGAGAGAAGGAACCCGTAGGTCCCGCCTTCCGGGATGACGGCGATGGTGCCGTCGATATAGAGATTGGACGTATCCCACGCCAATCCTGCCCCGGGGTCAGCCAGCTCCAAATTGACAAACTCGCCGCTCATCCCGGTAAAGTCGAAGAGATCAAACACCGCGCCCACCGTCGGGGCAAAGCCCTCTGCGAAAGCCAGCCGAAGGGTCCCGTTCACCCCGATGGAAGAGTCGCTGATGATACGGCTGTAAGTGTCGGTATCCTGAATGAAGATCTCGTAGACCGCATTCTCCGCGGAGCTGAGCGCGCCTTTGAGGTCGATCACCGTTGTGGCCGTCAGCGAGCCGATGATCCCCTGATTGACGAGCGACTTCGTCCCGGTATGCACTGTTCCGCTGCCTTTGAGACGACCGTTCATGCTGATCAGCAGACCGGAGTTGAAGTGATGGGTACCGTTGCCCGTCATTTCGTAGGTGGCGGCGTTTTCTCCAAGGTTGCTCCCCACGGTGAAAGTATAGGTAGCGTTGGAGGCGTTAAGGCTGCCGACCTGGAGATGCCCACCGGAGAAGGCCGCGCTTCCGTTGTTGGCATAGCCGAACTGCGCGGTGCTATTGAGGACGATCGACCCGGCCTTCAGCGTTCCGGTATTCTTCAGCGAGATCAGGGTTCCTGCGCTGGCGTCGATGGTTTGCCCGCTGGCATCATAGGTACCGCCATAGATCTGAATCCCGTTCCCGGTCCTCCCGACGATCGTGGTCGTACCGCCGGTAGCGAGGAGCGTGCCACCATCGCGAACCGCGACGACGTTGTTCTGTCCCGCGCTGCCAATGGTGACGGTTGTGCTGACCGTTAACTGCGAGGCCTCGCTGCCGTTTCCGACTTCCACACTGTTGCCGGTCGCTGTCAGGAGACTGCCGGTAGCCCGCCGACCGAGTACGAGCGAGCCTACGGTAGCCGTGGCCCCGTCGGTGATCACCAGCTTGTTGTTCGCAGCCTGCGCCCCGCTCTCCGCGCTGGCCAGGTTGCCGATGATGACTCCGCCTGTGGAAATCAAAGAGCTTCCGGTACCGGTAACCGTAACAACGTTATTATTCGCCGTAGCCTTTGATGTGTTTGAGCCGATGATGAGGGCATTTGTCGTGGTCGAGCTGAATGTCGCGCCATTCCGGATCGTCAGTTGATTTCCATTTGCGGCAAAGGTACTGGACGTTCGGCCGATATGTCCGCCGGAGCCGCTCAGTTCCGTTCCGGCCCCGTCGAAGATCACGCTTTTGCTGCCTGCGCCGATTCCCAACTGGAGACTTCCCTCCAGCTTTCCCCCGGAGAAGATCACATCCTGATTCGCGGCAAAGGTCCCATATCCCGTACTGCCAAGACGCACTGTGCCGCCCGAAAAATTGAGCGTCAGCGTCCCCGAAGCGCCGCGCGCTTCCATGTAGTCCACGGTCACGCCCGCGGACGAAGTGACGGTATAGTCTCCGGCAAGTTCAAAATAGAGCTTGTCAGCCTCAGCGGGGTCGCTTGCCGGATTCCAGCTATCGCCCGTGTTCAGCGTTCCGTCACCGGGAAGATTCCAGAAGAGGTTGTCGGCGTGCAGGCTCCCCGCCAAGGGGAGAAACGCAGCTACGAAAGCCAGCGCAATAGGCCGGACGGAGGATGGACGAAGGACGGGGGTATTTGTTCGCATAGAGGTCAGGGGTTGAAAAAGGGGTAAAACAATGGCGGAGCGTCAGAAAGTTATCCATCACGCATCGCACAAGGATTTGCAGCTGATGAAAGGTGAGATATCTTCCGGGGAGATCGGCCGCCCTTAGCCCGGGGGCAGAACGGTCCCTTTATCCACGTAAATCAGCGGGATGAGTTGCTGGATAAACACCATCGGTTCCTCAATGGCGCGGTAGATCGCCTTGAGAAGCGCTTTACCAAATTCCGCCTGCTGGAGAACGAAACCCGAGACCTTCGCGTCGATAGCGCGATGGTAGCCCATGGCGACGATGGAGAGCTTCGCCCCGGTCTCCTCCTCCGCCCTTCTGACGGATGCAATGTTGGAATAAGAGAAGCAAAGAACCGCGGTGGGAGGTTCTTCGCTCCGGATCAGAGCGATTAGATTCTCCTCAAGGAGTCGTTCATCGGTCGCCCCCTCCACATGATGCCCATCAAGCCAGTAGCGATTAAAATTGGTTACCAATCCGTAATCGCACAGCAGCTCAATGAATATCGGCTTCAGCCAATCGTAGAAATTCAGGATATTCGTAGGCGGTATGATCACCGCAATCCGCTGATGCCCTGCTTCAACAAACCGCCGGATCGTGTCACGAAGCGCCTGCGCGTGATCATAGTCCACGTAGTTTAGGGGAGTCGGTGCCGCGGGGCGGTTTGCCAGCACTACCGGAAACCCCGCCGCTCTCAACTCATGCGCCTCCTCCGGAGCCGCTCGCCCAAGGAAGATCGCGCCCCGCGCGCCCTGCGCCTGACAAAGCTGACGGGTCAGCCGGGAGTGTTCGGAAGCCCCGGGCATAAGGATAAGGGGAGCATTGTGTTCATGGGCGGCATCCCAGATCGCATGCACCAGCGAGCGTCCGTAGTAGCTTCCCTGCCCCTCTTCAGCCGTAACGTAACTCCCGCGCAGCGCCACGGCGGGCGCCACCGCCTTTTGGCTATGCTCCTGATCCACTGCGGAAGCAAAAACCCCGCGGCTGGGTACGGCATGCACCAGCCCCGCCTTTTGAAGCTGGCTGATCGCGTTGGAAATCGTCGACGGCGAGACGCCGTACTCCTCCGCCAGCCGGTTGCGCGATGGCAGAGCCTTGCCCTCCTGCCATTCCCCTAAGGTCACCCGCTGGGAGAGATGAGCTACAATGCGGTCAAGCTTCGTCTCCGTCGGAGAACCTTCGCCGGACAGATCAAGGATTGAATCTTTGGAAACCGCGCTCATGTACGGTCAAATATCCGGTCAATATTGGCATTTGTCAACCGTCAATTTATCGACCGTCCTTTTCATTCCGCGCTTCAGAGAGCAAAGACGGGTATCTTTGAGGCAATCCGCGGAATGGTCACGCTTCCCGCGCGGGCCCTAAGCTTCACTCATGACTTTGACCACTGCCTCTCCCCGCCCCACTGACCTTAACGTCCATTCCTTCGGCGCTACCGGCGACGGCGTCACCTTGGACACCGAAGCCCTCCAAGCCGCCATCAACGCCTGCCACGCGCAGGGCGGCGGGCGCGTCGTTCTCCCCGCCGGGCGCTACCTTACCGCACCGCTCCGCCTCCTCAGCCACGTAGAGCTGCATCTCCTTAAAGACGCCATTCTCCTCGGCAGCCTCAACCCCGGCGACTATGCGAACTTTGAGCACCCCGACTTCAACCCCGAAGGAGCCGCCTACAACAGCCGCTACCTCCTCCTCGCCTATCAGGCTGAGAATGTCGCCATCACCGGCGAGGGCAGCATCGACGGTCAGGGCTTCATCCACTACGACCGCACACCCGCCACTCCGCCGCGCCCCTTCTGGCCGATCATCGACCGTTCGACCCGACCGGGGCGCATGATCTGGTTTCTCTTCTGCCAGGGTGTTCGGGTGGAAGGGGCGAGCTTTCATGGTTCCCCCGCGTGGACGTTCCTTTTCAGCGGCTGCGAGCGGGTTGCCATAGAGGGCATCACGATCACCGCCTACCCCGAAGCCATCAACACTGACGGCATCGACATCGACGCCTGCCGTGACGTCATCATCCGTCACTGCACCATCACCACCGGCGACGACTGCATCGTCCTCCGCTCCATCGACCGTCTCCTCAACCAGCCCCGCCTCTGTGAAAACGTCCAAGTGGAAAACTGCTCTCTCATCTCCTACTGCAACGCCATCCGCCTCTCCTACCTCTACGACGGAGCCATCCGAAACGCCACCTTCCGAAACATCACCATTCGCCACTCCTACCGCGGGATTATCTGCCAGCTTCCCGCTCCCGAAGGTACGCCCGAAGGCAATCAGAGCCTCCCCCGTCCCGAGAACCTGCGGGTGGAAAATATCACCTTTGAGAACATCGACATCGAAGCCTGGCAGCCCATCTGGTTCCTTCTCTCCGATCGCTGGAGCGCCCGGCGGCTGGCCAATTTCCGTTTTGAGAATCTCGTGATCAACGGCGTCATCCCCTCGCTTTTTCAGGGCAATGCGGAGACCCCGCTGCAAAACGTCACGCTCCAGAATGTCGCCTTTCACCTCCGCCCCGACCTCGATGTTGCGCGCCACGGTCAAACCCCTCCCTGCGGCCCCGCAGCCGCGCTCCACGCGGCCCACTGCGAGAACCTCTCACTCGTAAACATCAGTGTCGAAGGTCACTACCCCTCAGCCCCGGAGGCCCCGCTCTTGACCTTTGAAGCCGTTCGGAATCTTCACCTTGCTCCTTTTCTCAACGCTACATCGCATCCGGATACCGGTATTGACTCGTCAGATCCACGGCAGAAAGCGTAGCGTGCCGTCATGGCCGGCCGTACCGCTCCCCCACCGTACTTCCTGAGCCTGCCCGCCCACGATCGGACGGCGGTTCTGGACGTCGGTCGCTGGCGTTGGATCGCCTCGAGCGGCTTTGACCTCGAGCGTCCTATCCGGCATGCACGCCACCAGCAGTGGATCGCCAAGCCGGGGCACCTCCATACCCCGGCTCATCGCGAAATCCAGCTTGTCCTCAGCGGAAGCGCCCTCTTCAGCCTGAACCGTCGCGTCTACCAGCGCAGTCCCGGCACGCTCTTCCTTTTCAATCACCACGAAGCCCGCGACTGGGTCAAAGCCCCGCACAGTCCCGGACCCATCACCGCTCTCTGGCTACATCTGCTGAGCGCGGAGCGCCCCACCCTCACCTACAACACCGTCGCCATCGATGCCGCAGGCCACCAAACCCGCGACATCGCCCACCGCATTCATACCGGCGAACCCATCCGCGCACTCTCCACCGCGTGGGATCAGCATCAGGCCGCCCCCACCGACCGCCTCCTCTGGGAGATTCTGAAATCCCGCATCACCACCCTCCTCCTCGATATCCTCCAGAATACCACCGCCTCCACGCTTCCGCTCACCGAAGCGGCGCATGCGCATATCATCCAGCTCGCCTGCCACTACATCACCGATCACCTCGGCAGCCCGCTCTCCCTGCAAACCCTCGCGCGCATCACCGGCTACAGCCCCTTCTTCCTCCATCGCCTCTTTCACCGCCATACCGGCCAAACGCCGAGGGAGTACATCAGCCACCTCCGCCTCCAGCGCGCGCTGGAGCTGCTCGCCCGCAGCTACACGCTCGAAGCCATCGCGGAAGAGACCGGCTTCAGCACTCCCTACGCCTTTAGCCGCTTCTTCAAGCAGCAGACCGGCTATGCGCCCAAAGTCTGGCGTGCCACCGAGGGGTCCGCCACCTCCTCCAGCGACAGCAGGTCCGGCCAGTCCGCGTAGTTCAATAGCCCCGGAAGAATCAGCGACTTGATATCGCGGTCGTTATAATAGCGATTCTCCAACAGCTCCCGGTAAGGGAATAGCGGCTGCACCCAGCGCAGCTTCGCAAGACGCGGCTCCAGCGCGGAAGCCAAAGCGCCATAGATCCCATAGGGCCCCTCCAGGTAGAGGCGGACGTCTTTATCATCCAGCCCGCCCCACTCCGGGATCACCTCCAGCGCGCGCAGCACATCATAGGTCCGCAGCGCCGCATAGCTATCACCGAGAAAAACCAGATCATCCGAGATCCGATAATGGCAGCCATGATAGATCTTGCTGTTCGTCTCCGGATTGAAAGGCGGCGGCTCCAGCGGCCCCATCCCACTAACGTTCAGCACCATGACCGCCCGCCCCTCCGCTACCTCGCGGCGAATCAGACGATCATGTCGCGGAATCTCGCGGGTCCCGTCCTCCCATAGCGCAATCGTTACCCCCAACGCGCGATCCG
>JBEBWR010000055.1:0-15036 GCA_040392045.1 Chthoniobacter flavus | reverse complement strand
TCAGCAATCCGCTCCTGCGACGCTGGATTGACCGCCCCCTCTTCTTTGACCGCCGCACTGCGGAAGGAGAGACAGCCACCTCCATCGTCACCGCCGCAAGCTTCCTGAAAACGCAGGAGACCCTCCGGCGCTACGGACTCGACGGGTTCGCCGTCCTGATGAGCGCCCCCCAGCAAGGGCAGGCCTTTTTTGAGATGGCCGATATCCTCGACGAAGCCAAAGACGTTCATCCCGTACCGCTGGTGATGGAGATCAGCGGCGGCTCCTATACCCGCGAAAGCCTGGAGACCTCCGTCGCCACCTTCTGCGAGCGGGCGGAGCGCGCGCTGCGCTCGCCTCATGTCCTGCGGATCGGCGGAAAGGTGCTCGTCCTCTCCTACGCGATGGATCAGGGCGAAGCCGAAGCTTTCGGAGCATTCCGCAAAGCGGTGGAAGCCCGCGTTGGCGATCACTTTCTTTTTATCACCGACGTCACCCTGCGCCGCCCCGCGCTGCTTCGCGAATTTCACGAGATTGGAGGCCTAAGCGAAGGAACGCAGGAGAGCTTCCGCGAGCATCTTCGGCAGTGGCTCCGGGTCAGCGACGGGCTGATGTGGGCAGGCGGCGCTCATACGAATCGCCCGGACGGTACGTTGGATCGCGACTTCTACCGGCGCATTCTCGTCCCCGTGCTCAAAGGAGTGCTCGCCGAACCGGTCAACCGGGGCAAGCTGCTCGGGCTCGACGCCGAGGTCGGCTATATCAACGTCATGACCAGCCGCCGGGTTGGTCAGGAAGAGCTGACCCGCCGCTTCCGCGACAACCTGCAAATCGCCCTCGAAGCGCAGCCCGATTTCGTCACCATGCCGGAGTGGGACGAGCTCAACGAAAACACCAGCATCGGCCCGACGCTGACGAACTCACTTGTTACCCAACGCCTCCTGCGCGCCTACATGGAGCAGTTCCCCGGGCACCCGCCGCTGCCTGCGGTAGACGACGATCAGAGCATCCCGAATGTCGTGATCAGCCTCTATCCCGAAGTGCAGCTCGGACAATGGGTAGAGATTGAGCTCGTCTCCCTTCCCGAAGCGGGGAAGCAGGGAGAGCTGAAAGCGGAGCTCTCGCTCAAAAACATCGGCGGCAAAGTGCTCAAAGCGTTTCCGGTAGTGCGGCTTGATCGTGGCAAGATCTCCGAGCACCGCTTCCGCCTACCCTCCGAAGCGTTTGCCGGAGAGGACGTTCTCATTCCCAGCCTGACGATTACCACCCCGGAGGGAAGCGTCACGCAGTGGGAGGAAGGGCTAGAGGTCATCCGGCTCAACGCCACATGGGGGCTCAATCATAAGGCGACGAAACTCCACCTCCGCGATCTCCTCCAGCCGGAGCAGGTAACGTTCAACGTTCGGCCCGACGACGGCGGATTCCTCGTGGATGCCGCCGTAAAGACCCGCGAGCCGATCGCCTCCGTGGAAATCATCCAGGGCACCCGGGAGCTGGCAGCGTACGATCCTGCCGGAGAGCTGGCAACGGAACCAGGCGAGGCGCTGATCCATCTTCACTGGCAGGCGATGCGCAACCCGTTGGGCATGAAAGGAACGC
The DNA here is from genome assembly GCA_040392045.1 of Chthoniobacter flavus. Classification (GTDB taxonomy): domain Bacteria; phylum Verrucomicrobiota; class Verrucomicrobiia; order Chthoniobacterales; family Chthoniobacteraceae; genus DATMFV01. The sequence goes on along the minus strand of JBEBWR010000055.1, from coordinate 13,458 downwards.
TGCGGGTCAAAGGGGGCAAGCTGCGAAAATTCGTCGACTGGACCCGCCCGGAATACAAGCGCGCCTCCTATCGGCTCACTCCCCGGCGCGACGCCGCTGGCGAGTGGGAAGTCCCCTTTGACACCGACGCGGGCGTGAACTCCACGAACGCCCGGGGCGGCTTCCTCCTCATCGCCCAGCCCGAAAACGCCGTCATCGTGATGGAGACCGATCGCTTCACCGCCAAATTCCCCGTGCGCGACCTGATGGCCGGAGGGCGGATGGCGCGGGTCTTTCCCCACGGCGTCACCGTGGAAGCGATGCCATTGAAAATGCTGGGCCTGATCCCCTACCCTATTCTGAAAAACGAAGCGGCATTCGCCACGCGCATCGAGCCGTGGAGGTCGGACCAGCCGCTGCAACTGCGCGTTGTCACCACTTCGGGGCGCATCTACCGGAGCCGCCCGGTGCTCCCTACCCCTCCGTCGGCGGAAAAAGTCCGGCTCCCGGTCTGGTCGGAAAGCCTCCAGCAGGCCGTCTCCGTCGAGGTTCCGGAGAACCGCATCCCGGAGATCATTCCCGCCTTTCACCCCGGGCGCGGAGCGGTCCTGCCGACCACCGCCGGAGACTACTTTCATGGACTGGCCGGAGGCGTCCCCTTCGATATGGGAGCCTTTGCCAAGCGTTATCTCGCCACAGCCTACCCTGCAAAGAGCGCCCACACCGCCCCGCAGTGGGTGCAGGAGGAAGGCGGTCACGCCCTGCGCTTTGACGGCAAAGGCAACTTCCTCTATTTCCCCGAAGAAACGCTGCCACGAGGCAGCTTCACGCTGGAATTTGAGATCCGCCCCACCGGCATCCGCTCCTACGTCCTCTGCACCCAGCGCGGCTACCGCGCGGGCGGCCTGACGCTCAACGTCGTCAACGGCGAACTCACCGGGCATTACATGGGCCGCGGCGGTCGCATGCAGGCGCTCCGCACGGGGTTGAAGCTTCCCGTGAACGAATGGGCCAATGTGTCGGTGAGCTACGATCTCGCGGAGATTGTCGTACGGGTCAACGGCGAGGAAGCCCGCATCCCCTGCGCCATGGGGCCAAACCTCATCCTCAACCCCTTCGTCTTTGGCGGCTACGGCAACGGCAAATCGCTCGGCTACTTCGCGGGCTCCCTGCGCCGCCTGCGGATTCATCACACGGCGGAGCCTGTCGCCTCCACCGCTCCCCCCTCCTCCGCCGAACGCTCCCTTTTTCCCCTTGAAACTTTGTTGGTTAACGAATAATAATACGAATTACATTTCTTCGACTATGAAAACTCCCCTCGTTTTTTTCTCCGTCGTTGCGCTCTTTTCAGGATGGGCGAACGCTCAAGTCACGGATCGGACATGGAACGCCGGAACCGGCTCGACCGATTTCAATAATACGTCGAACTATACACCGAGCGGTGCGCTCACGGTAAACACCCATCTGATCTTCGACTCCGCGACCAACCCCGGCCTGACCACCAGCAAAGGAGAAGCCCTCCACGGGCTCGAAATCCGCTCCGGCGCCAGCGGGTTTGTCATCAGTGGCAGCGCGCCCACCATCGGAAACGGCGGAGTATCCGTCGCCGATAACACCACGGCCCTCTTCAATCTCCGCCTTTCATCTCATGGAGAAGCCACTAACTTCACTTTTCACGTGGGCGAAGGCGGTTCAGCGACTGTCAGCGGCTACATCACTCCGCTCAATCGCGCCTTCTACAAGACCGGAGCGGGAACGCTCACGCTGGAAACCGGCATGGGAACCACCAGCGAGAACTTCCTCCGCAGCGGCACCGCCGTCCGGATTGAGGAAGGCACGCTGATCATCGGCGACAGCGCCGTCTTCCAATCCGGATCGACCCTTTCCGTCCTGAATATTCACCTCGGCACTGCAACCTCCACCGCTACCTTGCGCGGAGGCGGCAGCTTTGGCGGAAGCCCCACTGCGGGAAAGACCGCCGTACTCACCACCTATGGGGCGACCCGCTCCCATATCGAGCCTGCGGGCGATGGCAGCCTCTTTATCGAAAGCCTCAACGCCAGCGCAGGCGCAACGTTTCACTTCGAGCTCGGAAGCAGCGTGATCGAAGGGAGCGGCACGCTCACCGGGAGCACCGCCGCCGACAATCTCATCCTGAATTTGACCGGCGGAGCGGTCGGAGTGGAATACACGCTCTTTGACTACACCACTCTCAGCGGTGTCGATATCACCGACTTCATGATTGCCTCCGCAGGCTATGAAGTCGACCACTGGAACATTGCGAACGGCGAGGTCAAAGTCACCTTCAGCACCATTCCCGAGCCGGGCACGCTTGCACTCGGCGCTCTGTTTATGCTGGGATGCGCGCTGGTCCACACCCGCCGCCGGTCGGCCTGAGTTTCCTTTTTTTTCCCGCCTCTTATGAAACGCCACGCCGCATTTACCCTTCTGGAGATCCTTCTGGCAGGCGTCGTCGTAGCGGTTCTGCTCGCCCTGCTCTTTCCCCTCGGTGGAGCGATGCGGCAGCGGGCTCTGGATCAGCGAAGCCTGCAACAACTCCGTCAGATCGGCACGGCCCTGACCGTCTTCATCGGCGAGAACAGCGGCACCATCATGCCTCGCGCTTACAATGCGAACGCGGTCCCTCCTGGACAGAAGCGCTTCTGGACGGCGACGCTCTACCATCGTGGCTACCTCACCGACAAACGCGCCTACTACGATCCGCGCTTTGCTCCCTTCGGCCCCGACGACAACGCCACCACCCAACGCATCGAGGACGGCACTCCCGCCACTTACGGAATGCGCGACTGGGTAAAGCCCGGAGAAGTGATTCATGGCGACTACACGCGCGCCGCGAAAAAGATCTCGGTCATCTCCAGCCCGTCGGATTTCTTTATCGTTGCCGACAGCTACTGGACCGCGTGGAAAACGCAGGGATACGGGATCAGTCCCGGGGTCAACAGCGCCAATCTCGTACGGCTCGACAAAGCCGGTTTCGCGGGAGCGCTCTTTCTCGACGGCCACGTCGGGCGCAAGCCCCGGGAATACTTCGAGACCCTTGGCGTGACCCAAGGCCAGTATTCCGACGGCCAGCCATACAAGACGTGGTCCCCGGAATCGGAGTGATCTACGATCCGGCCGGGATCGCCGCCCCGCGCCTCGTGGATTCTCCCTGGATCAACTCCAGCGGCAGCGCCACGATCTCCTCCAGCGGTTCCTCCGGTTCGCGCCCTTCAATCTCGTCGATCAACGCACGCACGGCCCGTTGACACATCTCTGCGTAAGGCAGCTTGAGGGTCGTGAGCGTGGGGGTGATATTCTGCCCGATCGCCGTGCAGTCACATCCCGCCAGCATCAGCTCTCCGGGAACGTCGATCCCCTCCTCCTGACAGAGCCTTAGCGCCCCGACTGCGAAGAGATCATTGAGAAACACCACCGCGTCCGGACGCTTCTTCCGCTTGAGCAGTTCCGCCATCATCAGGCGACCCGGATCAAAATAAATTTTCTCCAGCGAGCGGTAGAACTCCACCGTGGGATTGGCGACCACCTCGCCTTTCACCCCCCGGCGCCTGATGACGCTCGCGTCAAACGCGGCCAGCGCCTGCTGTGTCCGCCATTGGAAGGGATTATTCAGATCATACTCCAGCACGACCAGAGCGATATGGCGGCATCCCGCTTCGACGAGATGCTCCATCATGTCGTGATAGCCCTGATAATAGTCGCCGGTAAAAACCCGCCCCTCATGGGCCTGATACCCTTCGATGGAAACCACCTTGATCCCTTTCCCGCGGCATTCATCAATCACCGGCCGGAGATAGTCACCGATTGCCACGTTACCCAGTACAATCCCGTCGATTTTGAAATCGGCCACGGTATCGCGGATCCGGTCGCTGTTCATCTTCGGCACAAGATCGCTGGAAATCAGCTGATAACTCTCATGCTCCAGCGCCGCCTGAACCTCCATCGTCACCTCCGCCATCATCTGCTGGAGCGTAACATTCTTGAGCAGCATGATCGTCTGACTCCGTCCTCCGCGCAACAGTCGCGCCTGACGATTCACGCGAAACCCGAGCTTCTCCGCCGCCGCACGGACGCGCACCAGCGTCTCCTCCCGATAGCGGGGGTCCGGGCGGGCGCTAAAGGCGGCGGAAACAGTCGACGCGGAGAAACCGGTCGCCTTTGCAACGTCCTTGAGAGTCAGAGGTTTGGATGTGGAAAGCCGGGCGCTCATTCAGTTCGTATGCTATAGGTGGCAGTCGCTCTCCGAAAGTCAATAGCACGAGCGATGCCATTACCTCCCGACCGGCTCATCGGGATACCTGCGGAATATTGCGGAGCCGTCTTCATAAAGTACCGTACAGCCTCCCGGATGCCAGTAGCTCTGACGCGAACTGGTATCGCGATCGGACCAGGTCGTGGGCGCGTTGGTCCCGCGCAACTGGAGACTCGCGCCCGGGTAGGGTTTAACGATGCCCGTCGGCCCCAGCACGTTGCGGTCCGACACGATCCAGCGCCGGTAGCCCTCCTGATTATTCGGGCGCGTCAGCAGACTCAGGCGGATGGACGGTTTATCCGTGGTCCCCTTTCCCGCCTGCGCGTTCTGCCGGTACATATAGCTTACAGGTACATTATCGCTGGTGCGGTTCTCATAAAGCGTCCGGTTCGGATCGCCCGGGCAGAGCATGGCGTCGCTCCAGTAGCGGGTCTTCATATTCCCGTTCCATCCCAGATAACCCGCCTTACCCCGATCGCCCACCAGCGCCGTCCCCAGGATCTGCGGGGTGAAATGTGGCTCCGCGCTTGCCTGAAAGGGAAACAACTGCTGATGGTCCGCCGCGTAGGCCAGCAGAGCCGCGCCGATCTGGCGCAGGTTCTGAACGCATCCGACCTTTTTCGCCTCAATAGTGGTCCGGGACATCGCCTGAACCGTCAGAAGCACCAAAGCCGCCAGTACGGCCACGGCTGCCAACAGTTCCGCCAGAGAGAATCCCCTCTTCCCATGCAGGCGCATCATCGGTGTCACCATACCATACCTTCTCCATCTTGCTTAGCGACGGGATTTCCGCATCCGACGCCCTGCGCCGAAGAGCGTCATCCCTGCCACACCCAGCAGCGCCAGTGTCCCCGGTTCGGGAATAGGAGCCAAAGTAGTGAAAACCTGTCCGCCGGCTCCAGCTACCCAGATCCCCTCATCGGTGCCGCTGATGGCATTAAGAGTCGTCGTAATACCGAGATCAATCTTCGAGGCGGTCTCGCCATCCCAATACCAGAGATTGCCGCCCGTTCCCGCCAGCCAGATGTTTTCGCTGTCGCGCACGTAGAGGCTGTTTACCGTGAAGGCATCGCTACCCGTCAACGTAAAGAGCGGCGTTTCATCAAAACCATCTACACTATTCCAGAGGAACAGCGACGTATCGCCGCTCTGGCCAATCGCCAGAAAGTTGTAGTAAGTCGTTGTCGATTCCACCGCCTCCTGCCAAGCCCCCATCGCCCCGATGGTCCCGTCAAGCGCCTCCGGCCGGGTCAGCTCCGTCCACGTAATGACGCTGGCGTTACCGTTCGTGGAGTGAAACAACCTCGAGCTCGTACCCATCCACATATTCTGGGGCCCCGAGCCGGTGACCCGGCTGATTACCCCCACCGCATTCTCCTGCTTCGTGTCCCGGCGATGATCCACAGCCCCCGTCTCCGGATTGACAGCGATTCGGGCAAAGGCTCCGTTACCCCGACCGATGAGAAGATAGCTGCCAAAAGCCGTAATGCCTGCCGAGCGCTGACCCGTCCCGGAATTGAAGGTGGAGAAGCTTCCATCCCGGTAGCGCACATAGTTTGCCTGCGACACATACGAAACGATCCAGAACTCATTCTCGCTCAGCGCCGCGACCCGAATCGTATTGCGGTCCCCCGCAGTTCCCCCTGTTCCAAAGGGACTGTTGGCTGCGCTATAAGCGGTCCAGTCGGTATTGGCGCTCCAGACCCCGTCGCGGTACTCGAAGATGCTATTCCCGGCAGTCGAGGCCACAGCGTAGTCGCCGACAGCGCTGATGGAGAGAAAAGTTCCGGTAGACCCGGTATCGATCGCGCTCCACGTATAGCCATCCACTCCGGGAGCGGCCACCGCTCCGCCCAGGGTCATCAGAAAGGCCGCCGCTCCGCCAAAAAGCGCCGCGACGCCTTTGCCCGCATTTATGTTTTTCAGGGATGTCGTCTTCGTCATATCGATTTTTGCAGTTAAGGGTTCATGAATCCTACAGGCTATGGAGCCACTGTGGAAAAGATGACACCGCTGCCGACCACCCAGATCCCACGATCCGAGCCGCTGATAGCCGTGAGCTTCGCGTCGGTTCCGAGATCGATCTGCGTGGCAACGGTTCCGTTGAAATACCAGAGATTACCCCCATCGCCGACAATCCAGACGTTGTTGACATCCTGCGCGTAAATCCCGGTGATGTTGAAAAACCGGTCGTCGGTAAAGGCATGGAGCGGCGATGGATCAAAAGCCCCATTCTGCCAATGGAAGAGGATGCTGCGCCCTGCCTCCGATGCGCCAAACCATATGCCGTCATGAGTGGAGACGCTCAACGAGCGGATACCCCCCTGCACGTATTCCGGCAGCGTCTGCTCCGTCCAGTTCGTCGAGTGGCTGACCGCATTGGTCGCCCGATAAACTTTCCCGCCAGTGGCCGCCCAGACATTTGCGCTGGATGTCCCGCCTACGGCGATGACGCTGGTCAGCTTCGCGTCCGGAAGAGAATGGACCACCCGAAACGGCTTGCCGCTCGGGAGTTCGCTAGCGACCGTGACGCGGCCATTGTTGAGCCCCATCAGGACCGTATTGTCATAGCTGGCCACGGATACCACACGAGCCGAGGTGCCGCGCGGTTGTATTCCAAACGCCCCATTCACCATGCGAACATCCCCTCCCTGCTGCGCGAAGGAGCCGATCCAGACCGCCCCATCTCGTGTCGCTGCGGCACGAACCCATCCCGCATCCTTCGCATCGCCAAAGGGTTTGCCCTCGCGAAACGCCTCCCAGCCTTCCATCGGCTGCCACTGCCCTCCTTTATAGATCCGGATCTGTCCCCCGTTGGCGGCGGCTACCACCTCCTCTCCGGCTACGCCCACGGAGTTGAAGTACGCCCTGGTGCCCGCATCGTGCGCATACCAGACGTGCCCGTCCGGCCCGGTAGCTGCGGTTGCGGCCCCGGTCGATAGGAGAGCGATGATCCCGGTGTGAAGGACACCGGCGGCGCTTTTGGTAAATGAACGGCAGATTGACATACGATCAAAAGAGAGGGCTATTGCTCCGGCTCGCCGAAAATCAACGTCCGGGAATCCACAGGACCAAACTCCAACGTCACGCGCCCCCGCCCTGTCATCTTCACCGGCTGGCCATCCAGCGTTCGCCCCGCCGCCCTGGCCCATTTCTCCGGCAGCATCAGAGTCGCCGTTTCCGCCGTTCGCTCGGGGTTGGTCAGCAGAACATGGAGCTGCCCTTCATACTCCAAAGCGCGGGAGTAGACCCGTGCGTTATCAAGCGTGGCATCCGGCTCCAGTTTGCCAAGCATGACCGGCAGAGAGAGCGAGCGAATCTCAGCATTCACCGACTTCAGGTGCGGCCAGATGGAAGTCTTGGTAAGGTCAAATCCCGGATCGTACATCGTATAGTACCAGATCCCCTTCGCTCCTTCAATCAGCGCGAGATAGACCATGCTGCGCAGCTCATCCTTTGTCGGTACAGTCCCTTCCTTGCGCCAGCCCGACTGGATGACATACGAGACGTTCTGCCACGGCAGCTTGCTCTGCACCGCCAGCCGGGTGTAGTCCGATACCCGGGTCAGCGCGCCGTCGGGAAGCGGATAGCGGTTGATCTGAATAATATCCGCAAAGCCCGACCAGCTATCGAGCGCATGATCGGTCGCCAGCGTCACTTCCACCGGCGTTCTCGGATCGGCTTTTTTGAAAGCGACATAGACCTCGGGGACTTCATCCACCACCGCCGGCCGCAAATCCGGCTCATCGCTGATCTTCCAGTTCAGCACGGCGGGATGATCCCGGTACCGCTCAATCTTCTGAAGGGAATTTCGGAGGTTCTTCTTTACACGACCGCCGCTATAGAACGGCACATCGACCACCAACCCCCGCTGATGCGCTTCATCAAGATAGCGCCCGAAGGTCTCCACATTCTCCGTGGAGCTTCCCTGCACGGCATTGAACCCCATCGCGGCGATCTTGTCGTAGTCCTCCCCTACCGTCTCGACGCCGTTCGACTTCCCGCCATTCCGGTAATACGCGTAATTCTGCGGATGATAGATGCCAATGGGGAAGAACGGCTTGCCATCTTTGAGGATCGTCCCCGTATCGCTCAGAGCCTCCGGTTTGCGCCGCTCCAGCGTTTCAAAAGTCCGCGCAGTCACCGGTGAACGCTCCTCTCCCCATACGACGCCCAGCTCATAATGCCCCTTTTCAATCGCGGGCAGCGTCGCCGTCACCTCGTAAGTATGCTCTCCCGCTTCCTTCACCTCGGCGGGATAACGCTTCTCCTCTCCCTCATGGGTAGCGATGACCTCCAGCTTTGCCCCGGCGGGAAGCGGGTCTCCTGTCCAAACCTTCAGCGTTACCGGCCCTTCCTTCCCCGGTACATGGGTCAGCCGGGTCGGCTCCAGAATGAGGATTGCCGGTTGTGCAATCTCAAAGTCATCAAAGTAAATCACCGCTTTCGACTCCAGATTTCGCGCGTAGATCTTCACGCTCGTCGTATCGTCGTCCGTCCGGGCCACGGTTTGAATGCGGGTCCACTCGCCATTGGCCATCAGCGACTGGTACCCGTTCACGCCTGCGGTATTTTTACCGTCCGCATTGTAGTACTCCAGCTTGATCGCCGCCCGGATGCTCCCCTGACCGCCCTCTCCGCCCTTGGCCCATGCGGTGAGGTAGTAGATGGAGTTCGGCCTGACGTTGCGGATGCTCTGAAAAACCATCGTACCCGGTCCGCCCTTTTCCCTCTCAACGGTCGTATCGAGCTTGAGACTCTTCTTTCCCGTCCGCGCCTGCTTATCAGTTATCGATATCGCTTTGATCTCTTTGAGGAAATCCGCGGAAGCGCTCCAGCGGGAAAGGCCGGATTCAAAACCGGGATTCTGCACGTCAAGAGGCTGACCGGAAGCGGCGATGAGTAGAGACGGAGATACCAATGCGGCAGGCAACAGAATCGACCGGACTCCAGTAACGGAAAAAGTCTTAAACATGATCGGAGAAAGGGAAACGGGGGAACCGGGATAGGAAGCTCTGAGTCTCTGTTCCCGTATTCGCTTGATTCGCAACGTAACGAAAATCCCTTACACTTGTCAATACTGTTTCTTTTTCATCGATCCCGCAGTGCCTGTCCCGCTCGGCTCCTCCCGCCTTGAAAGCGCGACGTTCACCGCTTAGAATAGCGCCGTTTCCCCTTCTCCCGATGAAAGCCATTATCGACCTCTCTGCGCGGCAGCCGGTCCTCCCCCGATTCCCGTCCTACGGCATCTGTATTCTGGAGAGCCGCCATTCGCCGGGCTTTCAGATGCCGCCGAGCCGGTATCCGTTCTCCGAGGTGATGCTGATCCTTGCGGGGGAGGGCTGGGTCAGCTCCGAGCGGGTGCGTCACCCGGTGGAGAAAGGCAACGTCATTGCGGTGCCTGCGGGTTCGGCTTACTCCTATACCGACTCCCCGGACGCCCCGCTGGCGATGCTCTGCCTCTGTATCGCCCCGGCGGCGGAACCGGCCGCCGCCTTTCTCCCGATCCTGCCGGATCGCTTCCGGGTGATCCGCAACGCACCATTCTCGCGGGAGATCGCGCCGCATCTGCGCGCGATTCTCTACGAACAATCATCCGGCGCTCCGGATGGAGCAGCCGTAGTCATTGCTCAAACGCTCCTGCTGCTCAGCAAGCTTTCCCGCCGGAGCGGAGGCATGGAGAGCGACGAAGGGAGCCGGGAACCCTCCGGCAGCGAAGTGCAGCTCCTGGCCCGGGTGCGCGATTACGTCGACAAGCTGGAGAGTACATTTCACGAAGCGGAGACGATCCAGACCGCAGCGGAGCGGCTGGGCATGAGCCCGCGCAGCTTCACGAGCTACTTCCGGCGCGTCACCGGCCTCCCCCGACATCAATACCTCCAGAAGCTCCGCCTTCAACGGGCGCGCTACCTGCTTGCCGAAACCGAGGAATCAATCACCTCCATCGCGTTCGCCTGCGGCTTTGAGGATCTCTCCACGTTCTTCCGCGCATTTCGGCTGGAAGAAAAGCTTCCCCCTGCGCAGTGGCGCAAGAACCATCGCGGTGAAGAGCCGTCACCCTGAATCGGTGTCAAATCAATCGCGGCGAAAAGGCTCAAAGATTCGAGGTATCGACAATGGTACCTTTCGCCGTACGGATTTCGCCGGCAACAGCCTTGAGCACCATCGGACGCTCCGTGAGCGCCGTCCCGATTCCCACCACAGGCCGGTCTTCACGATCAGCCACCTCGCATCCGATAAACCGGACACCCCCAAAGACGTTAATCCGGGGAAGATTCGCACGCTGGCGTAGATAAAAAACAATCGGAGCCTGAGGCGGAGGCAGTCGTGTGGCTACGGAAGCCCCCAAGGCCTCGTCCGGCGTCGCGGCAGAGCGGATCTCATCCCTGGCGACATTCTCCAAGCGGCAATTTTCAAAAATGACCTCAGCGCTGTCTGCTGCTTTATCGTAGACGTAAATACCACCTTTCTCGGTGTCTTTGACTTCACAGTCCAGAAAACGCACCGAACCAGTCACTCCCTCTTCCCCTTCGCCAATGGCAGAGGCTATCAGCCCCCAGCCGCCACCTTCTACCACACAGCGCTGGAACTCAATGCTCACCGGTTCGCTATGGCGAAGCAGATGCCCCAGATAGACCATGAAGCCGCTCCCCTGATTTCCGCGCGCCACGCAGTCGCGCACTACGATATTCTTCAGAACGCAGTGCTTATCGTTTGGCTCAAGGTCAATTCCCGCCGCTGGGGGAGTGCCGCGAGTGTCGGCAAAGATCGATTTCTCAATGAGAATGTCCTCACCGCTGATGATCGAAATCCCCTGGCGGTAATTGGCAATACATTTCACATCGCGAATGATGATACCTTTCGACTGGACGATCTCCTCGGGCGGCTCGCCCTTTTTCAGCGCGTAGTGGATATAGATCCCATCGCCACCCGTTCCGCGTATCGTCAGGCCTTCGACCAGAAGATCGTGACACCCGATAATACTCAAGCCATGACGCCACTCCGACTTTGGCTCGCGAGGAAAATGCCGTCGATCCATCACGAAAGTCGCGCCTTTTCCCCGGATGATGACATTCCGGGCACGATGCAAAGTAAAAAGACAAGCCCACTTGCTGGCATAACCCTTCCCGGGCTTTGCCCTTACCTCGACCCCCGGCTCGAAGATAATCTCCTGATCACTACTGCGCACCACGATGGGATCAACGAGGTAGGGTTTGCCGATATTTGGAACAATCACCCGTTTCGCTCCGCTATCAAAAGCCTCCTGCATCGCCTTGGTAGTATCGCTCTCCAAGCCCGGCCAACTGCCGAGGTTCACTTCATCAGGAAGAAGATGCGGCTGCTTTGGAGATCCCGACGTCAGAGTCTCCTCCGCAGCAAAAAGCCCCGACGGCACAGCCAGAGCTGCCACACAGGATACGATGGCAGGAAATAGCGACGTTTTCATTCAATAAAGGAAAATAGACACTTTATAGATCAGGGCTTCCCTTTCGCATCCCATATCTGCCACGCGCCGCAGTCGGTCAGCAGATAGATCTCCCGCGCATCCCTTGGATTAAACACCGCGCGATTGCAGCCGTAAGTCTTGGTAGACATCGACAGGTCCGGGTCCACCATCTCCCAGTGTTTCCCGCCATCGGTAGAGCGCAACAGAGCGGTCTGCTTGGGTTCCTGATAACGCCGGGAGCCGCAGAGCAGGTACAGAAGGTTCTCATCCCGCGGATGAACGAGTACCGAAATGACGCTGCCATACTCCTTTGGCAGCGGAACCCTTTCCCACTCTCCACCCAGATCGTGGCTGCGCCAGAGCTGCGTCTCAAAGACGTCATACTGGGATCCCTGCCGCTCCGGTGAAACTGCCGCGATGTAAATCAGTCCCGGTACATTTTCTGAAAAAGCAATAGTAGAGACCGCTCCGAAGCGGTCCGCCCCAAGTTGCTCCCATGACGTCGCGCCATCCCGGCTCCGGAAGAAACCGGCCTCCGTCGTCTGATCCATCTCCCGACGGAAGAAATAGGTCCCCGGATCGGCGGGGGCCGCCAGCAGCGAACGGGGGCGAACCAGCCTGCGTCTGCGGGATTCCGGCCAGACGAACAGCGCCTGATCCGCCTCGCGTACTGCATTGCTCCAGCTCTTTCCATCATCTTCGCTGCGAAAAATGCCTTTCGTCGTCATGGTCAGCAGCGAACCCTTTGGCTCGACGATCAGGTCGACAACAGAATCCTTCGGCTCCCCCCCCTTCAGTGGCGTTACCGGGATTTCCTCAAACTTCAGCCCTCCATCATCCGAACGGTAGAGATGCTGCCCGTACCGATAGCCCTTCCCGTGCGTCGCCTGCACAACCCAAACGCGATCTTTCACCTTGGGATCAAAGAGCACCTGCCCCGTCTGGTTCAGCATATCCGCCTGTGGCCGCAGAATCCCTTCCCACGCCAGCGCCCATGTATCTCCATGATCACGGGAGATAAAAGCGCCCACGTCCATGAAGGTCACCGACACTCCCTCCGGATCAAACGGATCAAACGAAATGTCAGTCGGCACGATGACCTGCGCCCCGGTAGAGCGCACCTTATGCGTATAGCGATTCGGCGGCCGATCGCCAAAATGCCCCGGCTTTACGGCCTCGCCATATTCAAAGAGAGCCGTCTGCCAGTTCTTCCCGCCGTCGCGACTCAAGAGTCCTGCTGGAGCCATCATGACGCGATCCGCGTCCGACTGCGCGACAGCCAGCATGGAGTGATACATACTCGACCAGAGCCGACCATTGATAAACCGTTCGTCAAAAAGCTGGTTGCTGATATTCCCCTTGTTCCCGGGAACGAACCACCCCGCCGCCTCGCCGTCCTGATCTTCCCGGAGAAACTCCATCGGCTTCTCGGTCATCTTCTCCCAGCCCCCGCCAAGGTCCTCCGAACGGTAGACATCTCCGAGAATCGAGCAATAGAGCCGCTCCGGTGCGGCCGCGCTATGAGCCAGCAGAATAATATTCCGCTGAATCCCCCTCTGCCGCGGGGCATGATGAACGAGATCATTGATTGCCGACTCCAGCCCCTGATTTCTGGCCGACCAGCTCTTGCCGCGATCCTCTGAACGGAAGATACCGCCGATTACCATTTGCGATCCCTTCCAAGTCTCTCCGGAGAAAGAACCATAGAGCACCGGCTCATCCCTTCCCTTCTCCGCGACGAGTATGAGGTTGACCGCCA
>JBEBWR010000054.1:0-15083 GCA_040392045.1 Chthoniobacter flavus | reverse complement strand
TGTCGCATGGCGACGGCGCGCTCCGCCCAGCGGTGGTAGACGGGGATGCACGGAAGAAAGAAGGCATCAGGAGTGGTGTCGGTCTCGACTTTGGTATAGATAGGGCGGCCTTTTTCCCGGAGGCGTCGCGCCTGATCGGCGAAGATAGCGCTCGGGCCGATCTCGCCGATGTTGTAGTCAAAGACGCGCACGCCGCTGCCGTTGGCGATGGCGTCGCCGCCGTCGAAGTTCGTAAGGACGGAGACTTCGGGGTCGAGGTGATCGATCCATTCGAGCTGATGCGGGTCGTTCGCGGACCAGACGAAGGCGGAGTAAGGCCATGCATAGAGAACTTTCTCTTTCCCCGCACGTTTGACGCCCCGGGCGCAGGCGTTGACGAGCGCGGCGACTTCCCGGGAGGGGTTGCGGCCTTGGCAGTGGGGGCAGTTGGTTTCCCCCCGCGCTGAGTTTGCCGGGCGTGTGAAGCAGTGGTAGACGCATTCGCCGCCGATGATGGCGATGGCTCCGGCCAGCTCGGGAGCGGAGGTGAAGATCGACTCCAGCGCTTCTTCATACCCGGCGAGGGCTTTCGGACTGCCGCTACAGAGGTTGTACCAGTCGCGTCCGCTGATCTCTTCGATGAAGATTTCGACTTTGGAGCCGCGCAGCTCGGGGTGAGCCTGGAAAACGGGGTGATCGGTAGCGCGCGGGCCGGTGTTGAGGACGAGGTAGAGGTCGATGCCGAAGGCGGCGGCGCGTTGGGCAAAAGCGCGCAGGGCGGCGATGTCGCGATCGTAACTCGGCGATGCGGCTTCCGGGAGGGTGGCGCTGCGGAAGAGATCCCAGAGGTCGATATAGAGGTGGAGGCCGTTGACGCCATAGAATGACATCAGCGCGAGGTAGTCGTTGGGGAAATGCCCTAGCTCTGTGGGGTGCTGACGGGTGGGGAGAAAGACGCCGTTGGAGATGCGCGGCATGAAGGCGGGCTGATGGGTCTGCCTGCCTGTGCTCAGGAAGGGGCCGCCGCGGTTGGCCATGGTCCATTCCAGCCGGTGTGTGCCGTGGAGCAGGCCGCGCTCGTGGCGGGCGCTGATGCGGATGCGCTCGGCGGAAACTTCAAGGGTGAAGGATTCCACCTCTGGCTGGTGCGGATCGAAAGGGAGGGAGGCTTCGAGATGCCATTCGAGGATGGGGGCGGTCCCGTCGCCGTGATGCTCGCTCAGCTTGAGCCCGAAGCCGGGGAGGGTCTGCTCGCGGAAACGGGTAAGGAGCTGGCCGGTGAGGGGAGTTTCGGGCGCGCAGAGACGGAGCTGCCACCCGTTGGTGATTTCGACTTCTCCTGGCTGTACGGTGGCCTCGGGGGAGCGGCGGAAGCGATGGCGACGGGAGATGATCTCGCGGAAGACGGCGTCCGTACGAGGGTCAAGAGAGGGAATGAGAGCGGGGTCGGGGTTCATAGGGCAAGCGGGAGAGCGTGAGGGGTTTCAGCCGGGGCCAGAAGGTAGCGTCCGCCGAGGACGGCGCTCTCCGTGACAGGAACGGAGAGAAGCTGCACGAGGTTGCGCGCCGCCTGATGAGCGGAGACGCAGATGCGGTCCACGGGAAAGGGCGTGGCGAAGGGAGCCTCCGTGACGGTATGGGAGATGACCCGCAGGTCGTCCGGTACCCGCAGGCCGACGGCGGCGATGGCTCTTGCGGCGTCCGGGAGCAGGCAGTCGTCGGAGATGATCAGGGCGTCGGGTTTTTCGCGGCTGGCGCTCCAGACTTCGCGGAAGGTGTCCCAGCCGGCTCCGGAGAGATTCGGGTGCAGGTCGGCGCGATGCCACTCCGGGCGTGCAACGAGGTGATGCCGCTCCATTGCCGCCCGGAACTGCGCGAAGTTGCAGAAGCTCGGATCGCTCGGGCTGTTCCACGCCAGCATGGCGATTTTCCGTCGACCGGAAGCAATGGCCTGGCCGATTGCGAGATCGAGGAATTGCTCGACATTGCCCCGGGTCCGTCGGGGGAAACCGCGATACATCCCGGCAGAGGGAAGGTGTGCAATCGCCTTCAGCAGGCGGGGCTCGGGGAACGTGCCAAGCGCGATGACGCCGCGCAGCTTTCCGCTGCTGAGATCGTCGAAGAACTCCGGGCAGTGGATCGGATCGGCGGGGTGCTCGGCGGTGGCCCGTCCGTGATAGCAGCGCACGGGCTGGCCGCTCGCCTCCAGCAGTCGCCGGCATTCGCGCATGGCAAAGAGGTAGAAGCGCGAGAGGCGCGGATCAAGGATGTCCGGATTCAGCAGCAGCGCCACGGGCGGAGCGGTACGCGGAAGGACGATGGTGCCGCGACCCTGCTGCGGCTCCACCAGTCCCTCGGCGACGAGCAGACGAATGGCTTCGCGGATCGTAGCGATGCTGACGTCGAACTCCTTCGCCAACCGGCTCTCCGCAGGAAGGCGCTTCCCCGGCTCCAGCTTCGTCACCTTCCGGCGAAGGCGCGCGGCGGCGCGAAGGTAGAGCGGCTGATGGTGTTTGCGGATCGACATGGAGTTTCTCGCTGGTGGGTGAAATTCATACGGTCATCTGATGAATTTACAAGGGTAAATTTAGGTTATTTTTATGGATTTGGAGACTCGGAGAATAGGGGGCCTCGCCCGCAAATCCATAACCCCTTTCTAAACAGGTTTGACAATCCGCCTGCCGGACGAAAGATTCGATCTCTTCCGACCGACTTTTATCTCCTATTTCCCGTTAATCTCTCCTTATGGCAGAACTGATTCATTTCGTCCTTCACGTCGAAGAACATCTTCGTACGTTCATTCAAAACTACGGCTTTTGGGTCTATGTTCTCCTCTTTCTGATCGTCTTCTGCGAGACGGGTCTGGTGGTCACGCCGTTCCTTCCCGGTGACTCGCTGCTCTTTGCCGTCGGAACGCTGGCGGTTCCGCTGGAGGGGAAGCCGCCGTTGCTTGACTGGATGATCGTGGTGCCGCTGCTGCTGGTCGCGGCGATATTGGGAGACGCGGTCAATTACTCCATCGGGAAGTGGATCGGGCCGAAGGTGTTCTCCTATGAGAATCACTGGCTGCTGCGGCAGGATCATCTCCGCAAGGCGCACGCTTTCTATGAAAAATACGGCGGGCGCGCGATTGTGCTGGCCCGCTTCGTCCCCATTGTGCGCACTTTCGCCCCGTTTGTCGCGGGGGTGGGAACGATGGAGTATCGGAAGTTCGCCTTCTACAACATCTCCGGTGCGATCATCTGGGTGGGGCTGTTTATCGGTGGCGGCTACGCCTTCGGAAACCTGCCGTTCGTGCAGGATAATATGAAGATCGTCATTATGGGGATCATCGTGGTCTCGATCCTTCCGATCGTCTGGGAGATGGCCAAGGCAAAGTTTGGCCGGAAGCCGGAGGTGGCGTAACGCGCTACCCTTCAAGAGCCGTCAGACGGGCGCGGGCCTCTTCGGTCGCGCGCCCGCACATCAGCTCGCAGAGCGTGAACACGCGCGGGTCCGCGATGGCATAGCGGATGAAGTTCCCTTCGCGTGTTTTGGAGACAAAGCGCGCTCCGGCAAGCATCCCGAGGTGCTTTGAGACGTTCCCTTGCTTCATGCCCGTGACTTCCACCAACTCCGTCACGGTCCGGGGCGACTCCATCAGCGCTTGGAGCAACCGCAGGCGCGAACTCTCCGCGAGAACGCCGAAGAGGTGAGCAACCTCTTCCAACTGGGCTTCGCTCATGAGACGGTTCTTATTTTTCGATTGCATATTACTGAATCGCGATATAGTTTTTTAGTGAACTCTATGAACCACCATCTGACAAATTCTGCAAATGTCGAGTCCCGACGCGTTACCCGTGCGACTCCGACTGAGGTAAACGCGGTACGGGAGCGATGTCTCCTGCTGGATGTGCGGACTCCGATCGAGTTCGCGGGAGCGAGGATGGAGGGGGCGGTGCTGCGTCCGATGGGAAGCGTGGAGCCGGAGGAGGTGGAGGCGCTGGCGAAGGGGCGGGAAGTGGTGCTGATCTGCGAGGGCGGGGTACGGGCGGAGCGGGTGGCGGCGGTATTGACGGGACGGGTTGGGGTACCGATCACGGTCCTCGATGGAGGATTGAAGGCATGGCAGGCGGCAGGACTGCCCACTCTTCGGGGCGAGCGGCGCGGGCTTCCGCTGGAGCGGCAGGTGTTCATCGCGGCGGGGTCGCTGATTCTGACGGGAGTGACGCTGGGCGCGCTTGTTCACTCATGGTTCTACGCACTGGCGGGATTTGTGGGTGCGGGGCTGGTGTTTGCGGGACTGACGGGGACGTGCGGGATGGGGGTGCTGCTGGCGAAGATGCCGTGGAACCGCAATGTGGCAGCCTGTAATCTGCTGAAGGAGGAGAAGTGATGAAGGCCAATAGGAAGCGGGTCGTGATTGTTGGCGGGGTTGCCGGAGGCGCTTCCTGCGCGGCGCGGCTGAGGCGGCTGGACGAGAAGGCGGAGATTGTCATTTTTGAGCGGGGGCCGCATGTCTCCTTTGCAAACTGCGGGCTGCCGTATTACATCGGCGGCGTGATTGCGGACGAAGAGGCGCTGCTGGTCACAGATGCGGAGCGGCTGAACGACCGGATGGCGATCGAAGTCCGGACGGAAACCGAAGTGATAGGCATCCACCGCCGAGCGAAGGAAGTAGAAGTGCGCCATCTGCCTTCCGGTAAGGTGATGCGCGAGCGGTACGATGCGCTTGTGCTATCGCCCGGAGCGGCTCCGATTCGTCCGCCATTGCCGGGAATTGATCTGCCGGGGATTTTTACGGTGCGTTCGATCCCCGACAGCCGGGCGATCAGGGAATGGATCGCTGCCCGTGGGGCAAAACGGGCGGTAGTCGTGGGCGCGGGCTTCATTGGGCTGGAGATGGCGGAGAATCTGGTGCATCTCGGGTTACGGGTAACGCTCGTGGAGATGCTCGATCAGGTGATGCCGCCGCTGGATGCGGAAGTGGCGCATGCCGTGGAGCGGAGGTTGAGGGAAGAGGGGGTGATGCTGGCGTTGGGAGACGGGGTGGCTGGCTTTCAGAACGAAGAAGAACAGCTGATCGTGGAGACAGCGGGCGGAAAGCGGCACTGCGCCGATCTGGTGATTCTCGCCATCGGAGTTCGACCCGAGACGGCCCTGGCGCGTGGGGCGGGGCTGCGGCTTGGGGAGCGCGGAGGGATTGCGGTGAATGCGGCGATGCGGACAAGCGATCGCGCCATCTGGGCTGTGGGCGACGCTGTGGAGGTGACCGATCGGGTTAGCGGCGGCAAGGGGCTGGTGCCGCTGGCAGGCCCGGCGAATCGTCAAGGGAGGGGGGCTGCGGAGTCGATTGCGGGGCGGCGGACGCGGTTCCCCGGCGTGCTGGGGACGGCGGTCTGCGGCGTATTCGGGCTGGAAGTGGCGATGACCGGGAAGAGCGGGAAAGCGCTGCGGCGGGCGGGGATAAGCGATTACGAGGCGGTCTATCTCTTTCCTTTGGATCATGCGGAGTATTACCCCGGCGCGAAGCCGCTCTTGCTGAAGCTGTTGTTTCAGTGTGGAACGGGAAGGCTACTGGGTGCGCAGGCGGTGGGCGAGCAGGGAGCGGCGCGGCGGATCGATGTGATTGCGTCGGTACTGGCGCTCGGCGGGACGGTCTACGATCTGGAGCAGAGCGAGCTTTGTTATGCGCCGCAGTTTGGCAGTGCAAAGGACCCGGTGAATCTGGCGGGAATGGTCGCGGCAGCGGTACTGCGCGGGGAGATGCCGGTGGTCCAGTGGCATGAACCGGACACGGAGCGGACGCGCTGGATCGATGTCCGCGCACCGGAGGATTACCATGCGGGACATTTGCCGGGGGCGATGAATCTCCCGCTGGAGGAGCTGCGCGGACGCATGGAGGAGGTTCGTGCCTTGGCTGCTCACGGGGATTTGCGGGTTTATTGCGAAGTGGGACAGCGCGGCTATCTTGCCACGCGGCTTCTGCTTCAGCGGGGGATCGCGGTGCGCAATCTGACCGGAGGCTATCGCATGAAGTGTCTGGCGGAGCGCGGAGGATGAAAAAGAGCCAGATGCCTGCGGAGCGATGCGGGCTCCGCTGGACATCTGGCTCTCGTTTTTTTGGCTGGCAAGCCGAGCCAGCCGGTTTGCTGGTTGAGCAAAGGGTTCGGTCGCTACCGCAGGAAGGCTTCGTGCAGTCCGCCGTCGACGGCGATGATCTGTCCCGTGGTTTTGCTTAGGCGACGGCTCAGGAGCAGGAAGAACGCTTCGGCCTGATCGGCAGGAGCGATCGGCGATTTCGTGAGCGTGCGGTCTGCGTAGAACTGCGCGAGCCTGGTGGTGAGCGCTTCGGTCGGCTCCTCCTCGGTGTAAGGAATGGCGTACTTCGCGAGGCTCGCGATGACGCGATCCCGGGGGAACATGGCGCTCCCTTGTACCACGGTGGCCGGAGCGACGCCGTTGACGCGGGCGAGCGGGGCCAGCTCGACGGCCAGTTCGCGGACGAGGTGATTCGCCGCGGCCTTGGAGACATCGTAGGCGACGCTTCCCTTTTTGGAGACGACGGCGTTTGCGCTGGTGGTGAGAACGAGATTGACCGGCAGACCCTGTTCCTTCCAGAGGGGGCGCGCTTCGTCGGCGACGAGGTAGCTGCCCGTGACGTTAATGGCGAAGGTGAGCGCCCATTGGTCGTCGCGGATGTGCCCGGTGGTGTCCGGCGGGACGAAGATGCCTGCGGTGATGGCGATGGCGTCGAGTCCGCCGTAGGCGAGCGTGATCTGTCGGAGCGCGGCGCGGATGCTTTCGCGCTCGGTAATATTCGCGGCGATTCCGATGGCCGGGCCGCAGTTGGAGATGCCGGTCCCGGCGACGCCGATGCCGAGGCCGTAGCGGTCGGTCAGCTCTTTGGCGGTGGATTGAGCAGCGGCGGGATCGAGATCGACGCAGACGACGTGCGCGCCTTCGCGGGCGATGCGATGGGCGACTTCGCGTCCGATCCCGCTTCCCGCGCCGACAACGGCGACGATCTGTCGCGCCAGTTCTTTCTCCGCAGGCATCCGCTGGAGCTTTGCCTCTTCGAGCAGCCAGTATTCGATATCGAACGCTTCCTGCTGCGGGAGGGCGATATATTCGTCAATCGCCTCGGCTCCCCGCATGACTTCCACGGCGCAGTTGTAGAACTCGGCGGTCACGCGTGACTCGGACTTGTCCTTCCCCCATGCGATCATCCCGAGGCCCGGGATGAGGATGACGGTGGGGTTCGGGTCGCGCATCGCCGGAGAGTTCGCATGTTTGCAGCGTTCGTAGTAGGCGGCGTAATCGCCGCGGTAGGCGTCCAGACCCTCGGCCAGCTTGCGACGGAGCGCGTCGGCGTCGCGGCTTGCGGGGTCCCAGTTGACGTAGAGCGGCTTGATTTTGGTGCGCAGGAAGTGGTCGGGACAGCTGGTGCCCAACTCGGCGAGGCGGGGGGCGTCGTGGCTGTTGACAAAGCGGAGGATCGCCGCATCGCTCTGCACCGTTCCGATAAAGCGTTTTTCCCCGCTGACCTGTCCGCGAAGCCAGGGCAGCAGCTCGGCAAACAGGGCGTCGCGTTCGGCTTCAGGCAGTGCCTCATGGCGGGCTCCGCCGAAGGCTGCGGCATCGCCTCCCTTTTCAGCGTACTTCGCTTCGATATAGGCGGCCGCCTTCTCGATAAGATTCAGTGTGCGGACGTAGCAGGCTTTGTCGTCGTCATCCCACGAGATGAAGCCGTGCTGACCCATCATGATCGCTTTGACGTCCGAGCGTCGCCGCGAGATCTCCTGCATGGCGAGCCCCAGCTCGAATCCGGGGCGCATCCACGGGACATAGGCCATCTCTCCGCCAAAAATCTCCTGCGTGAGCGCCTCGCATCGGCGGCTTGCGGCGATGGCGATGATGGCGTTGGGGTGCATGTGGTCCACGTGCTTCCCCGGGAGAAAGCTATGCAGGGGAGTATCGATGGAGGGAGCGCGCGGGTTGAGGTTGAAGGTGGTGTGCGCGTAGGCGGCGACCATGTCGTCCTCGGCCTGTGACTTCAATCCCCGGTCGCTGCGCGATCCATAAAGCGCCTGCATGGCGAGGAGGCGCTGCTGGTAGAGCGAGGCGAAGTTCTCCCGCGTGCTGGTGCGCAGATCCCCGCCCGAGCCTTTGACCCAGAGGACTTCGACCGGCTCGCCGGTGAGCGGATCGCACCCGGCAAGCTTGGACGAAGTGTTGCCTCCGCCGGTGTTGGTGATGCGTTGATCGCTTCCGAGAAGGTTGGAGCGATAGACGAGGCGGCTCAGGGGATCGAGCGTGGAGGCTACGGCGTCGTCCCAGCGGTAGTGAACATGTTGGTAGTCGGTCATGATCGTAAAGTGGCGTAGCGGGCGATGGCTTCGGTCCATGCCGGTGTCTGCGGAGTGGGCTGAAAGGTTTCCACGGGAAACGAGCGACGGACGACATCGCGGAGGCAGGCATGCGAGTCGATGCGGCCGGAGAGCAGCGCCTGAATGAGAAGATTCCCAATGGCGGTCGCCTCCACGGGTCCTGCAATGGCGGGGATGCCGCAGGCGTCGGCAGAGAGTTGATTGAGCAGGCGATTCTTCGATCCGCCTCCGACGATATGCAGCGTATCGATTTCCTGAGCGGTCAGCTCGCGCAGGATGGCGAGGTTCTCCCGGTAGAGCAGGGCAAGGCTTTCGAAGATGCACCGGGCGATCGCGCCGACGCTCTCCGGCTCGGGCTGACCGGTCTCGCAGCAGAAGCGGGCGATACGCGTAGGCATCTCTCCGGGCTTGAGGAAGGCGGGGGCGCCGGGATGGATGAGCGAGCGGAGCGGCTCGGCGTCGGCGGCGAGGCGGGTAAGCTCATCGTAGGAATAGCTCCGGCCCTCTGCTGCCCAGAAGCGGCGGCACTCTTGCAGGATCCAGAGCCCGGCGGTGTTCTTCAGAAATCGTGTGGTCCCGCCCAGCCCGGCTTCGTTCGTGAAGTTCGCAGCCCGGACGGCTTCATTGATGAGCGGAGCGGAAAGCTCGACGCCGAGCAGCGACCAGGTGCCGGAACTGAGGTAGGCCCAGCAGGCGTTCTCTCCGGCAGGCACGGCGGCGACGGCGGCCCCGGTGTCATGTGAGCAGGTAGCGAGGACTTCGAGCTTTTGCAGCCCGGTCTCTTCGCGGATCTCCGGGGTCGCGGGTCCGAGAGGAGCGGCGGGGGTGATCTCCGGAAAGAGATGCGGCGGGAGCGCAAACGCTCCGATGAGCCGCTCCGACCAGCCACGGGTCACGGGATCGTAGAGCTGCGTGGTGCTGGCGAGGCTCTCTTCCGCCCGGGCGACGCCGGTGAAGAGGTAGTGAAAGTAATCCGCGATATTCAGAAACTGCGACGCTGCCGCCAGAACGGCTGGCCGATCATGCAGATCGGCAAGCAGCTGGTAGAGCGTGTTGATGCTCATGAACTGGATGCCGGTCTCGGCAAAGATCGTCTCGGGCGGGACAGCGGCTACGGCGCGGGGGTAGGCGGCGTCGGTCCGGGCGTCGCGGTAATGGTACGGAAGGCCGATCTGCGGCTCTTCGGGACGGAAGAGGACGTAATCGACGCCCCATGAATCAACGCTCATGGTGACCGGCGTTGCCTCCCCGATCTCTGCGGCGACTTTGGACAGTCCTGCTTTGAGTTCGAAAAAAAGGTGCTGGATATCCCAGCGCAGCGTTTCCTGTACCCGTATCGCTCCGGTAGGGAAGCGGTGGATTTCCTTGATCGTCAAAGTTTGATCGGCTCCGAGGTATCCGAGCACGACGCGTCCGCTCTCGGCGCCGAGGTCGCAGGCGATATGGTAGGAATCGTTCATAGGGAGGAAGCAGGCAGGCGGTGTTTGCGAAGAGCTGCGGCGCTTGCGTCGGTGATGAAGTGGGCGACCTGCGACCACGGGGCGAGGAAGGCCGGAGCCGCGCGGCCGAGCTTGGTGGCGTCGGCACAGTAGCAGGTGACGGCGGAGCGGCGGGCGACATCGCGCTGAAATGCGGCGATCTCTTCCTGCGAGTTCCAGAGCCCTTCGGTGTTCGCAGCTTCCACTCCGAGGAACGCGAGGTCGATCCGATAGAGAGCCAGACTGGCGATGGCGGCTTCGCCGACGAGAGTGGATTGCCGCGCGAGCAGTTCGCCACCCAGCAGCATCAGCCGCAGACCGGGTACTCCGGCGAGACGCTCGGCGACAGGGAGGTTATTGGTAACGACGACCAGCGATTCCGGCGGCGCGGCGGCGATGGCTTCGGCTATGGCGAAGAGCGTTGTCCCGGCATCGAGAAAGATCGTGATGCCGCTGCGGATGCGCTGCCGGGCGCGTTCCGCAATGGAGCGCTTCCCCTCGGGGGCGCTGGCGAGACGGTCGCGGAAGGAGGCAAAGCGCTGGTTGTACTCCGAGAGCGCGCCGCCGTAGGTGCGGACGATCTGCTGGTCAGCCTCCAGAGCGGCGAGGTCACGGCGGGCCGTGGCCTCCGATATCTCAAACCGTACGCAGACCGCCTGAAGCGAGACGTGCCCCTGCTGCTGCATCCAGGCAGCCAGCTCGGCGCGGCGACGGTTGACGATGTGCTGGGGAACCCGCATGTGTGAGGTGACTTTGGTTTTCTTTATGATCGAAGTCAATCATAAACGCGGGCTTTTCAATTTTCTTTCGCTACGGCAATCTGCCCGCTCCATGAGTCTTTACGAAACCGACCGGCTGCTTTCCGAGTATCTCCTTTTTCATTACGGGACACGGGAGGAACTGCTGCCGTGGGACTTCGGGCCGACGGGGGCATGGAATTTTCCGGCCCGGGCGGCGGATCGCGTGAAGGGCGGAGGAGGCGGACGTGCGCTCGATCTGGGCTGTGCAGTGGGGCGTGCGGCATTTGAACTTTCGACGAGCTATGGTGAGGTGATCGGGATCGATCGGTCGCAGCGTTTTATCGGAGCGGCCCGGCAGTTGCAGGCGGCGGGGGAACTGGCGTATGAGCGGGCGGACGAAGGGGATTGCACGACGCCGCTGGTGGCGCGGGTATCGTCGCAGGCCCGGCGGGAGCGGGTTCGCTTTGAAGTGGGGGATGCCATGGATCTGCCCGGTACGCTGGGACACTTTGATCTCGTGCTGGCGGCAAATCTTCTCTGTCGGCTGCCGGAGCCAAGGCGGCTGCTGGAGCGCTTTTCGGAGCTGGTAACGCCGGGCGGGCGGCTGGCGATTACGACGCCGATGACGTGGATGGAGGAGTACACGCCCCGGGTGCACTGGCTGGGAGGGACGGAGCAGGGTGGTGTCTGTCGGAATACGCTGGAGTCGATCCGGGAGGCGCTCGGGGAGGCATTCGCGCTGGAGGAGCGCGACGATCTGCCGTTTCTGATTCGCGAGCATGCGCGGAAATACCAGTGGAGCGTGGCGGAGTTGAGCGTGTGGCGTCGCCGGTGAGATGACAAGTTTTGGCTGGTTGCAGATCTCCGGAGACGGTAAGAGGATGGTCCGATGAAGAAGCTGCTTGTCTTTGCCCATGTGCCGCCGCCGCACCATGGACAGAGCTACATGGTTCAATTGCTATTGGAGGGATTCGTCCAGCGGGGAGTTGAACTCATCCATGTGGACGCACGGGTATCCGACGGGTTGGACGATGTTGGCAGCGTACGGGCCGGTAAGCTGACGCGCCTGCTCGGCTACTGCCGACAGGCAATCCGGGCGAGGTTTTCCGGCGGCGCGGAGGTTTTCTATTACGTTCCCGCTCCGGGGAAACGAGCGGCGCTTTACCGCGACTGGATTGTAATGGCGCTCTGCCGCCCCTTTTTTCCAAAGCTGGTGCTTCATTGGCACGCGCTTGGCGTTTCCTCATGGCTGGAGCGGGAGGGGTGGTGGTTTGAGCGGGTGATTTCGCGCTGCCTATTGGGGCGTCCGCAGCTCTCCGTGGTGTTATCCGCATCCGGCAGAGGAGACGCTGATTGGCTGCGCTCGGAGAGGGTTGAAATCGTGCACAACGGAATTCCGGACCCTTGCCCGGACTTTGATCAATCCCTTATGCCCGAACGCCAGCGGCGGCTACAGGCACGACTCCGGAAGCAAAGAGGCGAGGAGGTCGCGGCAGCGGATGAGGAGCCATTCCGACTGCTTTTCCTTGCGCATTGTATACGTGAAAAGGGGCTCTTTGACGCGCTTGAAGGCGTTGCAATTTATAACGCGCGTCAGCCGGTGATTCCCGCAAGGCTCAAGATCGCCGGATCTTTCATGAGCGAGAGAGAGCGTACTGAGTTGATGGAGGCGATCCGTGGTCGTGGCCTGGAGGAAATGGTGGAGTATGTCGGCTTTGCCGGAGAGGAAGAGAAGAGGCGACTATTAACCGAGGCGGACGCGCTCTGCTTTCCAACGTACTATCCGGCGGAGAATCTACCGGTCGTAGTCATTGAGGCGATGGCTTTCGGCTGCCTCCCGCTGGTGACCCGCTGGCGGGGAATTCCCGAGTTGCTGCCCCCGGATTATCGGGCATATGTTCGCGAGCAGGCTCCTGAGGAGGTGGCGGATGTCATCGGTGAAATGCTGACGCTCGATTTGGCTGTCCGGATGCGGGCGGAATTTGAGACGCGTTTTACGCTGGAACGCCATCTGGAGCGCCTGCGGGAGGTGCTGGCGGACGAGCTGGGAGAAGATCCCCGGAAAGATGCAGATCGTCGCCAAGACGGGTGATCCGGGGGGAGGGGATGCGCAGACCGGAGGTACCGAGTCCGCCGATCACAACCTTTGATCCGCCTGTCAGAAGCGGAGCGATATAGAAGGAAACCTCGTGGACAAGCCCCTCGTCGAACGCTTCGCCAAGTGTCCGCATGCCGCCTTCGATTAGTACACTGGTGATCTGACGCTGACCCAGTTCGCTGAGCGTCTGCCGGAGCGGCTGATCGGTGAAGACCAGCGTGCGGTCTTTCCACGCGTCGGTAAAGAGGGCGGCGTCCGCAGGGAGATTGCCCGAGCGGGAGACGACGACGCGCCACGGCTGCCGCGCGAGCTCCCGCCCCTCGGCATCGCGGGCGGTCAGGCGCGGGTTGTCGTTGCGGACGGTTTCGCCGCCGACGAGGATGGCGTCCACCCGAAGGCGCTCCCCGTGGGTGGCCTGCCGGGAAAGGGCATTGGTAATCCAGCGGGGATCGGTGGGGGGACGTGTCAGCCGCCCATCCAGCGAAAGCCCGGCTTTGGCGATGATCCACGGCATTCCGGTGACGATCCAGTGGTTGAACGCCTTATTGAGTTCGCGACACTCCGTCTCCAGTACACCATGCTCTACTTTGACTCCCGCTGCTTCCAGCAGCGAGATGGCGCGACCGGCGTGTGCGGGATTGGGGTCGAGCGTTCCGATGACGACTTTCCCGATCCCTGCGCGGAGGATCGCCTCGACGCAGGGCGGGGTCCGACCGTGGGTGGAGCAGGGCTCGAGCGTGACATAAAGGGTCGCTCCCCGGGCGAGAGCAGGGTCCGGCAAGGCGCGGAGGGCTTCCACCTCGGCGTGCGGCTGCCCGGCTGCCCGGTGCCATCCGGTGGAAAGAAGCGTCCGGTCCGGCGTGGTAATCACCGCGCCGACTGCGGGATTCGGGCTGGTAAGGCCAATCCCTTTTCGTGCCTCGCGAAGCGCGAGGGTCATGAATCGTTCATGAGGGGAAGCGTTGGATGGAGCGGAGGTCGACACAGCGGAAGTCTACCGGGATCGGACGGAAAATGCCAAGAATCGGAGACCATAAAAAATGGGTCAATATGTCCCTTTTTGAATTGTGTCATTATGAATCGAATTGAGTCAAATTGTCTCAAATGCTGGCGTTCTTTGGAAACCTGTGCTTTATTACTTTAAGGCTGGTTTACAGAGGAATCGGCGGTTTTCACGACCCCGAAAAGAAGCTGGGCATGGAAATCGCTCTCTATGATTGGCAGACGCTGCGCATGACGTAGCAGAATGAGGAATCAAAGAAAGGAGAGACAAGAGCTATGAGTATTATTCGTTATCCAAAACAGGATGCCTGGCTGCCGTTCGGCGGCCTGTCCCAATTCCGCGATGAAGTGAACCGACTGCTCGAAGGGACCTTGGGAGTGTCCGGGGAAGTAGGGGCGCTTGGCGGCTGGGCTCCGCCGCTGGATCTCTATCAGGACAAGGATCATCTCTACGTAAAGATCGAGTTGCCCGGGATGAAAAAGGAGGAGATTGAGCTATCGCTTTACGAGGGGGTATTGACCATTGCCGGTGAGCGCAAGCAGGAGAGCAAAAGCGGCGAAGGGAAATCGCTTCGCGAAGAGCGCTTCTATGGGCGCTTTCAGCGATCGGTAACTCTACCGGCAGAGGTGGACGCCGAGAAGATCTCCGCCACCTATCGCGACGGGATTCTGGAAGTGACCCTTCCGAAGTCCGAAGCGGCCAAACCCAAGCAGATTGAAGTAAGCGTGGACTAAAGAAGCGCGGAATCAGCGCTCTACAAAACCCTGTTTCAGAAAGAAGAAAAACTATGAGCACACTGACGGAAACTGACACCCGCACCGCCCCTGCCGCACAGCAGAAGCGCTACGCGGTCCCCCGCGCCACGATTCGCGAAGAGAAGGACGGCTACCAGCTCCAGCTGGAAATGCCCGGCGTGAGCAAAGACGGGCTGGAACTGACTGTGGAAAACCACGAAATAACGATCCTTGGCCACCGCGTCGGGACGGACCCCAAGGGCGACGTGGTCTACCGCGAGGTCCGCCCGCTGGATTACCGCCGCATTTTCGAACTTGATCCCGCGATTGACGCCGAGCGTATCACCGCAAGGATGGAGCACGGAGTGGTAACGCTAACTCTGCCCAAAGCTGAGAAGCTCAAGCCGCGGCGGATTGAGGTGGGCGATTGAGTCCGAGGAGGAGTATTGAGGGAAGGGAGATGGGCTGCGCGGTAAAAAAGCGCGGTCGCTCCTGATGGAAGAGGGCCGGGAGGAAAGAGAGAGCCTCCCGGTCTTTTCCGCGTTTTGAATACCGGAGGAGGAGCCGGTGGAGTTTGCTTTCTTTCTGGCGGAGGGCGGGGCTGGCATGGCATGGTGAATCCACCATCTATGACAACGAGCGACTTAAAAGCAGCGGGGGTAGGCGTGATCGGGCTGGGGAT
>JBEBWR010000053.1:0-15263 GCA_040392045.1 Chthoniobacter flavus | reverse complement strand
AACTCTGCCGACAAACTCAAACATACCTGACAAGATCTCCGGTTCGATAAATCAGTTCCCCGGGCCGATCCGGGTGCGGGATGAAGCGTTCGCTCGTAAGGTCGGGCCGATGGAGGTACCCCTTCGCCAGACCGTCGCCACCGATGTAAAGTTCGCCGATTTCCCCTCTGGGTACGGGCCGGAGGGCTTCGTCGAGCACGTAGAACTGCGTGTTGCCGATCGGCTCGCCCAGCCGCACCGGCTCTCCGGGAAGGACGCGCGCGATGGAGGACCAGATAGTCGTTTCCGTCGGGCCGTACATATTCCAGAGTTCGCTCACCTTCGGGAGCAACTCCGCCGCCAGCGCTTCATCCCAGGCCTCCCCTCCGCAAAGCGCCTTCACCCCCGGCAGTTCGGGGAGCTTGGCAAGAAGGAGCATTTTCCATGTTGCCGGAGTCGCCTGAACCAGCGTCGGACGACGGTTCACGATGGCTTCGCGCAGACGCAGGCCATTCCGTGTGACCGATTCGGGGAGCACGTCCACCATACCGCCGGTGACCAGCGGGAGGAACAGTTCCAGCGCGGCAATGTCGAAGGAAATGGTCGTGAGCGCGAGCACGCGATCCCCCGGCCCGCAGCCGGGGCGCTCCGCCATGCACCAGAGAAAATGCGCAAGGCTCCGGTGCGCGATCTGTACGCCTTTGGGTCTCCCTGTGGAGCCGGAGGTGAAAATCACGTAGGCAAGCCGATCTCCGGCCTCGGCGTCCGCTATCGGAGGAGACGTCGGCTGCGGCTCCACGGCGGCGCGGGTCGGCTGAAGCAGCGTAAGCCCCGGACGCTCGGGGCCGTCAGCTCCCGCAGGGAGCAGCAGGAAGGGCAGACGGGCATCCTCCACGATCATGGCGATCCGATCCGCCGGATAATCGGGATCAAGCGGAACGTAAGCCGCCCCCGCTTTCCAGACCGCCAGAAGCGCGATCAACATTTCCAGCGAGCGCGGCCACATCACGCCTACAAGCATCCCCGGTCGGACCCCCTGATCCATCAGGTAGTGCGCCCACTGGTTGGCCTCGGCATCCAGCGCGGCGTAGCTGCGGCTCTCATTGTCAAAAGCGGCGGCGAGCGCTTCGGGGCTGCGGCGCGCCTGCTCCTCAAAGAGCCCGGCGACGGATTGATCCGACGGAAACCGCATTGGCTCCTGCGCGGATTGGCTCGGCGTCAATGGAAGCTCGGAGAGTTTCCGGGATGCGTCTTCCGCCACGGCTTCCAGAAGCGCCAGATAATCCGTCGCGATCTGCTCCGCTTCCTCGTCGCTGAGATGTGTGGGGCGGTATTTCAGATGAAGATGCCATGCGCTGCCGCCTTCAATCACTTCGATCACCAGCGGAAACTCTCCAGTCTGGTGAATCCCGCGTTCCAGCTGATCGAAAGCCTGTCGGCGGGCCGCATTGGGCCACGTCAGGAAGTAGAAGGCCGCCTCCAAAGCCGGAGGCGCTCCGCCGTCGCGTTCGGCCAGAGCCTGCGCGAGATGGCGGTATGGGAAAGCGCGATGCTCCAGCCCGCCAAGCAGAGCGGCAAACCGTTCGGCGCACCATGCGGCAAACGAACAGTCCCCCTTCCAGCGCGACCGGAGCGCGACAAGGTTCACGAAGTAGCCCAGCGGCTCACGCTCCGATTCCGGTCGCAGATCGACCGGCAGGCCAAGCACCAGCTCGGGCGTCCGCGCTCCCAGCAGCGCCTCACACGCCGCGAGCATGACCGCTTGGAGCGTTACCCGCTCGCGTGCGGCCAAAGCGGCCAACCGTTGAACAAGCTCGGGCGCGATCTCTCCCACCCGGAGCGCTCCTCCATCGTCTCCCGAACGCTTCGCAGGCCACAGGCCGCCCAGCCAGCGCTGAGAGTGATAGGTTAGCCACCAGTTCCGATCCTCCTGATAGCGGGTGCTCGCCAGATAACGGCGCTCCTGCTCAAAGAAAACATGATCGGAGATTTCCCGACCCGGGACGGGCGCCTCTCCCCGCTCCAGAGCCGCAAGACGGTCGAGGAACGCCTCCAGCAGAACGCCGAGAGAATAGCCGTCGAAGATCAGGTGGTGAAAAGTCAGCAACACCGTGCCTCCGTTGCCCACTCCGCTCTCAGGCAGCCACTCCGCACGCCAGAGCGGCCCGGCCGCTGGGTCGAGCGGACGATGCGCCAGCGCCTCAAGGCGATCGCGCTGCGCCGCAGAGAGCACAGCGACAACGACTTTGAACTCGCTCAGGAGGCGGCGAACCGGCTCCCCGTTCTCCCATTGGAACGTGGCCCGAAGCGCGGGATGTTCGTCCGCCAGCGATTGAAGCACTGTGGTTACGCGTTCGAGCGTTCCGGTTTCCAACCGCAGAGCCGTGGGGATCAGATAAGCCGTCGGCTCGCTGCTCATCAGGCTCCAAAGCGCTTTCTGCCCTTCGCTCAGCGGCTGCGTTCCGGAAAGGACGACCGGCTGATGATGCGCGGCCACCCGCCGACACAGCTCGCCGACGGTTCGCGCTTCATAGAAAAACCGAAGGGGCAGCTTCGCGCCGTAACGCGCCTCATACCGTGCCGAAATGGAAAGGGCATAAAGCGAACCAAAACCAAGCTCGCTCAGGGAACTCTCCTCGCTCAATCCTCCGGCGGGCAGACGCAGCGCTTCTTCCATCCAGCGGCAGAGACTCTCGCGCGGGCTGATGACCAGCGTATCAGAGCACCCGGCAACCGCGGAGGCAGGAGTCGCGGAGTGTCCCGTCGGCTTCCAATAGCTTTCCTCCTCGAAAGGATAAGTCGGCAGCGGAACCCGGCGGAGACGGTCGGCCTGATGCAGCAGTTGAAAATCGATATTCGCCCCGGCGACCCAGAGCCGCGCCAGTTTATCGAAGGCCCCCTGCTCCACCGCGACGGAAAGGAAAAGCCGCCCTTCCTCGCCGCTGATGAGAAGGCTGGCCATGCCCTCGGCTTCCTGTGCTTCACCAAGATGGAGCGTGCCGGAAAAATCGGCAGAGCCCCGCTCCAAAAACCGGCTCAGCCCCGCTCGGGCTTCGTCCACGGAGCGGGCGACAAATGCCAATCGGTAAGCCATCGGGCGGCGACCGGTCTGCAAGGTGTACGCCAGATCGCTCAACCCGAATGAATGCGACTCCAGCGCGGCCAACAGGTCCGCCGCTCTCGCTTTCAACGCCTCCCGCGAACGGGCGGAAAGGACCAGCAACGCAGGTCCCCTGTCAAAGGACGCGGGAGTGACGGGGTAATCTTCAATGACGAGATGGCAGTTCGTCCCTGTCGCGCTCAAGCCATTGAGGGCGGCACGCCGGGGAGAGGCGTCCCAAGGGGCCGGATGGGTAGCGATCCGGAACGGCGTCCCCTCCAGCGCGAGCGCGGGATTGGGCGTTTGCAGTCCGCCGACCGGCGGGATCTGGCGATGCCGCAAGGCGAGCAGGAGCTTGATCAGCCCCGCCATTCCGGAAGCGGCCAGAGGATGACCGATGTTCGGCTTTACCGAACCGATGGCCACGGAGCCTTCCGGCAGCGCGGCGCTTTCCTGAAAGCTCTGCTTGAGGGCGAGCAGTTCGATCTCGTCGCTCAGCGGGCTGCTCATGCCATGAAGCTCGATATATTGCAGCGCGGAGGGAGAGATGCCCGCCCGCTCATAGACTCGCTTTTGCAATGCCGCCTGTCCGCTGGCCTGTGGGGCGCTTAGGCCATGCCGGGCTCCATCCTGACTCACGCCGATGGCCCGGATCACGCCGTGAATGGTGTCCCCGTCCCGCTCGGCATCCGCAAGGCGCTTGATGAGGACCGCCCCCACGCCCTCGCCGATGACGAAGCCATCGGCCTCCGCATCGAAAGTGCGACACGTCCCCGAGGGAGAAAGCAATCCCATCGCGCGGGCCTCCTCCACGACGTGGGAAGTAGTAGCGAGGTGCACTCCCCCGGCCAGCGCCACATCGCACTCCCGGTTCTGAAGGCTCCGCGTCGCCAGATAGAGTGCCGAGAGCGAAGAAGCGCACGCGGTATCGACCACCATGGTCGGTCCCTTCCAGTCGAAAAGAAAGGCGAGTCGCGCGGTGAGGCCGGAGCCGGTATTACCCAGTAATGTATGCGGCGACGGGCTCGCGGAGTCGCCGGAGTAGTCGGACGCGCCCATGCCGACGAAAATGCCACAAGTACGGCGGCTCAACTCCTCAGGAGTGTAGCCGGCCTGCTCCAGCGTGGCCCATGCCTGCTGGAGAAAGAGTCGATGCTGCGGGTCCATCGCCTCGGCTTCAGGAGGAGCAATCCGGAAGAACGCGGCATCAAACCGGTCGATCCCCTCCAGCCATCCGCCTTGCAGCGGCTCCTTCCAGCGCCCTGCCGGAGAGGCTCCGATGGCGCTATGCCCGCCCGCGATCTGCTGCCAGAAGGCGTCGGAATCGGGCGCGCCGGGAAAGCGTCCGGAAAACCCGATCACCGCGATCGGTTCATCGCAATCAGGCTTCGCCGGAATGAGCGGCGGAGCGGCGGCCTGCCCGACTGGAGCGGGCGCAGGCTCGGGAACCGCCGGGGCGACCCGGACGACCGAAGCCGCCGCTACGGACGGAGCCGTCGGTGCAGTTGGAGTCCCCTTCCCTTGCAGCATCTCCGCCACGGCGATCGGCGTGGGGTAGCTATACAGTTCAGCCGCAGTGAAGGCGACCTGCCAGCGAGCGGCGATGGCTCGCGCCAGTTCGACCGCGAGGATTGAGTCAAGCCCGAGATCGGCAAACCGCGCCTCAGGCCGCACCTTCTCCGGCGCCAAATAAAGCACGCCTGCCGCCAGCTTAGCCACCTCCTCGGACCGGGGTCCTGTCGAACCGGAGGTGGTTGCCGGAAGCTCCGCGTGAGCAGGCTCGGGAACAGAGACTTCCGGGGAAACCGGCGCCCCTTGCGACGCCAGATGATCCGCCAAATCCTGAACGCTGGGATGATCGTAAAGCGAGGCGGCGGAGAAAGAGGTACCGAAAGCGGCGCTGACTGCTTTGGCCAGATCGACCGCGAGGATGGAGTCAAATCCAAGGTCCTGAAACCGGCGGTCATCCCGGATCTGATCCGCTTCGAGATAGAGCGTCTTTGCCACCAGAGACCGGACGAGTGTCCGGATTTCTTCAAGTGTGCCCCCCGGCGCGGTTCCGGTGTGTTCCTTCGCCGACCGGCCCGGAGTCGGGGCAGTCGTGACGAGAGCTTTGAGGCGGATGGGAGAGCGACCCGCTGTGGTCCCGGCCTGACGCGTCTGCGACGGCGTGGCGGGAGTCGTAAGCGGGCGCGGCCTTTCAGGAGGCAATTTCTCCGGCGATTGTTTTTCCATCACTACCTTGCGGTCGTACCAATAGGTGATCCCGTCCAGCGGATCGGGCGGGAGGTGAATACGATAGGCTTCCAGCTCGGCGGCCATTCCCTCCCAGTCGACGGTGGCTCCCTGGACCCACTCTTCGGGCCTGCCCGGTTTGCCTGAGGCGAGCGCCCGTCCGCGCAGGTAGCGATCCGGCTCGCCTTTCAGGAACGCCTCCAGAGCAGCCGCGACCTCTTCGCGGGTGGAAGCGTGAAAAGCCAGTCGCTCCTCCAGTGCGGCGCGCCCGGTGGTGAGCGTAACGCTCAGATCGGCAAGCGCGACGTCGTCCTGCGCTTTAAGCCATGCCAACAAAGCGGCCGCGCGCCGCTTCAGCGCGGCTTCGTTTGGCGCGGAAAGTGTAAACCAGTAGCCGCTCCCGGTCTTCGCTCTTTGCTCGCGGGCCGGAGCCTCTTCTACGATCAGGTGCGCATTGGTCCCGCTAAAGCCGACGCCGCAAATGGCGGCCCGGCGTGGTGCTCCCTCGGAAGCCTCCCACGCTTCGAGCGCTTGCGGCAAACGGAACGGCCCCGAGCCGATACGGAGAAGCGGCTGCGGCTCCGAGACATGAATCTGCGGAGGCAGCGCCCGATGCTTCATGGCCAGGAGGACTTTGATGAGTCCGCTCACCCCCGCGGCGGCAAAGCTGTGTCCGATGTTCGCTTTGATCGATCCGAGCGCGATGCTTCCCGGTGCCGCCGTGGAGCCATACGCGCGATGAAGCGCCTTGGCCTCCGCGGGGTCGCCCAGTCGCGTCCCGGTCCCGTGCGCTTCAATGAGGCTGATCGTGGCAGGATCAACGCCCCCTTCCCGGTAAACTTTCTCCATCAGATCCGCCTGCGCTTCCACGCTCGGGGCGGTAATCCCCACGGTCTTTCCCGACTGGCCGGTTCCCGAAGCCAGAATCACGCCATGAATGGCATCGCGATCTCTCAGCGCGTCCGAAAGCCGCTTGAGCAGCACGACGCCCACCGCTTCTCCGGGCATCATGCCGTCCGCTGCGGTATCGAAGACGCGACATTGACCGCCCGGCGTGAGCATCCCCGCTTTCTCCATCAGCGTGTACCGCTTCTGGGTCAGGTAAAGCGTTGCGCCGCCCGCCAGCGCGAGATCAATTTCTCCCGCCGCCAGCGCGCGGCACGCCATATCCAGCGCGACCAGCGAGGAGGAGGAAGCCGTGTCGATGGCAAGCGCCGGCCCCGTCAGATTAAGATGGTAGGCAATGCGCGCCGGCAGGAAGGAAGCCGTATCCATCAGTTCATGGACCGAGGCCTCGCCCCATTGCGTCAGCAGATCGTGGTAATCGTTGACCATCACGCCTGCATACACGCCGCACTTCTGCCCTGAGAGCGCTTCGGGTGAGTACCCGGCCTCTTCAAACGCTTTCCACGCTTCTTCCAGAAAAATCCTCTGCTGCGGGTCCATCACGCCCGCCTCTTTGGGCGAGATTCCGAAAAAGAGCGGATCAAAACGCTCCACATCTGAAAGGAAAGCTCCGTATGCAAAAGTTGAGCCCTCCCGGGCGGCCAGTCTGGCCTGATCCCAGTAGCGATGGCGCTCTGATGGGATGGAAGTCACGGAACATTTCCCTTCCGCAAGATGCTTCCATAGCGCCTCCGGTGTATCGGCTCCGGGGAAACGCCCCGACATCCCGATCACCGCGATCCGTACCGGCTCACGCGACGAAGGAGCGCGAATCCGCTCCAATCCCAGCCGGTCCATAAAGGTAGCTAGTGCGCTCAGAGTCGGATGACGATGAAGGATATCCAGCGTCAGGCCGCAGGCGTAGCAGCGATTGATCTCGGAGAGAAAAGCGCAGGCGATCACGGAGTCGAGTCCGATCTCCATCCAGCTTTGCCCGGGGTCCACTAAAAAGCCGATCCGCGATGAAAGCCTGCTTTGCAGGTCGATCATCAGCTCTTCGCGCAGCGGGGATCGGCTATGGTTCATGAAGACATTGAGAAATCGAAAAGGGTGGTAATCCTAAAAAACGAAAGGCGTGCTGGTCAAGAAAAGCTCACAAATCTTTAGACTTGTCAGGACCGGGTAAAAGGGCGTTTGTTTCTCCCGGTGCCTGCAATCCAGCGGCTCCGCTCCGGCTCCGGAAATTTTTTCGGAATCCATTTTTTGCACGATGTCCGCCCCTCCCCTTCCCTCCCTCGTTTGCGGAGTGATCCCGCTCAAACTCGATCGCGATGGAGCACCGGTCCGCGCCATGCTTGCCTATGCCTTTGGCAGCGGATCAGCGCAGGAAGAGAGTCTTCGCGCCGTGCTCTCTCCCGAGGAGCATGGCGTGGCGGCGCGGTATTCGCACCCCCGGCGATTGCTAAGCTATCTGCTCGGGCGACACTGCGCGAAGCGGGCGCTGGCCCCGCTGCTGGGAGAAGCCGATTTACGTACAATTACGATTACCTCGGGAGTTTTCGATCAGCCGCTGGTTCGCTACCCTTCGGCGGAGCGGTTTGATGTCAGCCTGACACATTGGGACGGAGGAGCCGTGGCCGTGGCATTCCCCGACGGACATCCGATGGGAATCGACGGAGAGGCCCTTGATGCTTCGCGGGTGGAGACGATGACGGCGCAGTTGACCACTGATGAAAAAGCATGGAGCGCAGATTCGCCGCTCCTGCGCCCCACCGTCGCGTGGACCGCACGGGAAGCGCTCTCCAAGGCGCTACGGTGCGGGCTCATGGTACCCCTGGAGTTTCTGTCCATCTCCACTCCGCTACACGAAGGCCCGATCACCGAAGGCCGCTATACGCATTTTACGCAATATCGCTTCCTCTGCCTGACGGGCGAGCATGCGGTGATCACGCTCTGCCTGCCGCGCAACACCCGCCTGCTCAATGCGCAGGCTTTTCTTCCTCTGATGCGATAACGGGAATTTTCTTCGACCCGTCCTTTTGCGCCAGAGGATGGAAACGGTGAGCCGCCTTTTCCTGAAGGCGCTCCGTGGTGCCCGTCGTATCGAGCAGAAAGGTCTTGGTCGGATCGCCCCGGATATAGGCAACGCTATTGCGCACGGCGGGCCGGATAAACGCGGTAGCCCGATCCACGGTGGTGGCGTGTCGGCAGTGTTCCACTACGGCAGCCGCCACGACGGGACGCAGGAGATAGTTAATAAACGCATGGGCGAGACGCTGATGACGCGGGTCCTTCAAATCCGCCGAAATACCCAGCATATCGATATAGAGCCACGTCCCGTCCTGCGGCACGGAAAACATGATATCCGAGACCCCCAGCCGCGCCACGTCAGCGCTGGTCGCCTGAGCCATCACGATCTTTTCACTCAATAGCTGCTCTTTCAAGCCGTCGTGATCGATCAGTTGATACTGCGCCATGCGTTCGGTCAGGTAGTGCTCGGCTGCCTTGATTTCATCCAGCTCTTCGGTATTGGGCGAATACCCGAGGCTCATCAGAGCGGCTGCAAAATTCTGCCGGGGAGAGGGCAGCATGGACCGCTTGCCGTCAACCCACGGGAGCATATCCGGCGCTGGTTCAAAGAACTCCTTCCAGCTATGAGGGCGATCGTCGAAGTATTCGTAGTTATAGGCAATGCCTGCGGTGGTCCAGAGGTAGGTCAAGGCGTTCGCCGGGTCGTGATGATCGGAGAGCCGGTAGAATCGCCGCTCAATCCCGGTGGCATTCGGGATGGCCTCAAGATGCATCTTCAGCAGATGCTCTTCTTCGACGAGGCGATTGAGGATGAACCCCGGCAGCATGACGACATGGTATTGATCATGCTGACTGATTTTGCCATACATCTCTCCGTTCTCCTCATACGTATCGGCCACCACCACCGCCCCCGTCTCCGCGGTGAAGCCGTTGAGAACATCGGGCGGGATCGCGTCGTGCCGAAGGAGTATATTGAGGGTTTCTCCGGAAAATTCTCCCGGCTGTACGGCCCACGCACCGGTAGCGTCGCCATCCGCGCTGTTCGGATCATCCGGACCTTTGACGGTGTAGTTGAAGAAAAAGAAATGGTGGCGCTTCTCCCGGAAATTCGGGTTGGAGTTATCGACTTTCCGGCATCCGTACGAACCGAACGCGAGGAGCGCAAGCAGCCCGAAGAACAGGCTGAGCCGCCATAAAGAGCGGGGAGAGCAGGGTTTCATGATGGATTCTCCTTTTCTATGAGATAATCGTCGATCACCAGAACATCAAGTCCGCAGGTATAAAAGAGCCCGAGGACGTCTTCGATGGAGTGCACGATCGGCTTGCCCATGATGTTGAGACTGGTATTCAGCAGCATCGGCACGCCGGTGATCCGGTGAAAGGCGGAGATAAGATCGTAATAGCGTTCGTTCCACTCCCGGCGAACCGATTGCAGGCGGCCCGTCCGGTTCACGTGCACAATGGCGGGCACTTTCTCCTCCGCCGCAGCAGTGAAGGTCAGCGTCCGCTCCATGTAAGGAGTGACCTGATAGTGCTCAAAGTATTCACAGCCGTATTCGTCGAGAATCGATGGAGCGAACGGCCGGAACTCCTCGCGGAATTTCACCAGCGCATTGATCTTCTCCTTCATCTCGGGCGGGCGCGGGTCCGCAAGGATGGAGCGGTTGCCTAGTGCGCGGGGGCCGAACTCGGCGCGTCCCTGCATCCACGCGACGAGCTTGCCTTCCGCGAGCCTCCGGGCCGTCTCTTCGTGAATCGTTCCGGGGAAATGCCGGAGGCCCGGGATTCTGCCAAACTCCAGCAGATTCTTCAGCGTACCCCGGGAGATATCGCTGCCGAGGTACGGGCTGAGCACCTTGGGCTTCCGGCGCACCTCGGGGTGATCCTCCTGCCAGGCGAGCAAAGCACTGCCGATGGCGTTTCCGTCGTCAGACGGCGCACTAGGGACATGCAGAGCGCGGAATCCGGTCTTGGAGCCGACGATCTGCCCGTTGTACGAAGAATTCAGCGCGCAGCCGCCTCCGAGAACGAGATGATCCGAAATCCCGAGATCGCGCAGATTCTTCAACAGCCGGTTCATGACATCCGCGTAGAAGAACTGCACCGTATAGGCGAGATCGGCAGCAGCCATCGGAGGCTCATCCAAAGGACGCTGCCAGCGCTGCATCCGCTCATGCCAATCGCGGACGGCCTGTTTGGAGCGGTAGCGGATCTCCAGACCATTGACTTCCAGCAGATCGTGGTAGATGGAGAGCACCTCTTCGTTGAGCTTCCCATAAGGGGCCAGCCCCATCACCTTCCACTCCTCACCCTTCTCGCTGTCAAAGCCGCAAATATCCGTGCTGACGCCATAAATTACGCCAAGGCTCTCCGCCCCTTTCACCTGCCCGATCCGTTCGAGCGCGCCATCGTGATACCGGTAATAGCTGATCGATCCCCATTCGCCCTGCCCGTCCACGATCATGCAGACGGCCTCCTGAAAGGGTGACGTGAAGCAGGCGGTGGCGGCGTGGGTCAGGTGATGGTCGTAATGCCGGTAGCTGACATCGGTATTTCCATGTTCGTTCCGCAGAATGTCCGCGAGATGTCCGCCCGCATGCTTGAAGCTGCACTGCTGCTGCCAGAGGACGCTCAGCAGCCGCGGAGTGTGCATCAGGTATTTGGTCAGCTGCGAGCCGCGCCGGGGGAATTTCTCATGATTGGCAATACCGAGAAACGCCTGAAAATCGAGGAAGCGCATCATCTTGCGGCTCCAAGGCTTGGCAATGACAAACCGTGCTTTGGGGTCGCAATGATTTCGCAGAAGACGACGGACATTCTCCCGAACATCCGGCGGCATGTTAAAGGCCCGCTTGTGCTGGAGGTATCGCTCCGTGGCTTCGGCGAAAACGACCTCTCCGTGCTCGTCCACAATGGCCAGCGCGGGGTCGTGAAAGGTGGTGGCTAGTCCGATGTAATAAACCGACATATCTTTTCCTATGCTTCCCAAATGACAAATTGTCCTTCCGCTTTCGTCTCAGCGACTTTCCGGCCGCTCGCAATGGTTTTCCGCAGCTTGCGGCGAAGAATGACGCGCAGGACGAGGAAGAAGGTCATCCCGTTGCGGATCTTGAGCCGCTCAAAGAGCGGGAAGGCGCTGTATCGCAGCTTGTCGCGGAACGTCAGCGAGGTAAACA
This sequence comes from Chthoniobacter flavus, assembly GCA_040392045.1. Taxonomy (GTDB): domain Bacteria; phylum Verrucomicrobiota; class Verrucomicrobiia; order Chthoniobacterales; family Chthoniobacteraceae; genus DATMFV01. The sequence goes on along the minus strand of JBEBWR010000053.1, from coordinate 3,857 downwards.
CCATCGCTTTGCCCAGCCAGCCTTCCATATTCTTCCCGCTCTTGTCCCAGGTGCCATCCGACGCGGAAGGCCGCTGAACGCAGAGCAGCGGGTAGGTATGGCAGTAGGCGTTATCACCGACCACCGTGGTATAAAACAGATCCACCGACATCCCCGTGCAGTACGGGCGCTGCTCCAGAATCTTCCGGGCCAGCTCGGTTTTCATAATATAGGCATGAGCCGTGATCATCCCGCCCCGGATGATGTGCGGCTCCACCTGTTCGCTCTGGCGGATGACGAACGCGCCGAGATGAAAAAGCTCCCACGACGGATTCTTTTCCAGAAACCGGATGACCCGCCCGAGGTGCGCCGTGATCTCCGGATCAAAGGCCACGTCGTCCTCAAAGACCACGACATAGGGGGCGTTCTGCTCCACGGCGCGCTCCAGACAGGCCATGTGTGAATCAATGATCGCGCCATCCGTATCGTTTGCGCGCCTGCGGGTCCGGAAGAAATCCACCCGGCGCAACCCCGCCTGCCGGAAGGCCTCCTGAGCCTCCGCAAAGCGGTCGTCGCGTTCCTCAAGATTGATACAGCAGATCAAGGGGAAGCCGTCCCATCCGCTCCCCTCGCGGGGGCGCTGATCGGGTACAGAAGAGGAGGTAAACGTGTCCATAGGATTTAGTCGGGGTAGAGTTGAGCAATCTGCTGACGGACTTCCGGGCGGGGGAACGTCACGGCGTGCATGGCCACTTCCCGCTGCACGGCCTCGGCGTGCGTGGCCCTGACCGAGGCGTAAAAAGCCCCCTTGAGTTCCCGTAGAGCGAGCGGCGATTTCGCAGCTATCTCGCGTGCAACGCTCATGGCCTCGGTGATGACCTCGCCTTTCGGGACCACCCTGAGGGGAGCCCCGCGTTCGCGCAGCTCGCCGCCGTGGTAATTCCGTGCGGTGAACATCATCTCCCAGCCCAGCGCCCCTCCCAGCCGGAAGGGCAGCGCCCACGTCCCGCCCATCCCGGGCGTAAAGCCGTACTGCATGAAATTCGCGTTATAGAGACACTCCCTGCCGAGGATCACCACATCGGCATAAAGACCGAAAACAAACCCGCCGCCAATGGCATGCCCCTGCATCGCGGAAATCACCGGCACGGGGCAGCGCAGCAGAATGTCAAAAAAAGGAAAATCGGTGAACGCCGCTTCCCCCGTGGCCAGCAGCTCCAGTTCCTCCCGCGTTCCGCCGCAGCAGAAATAATGGTCATAGCCTTTAATGACCACCACCCTCGCCTCCTCCTTCGCGGCAATCGCTTCAAAAGCGCGCTCAATGCCCCCGATAAATTGTGGGGAGAAGCGATTACGCGAAGCGCGGTCCTCCATCGTCACGATGGCAATGCCTTCGCCGGTCCACTCCAGCTTGATCACTTCGGCATTCATGAGCGGTTCTCCCACGGAAACGCGCCGTGGCGGACATAGTTGCCAATCGCTTGTTGCACGCGTGGCAGGCTGGTAAGGCGGGTGATCTCCTGAACCGCTAGCGATTCCATCTCCGGGGTGATCATCCACATGGCCCGGAAATAGGCTTTCAGATCGCCCACCGTCTCCGAAGCGAGGCGCTCCAGCCTGAGCTGAAGCCGACGAATGGCTTCGTCGGGCTGCCCCGAGAGTTCGTCGATCAGATGCATGGCGACGCCCTCCTCCGAGCTGAAAGGGCGCGTGGTCAACGTCATGGCATAGGCCTTTTGAAAGCCCACCCGCCGAATCAGGAACGGGATGACGCAGCACGGCAGCAGTCCCCAAAGCGCCTCGGAGAGCGAAAACTCGGTGCGCGGAGTCGCTACCACGAGGTCGCATGCCGCCACCAGCCCCACGCCTCCCGCGATCACTTTGCCATCCACGCTCGCGATCACCACCAGTGGCGTCAGCGTGAGACGTTTGAGCAGGCGAAGGTACTCCTCAATGCGCGGCCCCTCCCCTGCTCCATCGCCACCGCCCGCCGCCACTTCATCAAAATCGAGCCCCGTACAAAACACGCCCGGCTCCCCCTCAAGCACGACGATCCGGCAATCCGCGGAAGCTTCAGCCGCATCCAGCGCGGCATGCAGATCGGTCAGCAACTGCGAACTGATGCTGTTGCGCGCTTCCACCCGGGAGATCCTGACACGCCACAATCGGGGCGATGTCCGGATCACCAGCGTTTCCAACCTCGGGCCTAGGTCCATACGTATTCGCGGTGATAGTTATTGATCGCTTTGAGCACGAGCAGGCCGCGTCCGACGAACGCTTCTTCGTAAAGCGACTCGTAGCCGGAATGCTCCACCGCCTTATCCTTCAGCCCGAACGGCCACTCCGCCGCGAGATCAAGCATCCGGTCGTAAGTCTCCATCGAGAGCGGAATCCGATCCGCCAGCCTGCCCGGCAGATCGAGCGCAGCCACCCTGCGGGCGGAATCGGGAGTGACTACGCCGCTGTAGAACTCCGAGCTGCATCCGGACCCGTAGGAGAACAACCCGATCCGCCGCGGAGCTTCAAGATTGGCCGCCGTGATCAGGCCCAGCAGGGCGAGGTAGAGCGTGGCGGAATAGATATTGCCGACCTCACGGCAAAGCGCGAGGGAAGGCTCCACGCGCCGGGCGAAGTCTTCGTCGGAAAACGCCGCGTTCGCCCGGCAGAGCTTGCGCAGCAGCATCCGGTGCGCCCCTTTCACCATGCCGGGGAATGGCGTATGAAAAGCAAGGTAGTCAAAAAGCTCCAGAAAATCGGCTCCCTCCACCCGCGAAGCATAGGAGCGATAGCTCCCTTCGAGGCACTCCAGATAAGAGATCAGGGAGAGATCCGAATCGCCCGTCTCCATCTCGGGAGTCGGTCGACAGGTATCCATCACTTCATAGCTATGGTAGCCATTCGCCCCGAAATCGACCTCAAGAATATGCGGTTCATCGCTGACCAGCATCGCCACGCTTCCCCCCCCTTGAGAAGGCTCCACATAGGTTCCCTTGCTGGCCGGCTTGGCCAGATCGGTGGCAATCACCAGCGCCTTTGCCCCCGGAGAAGCGCCCGACGCGATGAAGTTCAGGGCCATCTGGAGCGCCGCCGTCCCGCCATAGCAGGCCTGCTTGATTTCAAAAAGGCGGCAGGTTCTCCCAAGGTCGAGGTAGTGATGCACATAGGTGCTGAGCGACTTTCCGAAATCGAGACCCGACTCGGTGGCGACGATCACCATCTCGATCCTCTCCTTTTCGCTCTCCGACAGCTGCGCGATGAGCGGCTTGGCAGCGTTGACCGCGTAGGTCACCGCGTCCTCACAGGGCAACGGTACCGATTTGCGGTGAAGGAGGAGATTGTCAAACCGGCGAAGGTCCAGTCCGCGCGCTTCAAAGAGCGTACGGATATCAAGGTAAGCCCTTCCGCCATAGCTGTTGATTGCTTCGATGCCTGCTGCCATAAGAATTTCAGAGTTCGGGCCTCCCGAGAACGAGGCTGCTGTTGATGCCTCCAAACCCGAAGGCATTGGAGAGCGCGTAATGTGTATTGAGAGGCCGGCTCTCCCTCCCCGCAAAGCTGATGACCGGATCGATCGTTTCCAGCAAATGAGGATTCGGGTGCACAAAGCCGCGCTCAAGCTGGATGAGGGTAGCGATGGCTTCGATGACACCGGAGGCGCTGATGCAATGTCCGGTAAAAGCTTTGGTCGCGTTGACCACCGGCGTTGCCTCTCCGAAGAGCGAGCGGATCGCCGCGCTCTCCGTCTTGTCGCCCAGCGGCGATGAGGAGCCATGCGCGTTCAGGTAGCCGATGGCGGCGGGCGGTAATGAGGCATCCGCAAGCGCGGCCCGCATGGCGGCGATTTCGCCTTCCAGCGACGGATCGGGGAGATGATTGCC
>JBEBWR010000052.1:0-15287 GCA_040392045.1 Chthoniobacter flavus | reverse complement strand
AGGTGCCGTTTTTCTCCCTGAGCGGTAGCGAGTTTGTCGAGATGTTCGTCGGCGTCGGCGCGGCGCGGGTACGCGATCTTTTCGTGCAGGCAAAGGCGCAGGCCCCGTGCATTATCTTCATTGACGAACTGGACGCCATCGGCCGGCAGCGCGGCGTCCAGATGAGCGCCGGAGGCCATGACGAACGCGAGCAGACGCTCAATCAGCTCCTCGTCGAGCTCGACGGCTTTGACCCGAATGCCGGGATTATCGTTCTCTCGGCTACCAACCGCCCCGAAGTGCTCGACCGCGCGCTGCTGCGTCCCGGGCGCTTTGACCGCCAGATCGTCGTCGATTCCCCCGACCTCGACGGGCGCTAGGCGATTCTGCGGGTGCACTCCCGGGGCAAACCGCTCAATGAAGATGCAAACCTGCGCGACATCGCGCGGGCCACTCCCGGCTTCTCCGGAGCCGACCTCGCCAACACGCTCAATGAAGCCGCGCTCCTTGCCGCCCGCCGCCGCTCCCGCTCCATTCACCAGTGCGATCTGGAAGAAGCGCTGGAAAAGGTGATCGCCGGGCCGGAGCGCAAGAGCCGACGGCTCAACGACGACGAAAAGCGACGCGTGGCCTACCATGAAGCGGGTCACGCCATTGTCGCCGCGCATAGCGAGAATGCCGACCCCGTGCGCAAGATCAGCATCATCCCCCGGGGGCGCGCCGCGCTGGGCTATACCATGCAGCTCCCTACCGAACAGCAGTTTCTCATGACCCGCGACGCCATTCTCGACCGCATCCGCGGCCTGCTGGGCGGACGCGCCGCGGAGGAACTAATCTTTCGGGAAGCCACTACCGGAGCAGAGAACGACCTCGAACGTGCCACCGCGATGGCCCGACAGATGGTCTGCGTCTACGGCATGAACGACACCGCCGGGCTCGCCCGCACGGTACAGATCGACCTCTCCCCCTTTGCTTCGCAGGGCGACGGCGCGCTCACGCGCAACTGCTCCGAAGCCACGGCGCAGGTGATTGACCGCGAGGTAAAACAGATCCTTGATGACTGCTACACTGCCGCCTGCGATACCCTGACCCGCTATCGCAACGAACTGGAGCGCGTCGCCAGCGAACTGCTCCAGCACGAAACGCTCGACGCGGCCGCCTTCTACCGGCTGACCTCGGCCGTCCCGCCACCCACGCTGGAACTTCCGGGGTGACCGGCCTCCAGAAATCGCCGGCTCCGGCGGAGAAAGCGCAGCACGATCGCCACGGAGATCCCCGCCAGCCCGATGAGCAGCCCGCTCCAGATCCCCATCGCTCCCCACTGAAGAGGGAACGCCAGCGTGTACCCTACCGGTACCGCCACCAGCCAGTACGAGATATAGACGTAGACCATCGGCACGCGGACATCCGCCAGCCCGCGCAGCCCGCCCATGCCGACCACCTGCACGCCGTCAAACAGCGCGAAGAACCCCGCGATAAGCAGCAACCGCGTCGCCACCGAGATCACCGTCGCGTCGTCCACGATCTTTCCCGCCAGCCAGCCGCCGCAGAGGATGAAGAACAGAGCGATGCAGAGCATCGTTGCCGCCGTCGCCATCATCGCTCCGGTGGCAATCGGGCGAATCCGGTGAAACTCTCGTGCGCCCACCGCCTGACCGACGCGGACCGTCACGGCGAAGGCCAGCCCAAGCGGAATCATAAACGCCGTGCTCGCGCAGGTCAGCGCCACCTGATGCGCCCCAAGGGCCGTCACGCTCACCCAGCCGCACATCAGCGTCGCCGCCGCGAAAAGCCCCACCTCGCCGAGGAGATGCAGCCCCGAGGGCCACCCCAGACGGTAGAGCGCTCCGACCTCCGCGGCGAGCTTGCGCAGCGGCAGGCTGCAAATGCGGAACGGCCGATAGGCCTCATGCCGAAAAAGCACGGTAAAGAGGACGATCGCCACCGCCCAGCGCGCCACCAGAGTCCCCACGCCCGCTCCGGCGATCCCCAGCTTCGGCGCGCCCATCTTCCCGTAGATCAGGAACCAGTTGAGTACGATATTGAGCCCCACCCCCGCGATCATCACCCAGAAGGGGAACCAGGGGCGGGAGAGCGCCTCGGAGTAATCCTTGCCCACGATCATCAGCAGCGCCGGCATGATCGACCACCCCATGAGCAGAAGGAATCCGCGCCCCGTCTCCACCACCTCGGGGTCCTGCCCGAGATGCGTGAGCCACGGCTGCGCGAGATGGATCAGCCCGATCATGATGGCCCCCGTGATAAGCGCCACCACGATACCGCCCAGCAGCGTCTCGCCCGCCGCCTGATGCTGCTTTGCGCCATACGCCCGGGATACGCGGATCGACACCGACGAGATCAGCCCAAAGCCGAAAACGAGAAAAACATTCACCGCCATCACCGCAAAGGCGCAAGCGGCAAGGGGCACCACTCCGAGACGCCCTACCATGATCGTATCCGCCCAACCCATCATCATCTGACCGAGCTGCCCCGCAATCATCGGCACCGCGAGCCGGAAGGTCGCGCCATTTTCCCGCATGGCTTCAGTCAGTCGGTTCATAAAAGGCAGATAAGAAGGCGTTCGGGCGGGAACGGGGAATGTAAACAGCAGGGGAGAAATGTAAAGGGTCGCAAAAAAGAACAAATTTTTGCGCCCTGAGGCCATACTCTCCGCCGCTGGAAAGGCGTAGGCTTCTCTCCATCGCATGGTTTACTTTGACGCCTATACCGACATCGGCCCCCGCCCGGCCAAACATCCGGCCGAGCAATGGAGCCTGGCCCATCTGGAAGCCGAGATGGAGCATTGCGCCATCGGCAGCGCGCTGGTCGCGGGGACTCAGACGCGTCTCTACGACCCTCACTGGGCCAATCTTGAACACGCCCGCCTCCTCTCCGGCAAGCCGCGCCTCCACGCCATCTGGAATGCCATGCCGGATGTCACCGACGAGTTCCCCTCCCCCGAAGCGCTCCTAATCCTGATGCGCGAGCATGGCGTTCGCGCCATCTCCCTTTCGCCAAAAACGAACGGATGGGATCTCCACGCACCGAGCAGCGAGCCGCTCATCGCCCTGCTGGAGCGCGAACAGATCCTCACCTACCTGCCCCGGTGTGAACTTGCGGACTTTGCCTCTCTGCGCGACTTCCTGAAACGCTGGCCCCGGCTTCTCCTCATCGTTCCCGGCACCTCGTGGCATGAGCAACGCTTCCTCCTCCCGCTACTCCAAACGTATCGGAATCTCCATATCACTTTTGATCACCTCCAGATTCACTATGGCATTGAAGACCTCGTGGAAAAAGGGCTGGAAGATCAGCTTCTCTACGCCTCCTATGCCCCGCGCATGTCGATGGGCGCGCACCGCTGCTATATCGACTACGCCGATGTCTCCCCGGAGGTGAAGGCGAAGATCGCGCACGGCAATCTCTCCCGGCTGCTCGGCGGGATTGAGGCCCAGCCGCCAGCGCCCGTGCCAAACGACGATCTGCTGATGCAGACGGCCCGCCGCGGCGAACCGCTCCCTTGCGACCTCCTTGATCTCCACATGCATATCCTCCACGAAGGATTGCACGGCGGAGGCGGCAGCTACCGGATGCGCCACGGCGGACCCGCCGGAGTCCACCGCCTGCTCCAGCGCCTCGGCTGCAAGGGCGGAGGCTTTATGAGCTGGAACGGAACCGTCTGCGGCGACACGCGCGGAGGCAACGCCTGCACGAAGGCCGCGCTCGACGCTCTCCCCGACAGCTACTGGGGTCTCGGCTCCTTCGACCCCACGCACTACACGCCCGGGGAGCTGCGCAGCGCGATCTGCGAGCTGTATGCGGACAAACGCTTCATCGGCATGAAGCCCTACCATGTCCACAACGTTTCATATGATCACCCCTCCTACGCCGCATGGTGGGAGTATGGCAACGAGCGCGGCTACTACGCCCTGATCCACCGGACCCGCGCCGACTATAGCGAAGTCACCACGTTGGCCGAGCGCTATCCGAACGTAAACTGGGTCGTCGCCCACTGCGGCTCCTCCTACGCCGCAGCCGATGGAGCCATCGCGGCGATTCGCCGCTTCCCGAATATCTACGCCGAGATCACTATGACTCCCGTCTGGCTCGGCGTGATCGACTACCTTGCGGAGACCTGCGGGAGCGATCGCGTCCTCTACGGAAGCGACCTTCCGATGCGCGATCCCCGCCAGCAGCTCGGATGGGTGGTCTACTCACGACTTCCGCTCGCCAGTAAACTGCGTATCCTTGGCGGAAACACCCGCACGCTCATCTCCCCTCTCCGATCCTGAACTATGCCTACCGCCCGCTTCCCCTGCACCGCTCCCTACGACGCTTTTCACGGCGTGAATAGCGAAAACTGGCCCGCCCACCGCGAAGCTATCGCCGCCCGCATTCGTCCCTATCTCGGTGAACCGAGCAACCTCGATCCGGCCTACCGCGTTACCGCCATCGTGGAAGAGGAGGAGATTCCGCATGCCGACGGAAGGCTAACCCGGATCGCTTATGAAACCGAGCCGGGCGAAGTCACGCGCGCCTTCCTACTCGTACCGCATGGCGTTACCGCTCCGGCTCCGACGATCCTGTGCCTGCATGGGACGAATGATCTCGCAAAAGACACCATGATCTGGAGCGATCCCAAAAAGCCAAATCGCCACTGGGCCACCCAACTCTGCCGTCAGGGCTTTGTCACGTTTTCTCCCGACCACGTCTCCGCCGGGGAGCGGTGCTACCCCGGACTCCGGCCCTACTTCACCACGCCTTTCTATGAGCGCCACCCGGACTGGAGCGAGATGGGAAAGATGGCCTGGGATGCCAGCCGTGCGCTGGACGCTTTGGCCCTCTGCGGCGTGGCCGACATGAAGAGCGTTGGCGCGGTCGGTCACTCGCTGGGCGGCTACGGCTCCATCCAGTCCGCCGCCTTTGACACGCGGATCAAAGCTGCCGTGAGCAGTTGCGGATTCACCACATGGGAGGGGAATGAAAAACGCTTCAAATGGGCACGGCAGGAGGATTACTACCGCCATTTTCCGGCGCTGCATGAGCCGTTCTCCCGCGAGGAGATCCCCTTCGAGCTTTACGAACTGGCTGCGCTGATCGCGCCCCGCGCACTCCTGAACCTCTCCGGCATGGAGGACGCCATGTATGGCCTGCCGAATAACGCCTCCATCCCGGAGGCCGGACGGCGCATGGCGGCGCTCTGGAGTCAGGCAGGCAATCCCGAGGGGTTCGCGAATTTCCTCTTCGGCGCGGGTCACGACGTCCCGATCTACTGTACGACGCTGGTCGCGGGATGGTTTCGCCGCTGGCTATGCGACGAGGCAGTCGTCCGATAGATTGCCTCCCTACTGGTTCATCTTCCGGAATGTCAGCGGCGAAAGCCCGGTCGCTTTCTTAAACTGCTTGGAGAAGTAAAAGACCTCTTCATACCCCAGACTCGCCGCTACTTCGCTAATATTGAGCGTACTATCAAGCAGGAGGCGCTTCGCCTGCCGGATGCGCGCTTCGATGATCACGGCGGTCGGGCTTTTGCCCACCGTCTTGCGGAAAATGCGGCTGAAGTGCGGCAGGCTATACCCATAGCGCTTGGCCAGTTCGCCCGCTGTTACCGGTCGATCGGGATGATGCTCTAGCCAGGAGTTCACCGACTCGACGATCTGCCGGTATTGCAGCGATGCCTGGTCCATCCGCTCCGGCTGGCAGCCCGCCAGTTCATATTCACAAAGCAACGCGAAAAGCAGCGCATCCCCCTGATCAATCTCCACCTCCCGACTCCCCTCCCGCAATGGGTGCTTGAGCGTCGTCAGATGCCGGAAGGCAACTTCGAAAAACTGAATATTCCGGATCTCCTGCACCACGGGCGGTACCGTTACCCTGTGGCAATCCATCGGCTCCCCGCTCTCACCCAGCAAATCAAAATGAATCCACGCGGTATGCAACGGCGCATGAGGCGCCACGATAAAGTCAAATGGCATCCCGGGCCGAAGCCAGATACAGCTTCCCCGGTTGACCTCCTGCTGCTCTCCGTCCTCAAATACCAGTGCCGCCCGGCCTTCCAGAATCAGCCAGAGATCGAAGTCGCAGATAAAGGTACGATGCCACTCGATATCGATCTTCTTTCCCGGGGGCTGTACGGTGATCCCGCGCTGCTTCCCGCGTGGTCGCGCATCGCGCCAGTACATCGCTCCGGAATCCTTGCACATGATAAAAAGAGGAGAAATCAAAGACCTCTCCGGACGGGGAGGATTCAGCTCTACGGCAAATCCAATCCGGCAGGCCGCAAAGAAAGTATAAAAACTTGATAGCTTTGTCTATAGCCGATCCCATTCTTAACACTCTACCATTGCCTTACCGTGATGTTCTCCCTGCCCCCTATCATCATCTCCCAGCGCTTGCGCCTGAACGGCGACTGCAAGGGCTTTACGGTGACGGAGTTGCTGATCGTCGTTGCGGTCATCGCCGTCCTCTTTGCCATTCTGCTCCCGGCCAGCCAGAATGCCGTGCAGTCAGCGCTTCAGGCCCGCTGCGCCAATAATCTCAAGCAGGTGGCCGTGGGACTTCGCGCCTATGCTACCGACAGGGGCGGACGCCTGCCCGGATTTGGCTCATCGGCTTACGATACCTCCTCGCTCGGCCCGCTCAACCAGGCCCACCGCAAAGTCGTCAACGGAGGCTACCTGCCTAACGCCGATGCCTTCTTCTGCCCCGCGGATAATATTCGCCGACCGCTCCGCAATGAGACCGGCTGGGCTCAGAACCCGGAGCAGGGCAATGCCAACTATAACTATAGCGGCTACTTTCATATGTATCACCGCGTCGGCTCCCTCCCCACCTCCTCCCTGCCGGATGACAAGGAGCGCTGCCGCCTGACCGATAACCCGAAAGCCATCATTACTTCCTGCCAATGGGAATACGGCCCCTTCAAAGCTTTCCATAAGGGCGGCGGGATCAACGCGCTCCGGCTGGGAGGAGCCATCGAGTGGTTCCCTCCGTCGGCCGTCAACGGCGGTAAGAAGAATGCGTCGCAGCTTTATTTCCGACTAGAAGAATAACCAACCAGATCACCCTATGACTCCCCTCACCAAATCATCGCTGCTGATCCTCGCCATCGCGGGGTGCTTCACCGGCCGTACCGAGGCCCAGACCTGGAATACCGCCTCCGACGGTTATTTCGACGATAGTGCCAACTGGAGCCCCGCCGCGGTTCCCGGGAGCGGAAACACCGCTACCTTCAACAACGCCGCCGCGGATCTCACCGTTACGCTTCGTGCGGATCAGGCGCTCTCCAATATCACACAGACGGCGGGGGACGTGGAGTTTGATCTTGATGGCTACCGCTTCACCCTCTCCACCCTTACGCTCCATGCTACGGGCGGCAACGGGACGACCACCTTCCGCGACGGCTCGCTCCAGATGGGAGGAAACATCGCCGTCGGGCAGACCGAAAGCGGCAGTCGCTCCGTGGTCTTTTCCAATGTCACCGTAACTCAAAGCAGCGCGAATGCTACCAACCTTCGGGTCGGACAGACCGCCGGGCATCAGGGCGCGAATGTCACGATATCCGACGGCAGCAACTTCTCGATCTATGGCATCCACGTTGGCAACGGCAATCTGTCCACCGGCAACCGCCTGACACTCACCGGGGCAGCCACAACCGTTGACGCCCGTTTTTTGCAAGTGGGCGTCTCCACGGTCAACTCCACCTCCGTGGATAACCACTTCACCATGACCGGCGGCACGCTGAATCTCAGCAACGCCGACGGCTTCAATACCCAGTACTTCCTTGTAATGGGTACGGGGAACTCCGCCACCCTTTCCGGCGGCAACCTCAATGTCACCAACACGGCAGGCAGCGCCTATATCCGCGCTCAGGCGGGCGGTACCTTCACCGTCAATGGAGCGACCGTCCGCGCCAACCGCGTCTGGCGCGGCGCTACCGACGCCGACATCATCTTTGACTCGGGGGTGATCGCCACGGAACAGACGACCTACAGTGCCCATACCCTGACGGTCGGCGACGGCGGCAGCGAGGCGGCCACTTACCGACTGCTCGACGCGATGCCGGGCGTCTCGGGAAGCGGTATCCATACCGCCGGACTCTTTGATTTCCGCTCTAATGGAATCCTGGAAGGCAATGGACAGATGGTCGGCGATGTCCGCTCCGAAGGAGTGATCGACGCCGGGCTCGAAGGAGACATCGGGCGACTGGAGATTACCGGCGACCTCACCCTCGAAAGCACCTCCATCGTGCGCTTCACCCTCGCAGGGCTGAGCGACTATGATCAGATCATCGTAGGAGATGCGCTCGCCTTTGACGGGACGCTGGAGCTTACGCTGGATGGCTTCACCGTCTCGCTGGACGACAGCTTTCAACTCTTCACAGCCGGGAGCTTCTCCGGAGGCTTCAGCTCCCTTGACTTCTCCAACGCACAGCTCGCTCCGGGCCTCCACTGGTCGTTCGACGCCGATACCGGGCTGCTGCAAGCCATCCCCGAAGCGCATACGATTGCCTTCCTCGCTGCGGGCAGTATCGTGTTTTTCCTCCATCGCCGCCGCCGCCCCCAAACTGTATGATCCGCTCCCTTTTCTGCACCCTGACCACCGCCCTGCTTCCGCTGGGAATGTCCACTGCGCTCATGGCCGACTCCGCCTTCCGGAACATCGGACAGGTCGCCCCGCTCTCCGAGTCGCGCGGCTCCCTGATGACGACCGATGAAAAGGGGGACCCGATCTTCCTTGCGCTCCTTCGCGATGTCATCGAAGGAAAAGGCGCGCGCACGTCGCTGCTCATCACGCATCTTCCGAGCGGAAAAACGGAGCAATACTTTTTTCCCTCTCCAGAGGTCAGCAATGCCAATAGCTACTGCCTCTTTGTCTCGCGGGCAAAGCGCTTCTACCTTTCTACCGACAAGCACTTCTTTGAGTTTGACCTCGCCAGCCGGAAGATCCTGAAGGCGTTCGATCACCTCGAAGGCCCGGCGATGTCGATGGATGAAGATGCGAAAGGGAACATCTACTACGCGATCTTTCCCACAACGGAGCTCTACCGCTACTCACCAGAAACTCAGGAACTCAAGCTCTGCACCCGGCTCGATGAAGTTCAGAAGTATCCCTCCAGCATGGGCATCTGCGAAGAGGGCTGGGTCTACACCGGTATCGGAACGGTGCGCCCCCTCCTCATCGGCTGGAACCCGGCTACCGGCGAGCGCGTCGATTTCTCCGGAAAGGCAGACCGGGGGACCGGAGCCGGAACGGTCACCGTCACCCTCGATGGGAAGGTTTATGGCCGCCCCTATCTCAGCTCCGGCCCCTGGCTGCGCCTGAAAGGCGGCAAGGCCGAGCCCGCACCCGACTTCACTCCTCCCGACTACCCCGAGCGCCGCGCCTCGCTCTACTGGCTCAGGCAGCGGCACTCCCTCCCGGACGGCACGATGGTCACCCACTTCTCCCTGCGGGAGAGAAAGCTGCGCTGGAAGCGGGGTGATGAAGCCGAAAAGGAGATCACCTTCAACTACACCACAGAGGGCGCGGACATCTCCAGCATGGCCCTTGCCGCGAATGGAAAGCTCTATGGAAATACGAGCCATCCCAACGAGCTCTGGGAGTACGACCCCGCAGCCAACGCCATCCGGCAGATCGGACACGACCCACGCATCGGCGGCGGAAATATCACCAAGCTGCTCCCGTGGGCAGACGGCGTGGTCGGCAACAGTTACTCAAAAGGCGACCTCTACTTCTACACTCCCGCCAAGCCCTTCGCCCCCGAGGAGGCTGCCGCCGATCAGAATCCGGCCCTCCTGACCAACAGCGCTCCGTGGGTCAGCCGGCCTCGCGGCCTGATGCTGCATCCCGACGGAGAGCACCTCCTCTCCTCCGGCTATCCGGGCTACGGACGCGTCGGCGGCGGCCTGCTGATCTACAACATTGAGCGGATGCAAAAAATGGATGTGATGCCGGCGGAGGATCTCATCCCCGGTCAGGCCATCTCCTCCATGGCCGCGTCGCCGGATGGCAGAACGATCTACTTCTCCAGCAGCACTGCCACGCCGGGCGGCGGCACCACAAAGGCAAAGGAGGCGGTGATCGCCGCTTTCTCCTGGGAAACGCGGAAGGTCCTCTGGACCCAGCCTCCTGTGGAAGGGGCAACCTTCCTGACCGCCATCACTCTGATCGACCCGGAGCACCTTGCGGGGATCACCTCTTCCGGCGTTTTCTACGTCGTTTACCTCCCCTCGCGCAAAACGATCCGGACCCAGGATCTCAAGGTCGCCCCGGCAGGGCAGCGCGGGGACGGCTCCTTCGTCACGCTGGCTGATGGCAAAGGAACGCTCCTTCTCATGCAGAATGCAATCTACCGGATCAAGCCCAAGCAGTTCCAGTTGGAGAAGGTGGCGGACACCCCGGCCCCTGTCTCCAACGTCGGCCCCCTTGTCGGGCGCGATCTTTACTTCTCCAGCGCGGGCAACCTCTGGAGATACACGCTTCCGACCTCTCTTACACCGACCGCCCCATGAAACGCCTCCTCCTTCCTTTACTCATCAGCCTCGCGCCCCTGGCCGTCGCCCTCGCGGAAGATCCGCCTGCTGAAAGTCGCGCAGCCGCGCCGGGCCGCGTCCTCTGGCAGTCGCCCGAGCCCGTAATCAACCTCCAGGTGGAGGAAAAACCGTCCAGCGTGACACTGGAGCTGCCTGCCCTCGCCACGCAGAGTCATCCCGTCGTTCTCCGCTTCCGGGCGCGTTTTCAGTGGCCGACAGCGGGCGGCTTTGCCCCCAATCTCGGCATCTCGGTGAACGGCCGCGAGTTGGGACCCGAGAGCGGCCCCGTCGTGAATCGCGACCGGATCGAACTCACCACGGAGCGCACCCTGCCCACTCAGGGAAACGGCTGGTGGATGCGCAAGAAGGGATGGAGCCTCGTGCTCCACTACTCGCCCAGCCCCGAAGTGCTGGAGCCGCGCATTGTCAGCGATACGCAGGAAGGCCAGTGGTACCTGGTCCAGATCGATGGTGTGATCAACACTGGCGGGACTAATCAGCTCGTCTTCACCAACCACGCGGTCCGTTCGGACTGGAAGAAAAACAACCTGAGGGACGCCACGGGAATCGTCATCGAGTACCTCTCCGTCGTAGAGCTGGAGAACCTGCCGTAAACTGCGGCTCTCACCTTGTCACCTCTTGCAGCGGGCGGAAGGGATTCCGCCCGTTGTCGTTGACGCACCCTGCCTCGTGATCCAGAGTGGGTGGTTCAGAAACGCCTGCTCCCTTGGAAAATAAAGTCACACCCATCGCCCAAAGCGCCACAGAAACGATCCACGCTACCTCCGGATGGCTTGCCAGCAATCCGCTAATGATTCTCGGATACCTCGCCGCTCTTTTTACCGCGGCATGGCTGGGGAACTTCATCGTCAAACGGCTGATCCTCCGGGCGCTGGAGCGTATGATGGGTCTGGTCTGGCGTGACTGGAGCCAGAATCTCCCGCTTCAGAAGGCGATCCGGCGGCTGTCGAATATCGTCCCCGCGCTCATCGTCATGCTCGGAGCATCGATGATCCCGGAGATCCCCGACAAGACCGCCGCCGTATTTGATAACCTCTGCATCACCTTCATCGCGCTCTTTATCGCGCTCACCTTCTCAAACGTCCTCGACGCGCTCAATCACGCCTACGAGAAGCGCCCCGAAGCACGCGCAAAACCGATCAAAGGCTACCTCCAGCTCGCCAAGATCGTCATCTATATCATCACGGCGATCCTCATGATCTCCACGCTGGTGAACCGCTCACCCATCTTTCTGCTCTCGGGCGTGGGCGCGATTGCCGCCGTGCTGATGCTGATCTTTCAGGATACGATCCTCTCCGTCGTCGCCAGCGTCCAGATCTCCTCCGGCGACCTCGTCCGCGTCGGCGACTGGATCGAGATGCCCAATCTTAACGCCGATGGCGATGTCATCGACATCGCGCTGCATACCGTGAAAGTGCAGAACTGGGACAAGACGATCACCACGCTCCCCACGCGTCGTCTGATTACCGATCCGTTCAAGAACTGGCGCGGGATGCGCGAGTCGGGCGGGCGCCGGATCAAGCGCCCCCTCCTCCTTGACCAGAGCAGCATCCGCTTTCTGAACGCCGATGAGATCGACAGCCTCAAGCGCTTCGTCCTCCTCCGCGAATACCTCAACGGGAAGGAAGCCGAGATCGCCCTCTGGAATCAGCGACTCGGAGATCACGCCATCGTGGAAGCCAACCGCCGCCGGATCACCAATATCGGCACCTTCCGCGCCTACGTGGCGCAATACCTCAAGCATCATCCCGGCGTGCATCAGGGGATGACCTCCATGGTACGCCAGCTCAGCCCGACGCCCGAGGGCCTCCCGCTGGAGATCTACTGCTTTACGAATACCGTGGCGTGGGTCGGGTACGAGGGTATTCAGTCGGATATCTTTGATCACCTGCTCTCCATCCTGCCGGAGTTCGGCCTGCGGGTCTTTCAGAGCCCGTCGGGCGCGGATTTTCAATCGCTTTCCGTGCGTCCGTAACGGTAAAATCCGGGCCTATGCCCAAGCCCGTCGTGCGCACGCTGCTGCTTCTGCTCGCTGTCGCCATCGTCTATTGGGGATGGGATGGCCCCCCGACGCTGGACAAGGGCATACCAGAGCCCTCCCCGGTCCCGGTCGCTCAGCACGAAGCGCCATCCGCCCCCCGACACCCGCTCTCCAGCGCTGCGGAGACACTCCGGCAGGTCCGCCAGATCAAAGCCTCCCGCGATGCCCCGGTCTGGACCGCGACGCGCACCCTCACCGCCGAGCAAAACGCCGAGGCGCACTGGCGGAAGCACCGCCGGGAATTCCCCGAATACCGCAGCGCCGAGGAGTACATTGAGGGTGCTCACCGGTTCCTGCGCG
This sequence comes from Chthoniobacter flavus, assembly GCA_040392045.1. Lineage (GTDB taxonomy): Bacteria > Verrucomicrobiota > Verrucomicrobiia > Chthoniobacterales > Chthoniobacteraceae > DATMFV01. Next base: position 2,414 of record JBEBWR010000052.1, on the reverse strand, counting down.
GCCCGCCCGAAGGGACGCAGACCAAGACCCGCCCAAACGGCGACCGCCTCCTCTACCATCCCGCCAGCAACACCTTCGCCGTACAGGCAAAGAACGGTGCTCCGCGCACCATGTTTCGCCCGAATAACGGTCAACGCTACTGGAGTCGCCAATGAGCCCTAAGAAAAACCGCAAGCCCCCCAAGCGTTCAAAACCGCTCTTCCCCTGCCCTGTCTGCGATCAGGAAACCATCTCCGAGCCGATGGAATACGAGATCTGCACGGTCTGCGGCTGGGAGGACGATCCCGACCAGATCGAGCATCCCGGCGACACCGGGGCCAACCCGATCAGCCTGAATACCGCGCGCCGTCGCTGGCGCAAACACGTCAAGGAAACCCCTGAAGGGGAACCGCCCTCGCCGCTTTTCTCCGGAGAATAAACCGCCATGCCCGCTTCCCCCGTCTACCGCCTCGCCATCGACGACGTCATCTACAGCTTTCGCGACCTCGCGCAGCGACAGCCTCACTCGATCTTCGACTGCCACTTCCTCGCGCTCATGCGCGATCTGCACCGCCGCTTTGGTACGGTCATCACCCTCAATAGCTTCTTCCAGACCCACGAAGGCGACTTCTCCCTCTGTGATTTTCCAGAGAAATACCGCGCGGAATGGGAGGCAAATGCCCACTGGCTCCGCCTCGCCTTTCACTCCCTGCAAGAGTTTCCCGACGATCGCTACGTCGGCGACACGCTCGACGCCTTCCGGCACGATTACGAAGTCACCAAATCCGAAGTCTTCCGCTTCGCCGGAGCGCAGAGCTGGATCGCCCCCGGCCTGATCCACTTCTGCCGCATCCCCACCGATTCCCTTCCCACGCTGGCGGAATGGGGTGTCCGCCATCTCGCCGGGCTCAACCACCGGAAAGCAGACGGCGCATGGAGCGGTCACTACGGCGTCCCCGACGCTCTCGCCGCCCATGTGGCCGGGAACGAACTGGGCACGGAACCAGAATCCGGCATCACCTTCAGCCTCGTCGATCTGGTCATCAACAACTGCCCACCCGAGCAGACCTCCTCTATGCTGGAGCAGCGCGCGGACACTCCCGCCCGTCCGCAGAAAATCGACCTCCTCTCCCACGAGCAATACAGCTGGCCCTTCTACCCGCGCCATCTCCCCGATCATCCCGAGCGGCTCGCAAACGCCATCCGGTGGTGCGTCGAGCGCGGCTACCAGCCCGCGTTCTACAACGGCGGGGCTGCTTAAGATTATAGCTCGTCGGGAACCTCCGCGTGCATCTCCGCCATGGACATCCACCCCTTTTGGGATCAACATGAATGGCACTCCGCAGAGCAATCGGGGAGAAACCCCAAGGAGGAAATCCATCTCATGATCACCAAAGACACCCTATACCTGCTCAACGCCCACTTCACCGACGGCGACGAAACCCGCTACTACTGCCCCACCTGCGCCGAGTTGATCGGGCTACTGGAGATCTACCCCAAGCTGAAGCAGCACCTTGACGTCCGATTCGTCGATTTCCCGCGTCCCCGGCCCGAGCTGGTGGAGCTGATCGGCGAGGAGAACCAGAGCTGCCCCGTCCTCGTGCTCAAAGAGGCAGACACCAACCCGCTCGTTCAGAAAAGCGCAAACGGAGCCTGCTTCGTTCCCGACTCCGATAACATCGCGAAGTACCTCGCAGCGAAGTACGAGACTGGCGTGCCGCACTAAGGAGCCCCACTTTCAAAATAAACAGCCGCTGCGGAATCCCACAGCGGCTGCTGAAATTTTTCACTTCCTCTCGCCGGATCAGTTCCGGGCGAGGTAGGCGGCAACGCCTTCAAAGTCGGCCTTGAGGCCTTCCTTACCGGCATTCCAGTTCGCCGGGCAGACTTCGCCGTTTTCTTCAAAATACTGGAGCGCGTCGACGATGCGGACCGCTTCCTCTACGCTACGACCCAGCGGCAGGTCGTTGACGAGCTGATGGCGCACGACGCCTTCCTTGTCGATCAGGAAGAGGCCGCGATAGGCGATCATCTCGGAAGAGGCCACGAGGTTCCCCGCTTCGTCGAGGTCGTACTCCCCATTGAGCACGCCATAGGCGGAGGAGATCGTCTTGTTCGTATCGGCCAGCAACGGGTACTCCACGCCCTGAATGCCGCCCTGCGCCTTCGGAAGCTGGAGCCAGCCCCAGTGCGATTCCGCGCTATCGGTGGAAGCGCCAATCACTTCGACATTCCGCTTGCGGAACTCTTCGAGCTGAGCCTGAAACGCGTGCAACTCCGTCGGGCAGACAAAGGTGAAATCCTTCGGGTAGAAGAAGAGGACGACGTATTTCTTCCCGGCAAACTGGGAGAGAGTGTAATCACTGACGATCTGACCGTTAACCACGGCGGACGTCTTGAAATCGGGCGCTTTTTTACCAACGAGTACGGGCATA
>JBEBWR010000051.1:0-15368 GCA_040392045.1 Chthoniobacter flavus | reverse complement strand
TGGTGCTGCTTCCCTCCCCCGGTGCGAACAATGTCCGGCGGGGCCTCTCCCAAAAAGTTGGTGGAGCGTCGGGATTTCTGATATCGGATGACTTGGCGGAGGCTCCGAAAGACATGCGCATCAATGAAGATCATCATCTCGTTCTCGTTTGGGATAAGGTCCAAAACTGCTTTCAGGATTGCACCTCTCAGATTCAGGAGATTGAGGCTACCCATCGGAGGTTTGCCGTTCTCTACAGGAATAATCCCAAGGTATATCGCTTCAGTTCGTCCCGCCTTCGGTTATTGAGCGCGCCGATCCACCGCCCTATCGGCAATGAGCTTGTTTTCGTCAACGGACGTCCGATATCGGATATCCGAAAAATTCTGGTCTTCGGAGAATGGACCAAGCTTTTTCTGAAGAGGGGCAGTCTCGCTGTTGCCTCTTCCGCCGTTGTATTCGACCGCAATAGCCTATGTGATCCCGAAATCGAGTGTTCTCTTCGTTACTTTACCGGGGTTGCTTCCGTTCTTGCCGATCAGGACGAGGGGGAATCCTTTCTCAAAAACACGCTGCAAGGCATTGAACACTTGTCCGAGCATTCCATCCTGTCTGCCTACCTGAAGGCAACCTCCCTCAAGACCCTGGAGAGCGACTCGTTCTTCGTGTATCCATTCGGCTTGAATCGGAGCCAGAAGCGGGCCGTGGAAGAGGCTTTCAAGCATCGCATCAGCGTTATTCAGGGACCGCCGGGCACCGGAAAGACCCAGACCATTCTCAACATCGTGGCCAATGTCCTCCACCGGGGGCAGACGGTCGGGGTGGTATCGGGTAATAACTCCGCCACCGAAAATGTTTATGAAAAGCTCGAAAAGGCGGGTTATGGATTTCTGACCGCATTGCTGGGAAACGCTCAAAAGCGAAAGGACTTTTTTGCAAATCCACCTCAAGATCTCGGAGACGCCGCTCCCTGGATTCGTCAGGACGCCGTTCCCGACGCGATCAAACAAAGCGCAATCCGTTCCCTGAAGAAGCTGGAGCATCATCTCACGCTTCAAACCGAATTCGCGCAATTGCGGGAAAAAAGAGATCTCCTGCTCACTGAGCAGCAGCACTATCTGGAACGATTCCCCCGTAAAGACTACCCTTTCGGAAGGTGGTCGCTTCGAAAGACGTGGTCGGGGCGACAACTCCTAGCGCTTCTCGGCGGCCTCGATGTCCGCGATCTTGAAGACCTGCCCCTGAATATCCCCGACCGGATTCGTTTTCTGTTCAGCCACGGAGTATTCCGAATCCCCGACACTGGAGAGGGTCTCCCCGGATTCGTCAGGTTTCTTCACCAATCGTACTACGAAAGGTCGCTGGCGGAGTGCCACGAGCGCATCCGGGAGATCGAAGCACAACTGCCCTCTGAAAAATTCGAAGACCTGATGCGATCCTGTCAGGAAGCTTCCGAGCAATTGATGCGCCATGCCATCGGCGCGCGATTCAGAGATTTTCAGGACCGGAGATTTACACCCGCCGACGTTCAAGGCGACTTCGCCGCGTTCAGCCACCGCTTTCCGGTCGTTCTGAGTACAACGCATTCGATTCGTAACTGCATTCAGGCGGGATGCGCCTTTGATTACGTGATCATCGACGAAGCCTCACAGGTTGATCTGATTACCGCCATTATTGCGATGTCGTGTTGTCGAAATCTGGTGATCGTGGGCGATCCGATGCAGCTCCCTCATATCGTCGATGCCGCGGTAGAGCGGGAAAATGCGCGGCTGATGGCTGCCTTCAAAGTTCCGGCACCTTACAATTATGTGACCAATCATATCATTGCGTCTCTCATTGAGCTCTATGGCGACCGGCTTCCTGTTACCCTGCTCAAAGAACATTATCGATGCCACCCCAAAATCATCCGGTTCTGTAATCAAAAGTATTACAATAACGAGTTGGTCGTCCTGACCCCTGAAAGCGATGGAGATCAACCTCTTCGCCTGATCAAAACGGCTCCCGGGAATCACGAAAGGAAAGCGGAGGGCAGCGGATGGATCAATCAACGCCAGATTGAGGTCATCCGCGATGAAGTCCTCCCCGGCCTTGGCTTTCCGGAGGCGGAAATCGGGATCGTTACTCCCTATCGGGAACAGGCGAACCTAACTAGGGAACTGGTCGCCAGTCCGGCCATCCTTGCAGAGACTGTCCACAAATTCCAGGGCAGGGAAAAGCAGGCGATCATTATCAGCCCGGTCAAACGCCAGACGGACGGGTTTGTGGACAATGGAAACATGATCAATGTTGCGGTATCCCGTGCGCGGAGCCAGTTGATCCTGGTCACTGCCCATGATTTTGCGGCTCCGCATGGGAGCAACCTCGGAGATCTGATGCGTTACATCTCCTATGTCGGTGGGCCGGAAAACGTGATCAATAGCCGCGTGGTATCCATCTTCGATTGTCTCTATTCCGAGTATGCAGCGGTTCTGGAGCCGCTGATTAAACGGGCAAAGCAGGTCCCGGGATATCTCTCCGAAAATCTGATGTATGCTCTCATTCGAAGCGTGCTTGAGGAGGATCGATTTAAATCACTGGAGGTCGTCATGCATTATAAGCTGTGGTGCCTTATTCCGAATTCTGACCTGTTTCCACCACGGGAGCGGGCTTATATCGAAAACTCTCTTACCAGTGTTGATTTTGTCATCTTCAATAAGTTGGGAAAAAATCCGATCCTGGCAGTGGAAGTCGACGGCTATACCTTCCATAAATTGAACCCGAAACAAAAGGAACGGGATGCGATCAAAGACCGCGTGCTCGATCAGGTGGGGCTTCCCCTCATCCGTTTTTCCACGATTGGCAGCCGCGAGGAAACCACCCTGAAGCAACAATTGCTCGACGCGATGGCCAAGCAACCATAGCCGCCCAACCATAGCCGCCATTGGCGATACGTTGCCCGGAGGGTTTGATTTCGCTTAAGAGCTTCGACGACTTGGTCAGATGACGGGAATCAGCGGGAAATGATGGCCCAGGATCGGTTGGCTTTCTACGCCCAGGCATTTTTCGAGAGCGGTGGCGTAGAGACTGCGGAAGTCGACGTTGAATTTGATGTCGCCCTGATACAGATCGGTCAGGCTGGGCTGCTTTCCGTAGAGACCCGGCTTTACGCCGCCGCCGATGAAGAACATGGGTCCGGCAGCGCCGTGGTCGGTTCCGAGCGATCCGTTTTCCTCCACGCGGCGGCCAAATTCCGAGAAGGTCATGACGGTGACCCGCTCAAGGTTGCCCTGCGCTTTGAGGTCGCGTACGAAGGCTTGAAGCGAGTCCCCGAGATCCCGCAGCAGCTTCGCGTGGCTTCCGGTCTGGTTACGGTGCGTATCATAGCCGCCCTGGCTGACGTAGTAGACGCGGGTGCTCATGCCACCGGCAATCATCCGCGCTACGGTGTTGAGACTGGTACCCAGAGCGGAGCGCGGATAGAGCGCGGTGATCGGCTCGGATTTTCGCGTGACGGCGAGGACTTCAGCGCTGGTGCGCGAGGCGTCGACAGCGGTTCGCTGCAAGAAATCACGGGCGGAGAGGCCGGAGATGACCCGCTCGCCGAGCGCGCCGATGCTGCCGCCGCCCTCGCCGCCGAAGGTGTCGGCGTCTTCCGTTTCGTTGAACTGTGCGTAGAGGGCGTCGGCGTCATCGTCCCGTCCCTGGGCGGCCCAGCGGTACTGCTTGGGGTCGTTGAAGGTGATGCCCCGGGGCTCCTCTGCGGAGAAGGCCTGTGGGGCGGCGTCCGCGATGGCAACTCCAACGGCGGGATCGGCTCCTGCGCAGGCGTGATCGAAGTATCGCCCGAGCCAACCGTGCTTTTCAACGGCTGCGGCATCGGAGGCGGTTTGCCAGATTTCCATAGAGCGGAAATGGGAGCGGTTCGGGTTCGGATAACCGACGCCTCGGATGACTCCGAGCGCGCCGTCGTCGTAAAGCCCGCGCAATCCTTTGAGCGCGGGGTGAAGCCCAAGACCTTCGGCAAGCGAGAGGACGTCGGCCTGCGGAATCCCTATGGAGGGGCGGGCGCGGTAGTAGAGGTGATCTTCGTAAGGGATGACGGTGTTAAGACCGTCGTTTCCCCCGGCCATCTGGAGGACGACGAGGATGCGGCCGTCCCGCCCGGTGGGCGTTTGGATGGGAGAGGCCGCTGCGTCGCTCTCCATGGCGGCGAACGTTTTCTGGAGGAAGACGGGGATGGTCAGGGTGACGGCTGCGCCGAGCAGGGTCTGTCGCAGAAATCGGCGGCGGGTGGTCGGCTGACCGTGGAAGCGATGAGGGGTCATAAGGCGGGGAGTCCTAAATAAGTTGAAACTCGGGGGTGCTCATCATGAGGTGGAGCAGCTGGCGCTGCACGGCGCTGCTCTGCAATGATTTCCCTTTCAGGAAATCGCAGTAGGCGGCCAGTGCTTCACCGGAACAGGGTTCCTGAAAAAGCGCCGCCGCAAAATATTGTACGAGACCGATCTCCGAAGAGCGTGTCGTCTCTGGCATCCGCGTGAGAAGCCCGGACGATACCTGTTTTTGCTCGCGCTGCTTTTTCCTTTTCCCCTTCCCTTTCCCCCAGAGGTTGCCTCCGATGCCGAGAAGCTGACCTGCGATGTTGTAGCGGGCGAGCAGTGTGGAGGTGGTGATCCAGTTCTTGCCGCCCTCCCATCCTTTGACGTTTGGGGGGCGGTAGAGGATCTGGCCGAGTTGTCGCAGGACGGGCTGGGTACGATGAAAAGGGGGCTGAGGAACGTCGAGCACTTTGAGGCATTGGACGAGCCATTCCACGGGGGATTTGATCTGTTGATGCCGCTCTTCGTAAAAGGCCGCGCTCAGGAACAATCGGCGCAGCATGGGCGCTACGATCATTTTCTCTTCCTTCAAGGCATTCGCCACGGCCTTCTGCCACGCGGGGGATGGCTCGTCGCATACGAAGTAGCGCAGGAATTTCTGTGCCATGAATTGCGCGCAGGCTGGCTGGGCACAGAGGATATCGATGACCTCTTCGCCGTTCCAGTAGCCGCGCTTTCCGAGAATCACTTTCTCGCCGTCGTCATGCTGTCGCGGCACGAAACGGAACTGTTGAGAAGCCGGGTTGATGCGGTAGCCGGTGAAGGCGCGGGCAGCTTCGCCGACGTCCTGCTCGGTGTAGTTCCCCTCCCCCAGCGTGAAAAGCTCCATGACCTCGCGGGCGAAGTTCTCGTTGGGCTTGTTTTTACGGCTGCTGGAGCCGTCGAGCCAGACGAGCATGGCGGGGTCGCAGAGCATGGCTTTGACCATCGCGGAAATGTCACCGGCGGCGTGGCGGCGAAAGGTCTCTTTTTGCGTCCAAAGGTAGAAGACGGGGCGGACTTTCGTCTGGCTCGTGGCAAAGTGTCCATGCCAGAAGAGGGCAAGTTTTTCCCGTAGCGGTGTTTGGCTTTCGCGCAGTTGCCGCAGCCACTCGCCTGCAAACTGGAGGTACTCACGGTTATCGCGCTTTTGCGCTTCGCGGCGGCGCATCGCCCGCTCTTCTTCGGTGAGCTGCTCGCGCTCACGCCGCTCCTGCTGCATGTCGCGAGGCTGAGCGTAGGAGGGCGGATCTTCGGGGGGAAGCTCGGGTTGTGCGCCAGCGAGCAATGATTCGACCGCTCTTTCCGCTCCGAGGCTGTGGAGCGCTTCGATCTCTTCGGGGGTACCGCCGAAACCGGCCCGATTCAAGAGGTGTGCCGCGTGGACCGGGCTCCAGAGTTTCGGATCAAGTGGGGCGAGCATGGTGCTTCAACCCCGCGGCGCGGAGAAAGTTGCTCTTTTTTTGAGCAGAAATCGTTCTGGAGGATTCCAGGGAGTGTCGTCACGACCTAGGGTACGACTTTTCCCCAGAAGCGGTTGGACTGCGTTTTCTCCTCAAATTCCTTCCGGGTCAGTGCTTCGACGTGGCCGTCGAGGAAGACGAAGTGATTTCGCTCGCTGTGGGGGTAGTAGAGGAGACTTGCGTAGGCGACGCTGTCATAGCTGCCCGCATAGACGTTGCTGTTCTTGAGGTGCGCGCCATCGGAGAAGGTCCACATTGCACTTGGATGAGTGATGTTTGCAATCTTCTGCGGGGCGTTCTTGAGCTGGGGAATCTCCCAGTTCCTCGGTGCCGTTAATATCCCACAACGAAGCGGTCAGCGTACTTCCTCAGCGGAGACCTTGAAGAGATAATCCGTCGCTCCTTGGGCTGAAAACACGGAAAGGGAGCTAACCAACGTCCCCGGTGTGGAATTACCCGTGGGGTCGCCCGTAGTTTCGCGGGCCGCCATTGGCGCGATAAAACCGCATTACGTCGGCGCTCTATTCCCTTGTCGCCGATGCACCGTTACTCTCGCCCTTGCCAGAAGCGGCAGGGCAGTTGTGAGGGGATCGTTCGGATATCCACGGAGCGTATACTTCCATCGGCGAACGCCGCGTTCACCATTCTGCCATGCCGTTTTTCCGTCAGCTCGATCCGGTCGCCCTGAATCAAGCGCGAGTAGTCCATCAGGTAATGCCCCTGAAAATCCATATAGAGCACCAGCTCTGACGGATATTGAACGGCATTGCGCGGACCCACCCTGCTCTTACTTGCAGTCTGCTGAAGGTAATAGTTTTGCCCATAGCTCAGACCGCGGGAGCGGACCGTTGCTACGCCTTGATAGACGTAGGAACCATTGGGCTCATTCAGGCGTTCCGCGGGACAAACGAACGGGCTGTTGCGAAACGCGCTACGTGACATCCCGGCGCTTGGCTTTTTGGGGATCGGTCCTACGTAAGGCAATAGGGATTCCAGAAACACCACGTTATCCATATTCGGCTCCTTCACCTTGTCCACCACCCGATTATCCGGCCAATCTCCATGATGATCCGCTCCATAGGCAAGGGACGCCACGGAGATCTGCTTCAAGTTCGCGACACAGTGAAACTGGTCCGAGCGCTTCCTCGCATTCTGGATGGCTCCATAGAGGAAGCTGGAGATGACGACAAGCAGCAAGATCAGGAGCATCAGTTCCAGCAGGGTGAACCCGCCGTTGCGGGTCTCTTTCCGGTTCCTTGATGCCCGCGGACGGATAAGGGAGTGGCTGAGGATGGGGGGAGCCTGAAACATATCGAAAAGTCAGACGCAGAGGTTCATTGGCCGTCAAGGTTGATCTCGTAATGTCCGAGGTTTTCAGGCCGGATTAAGACTTTATAAGCATTTTCGTGGTGCGTGCCGTAGTAATCCCACAGGACACTCTCTTTCCCTAGTTCCAAACGGAGCTTCTGCAACTCTTCCGCCCCCTTCACAAAGTTGTCCATGGCGGCCGTCCCTCCTTTGGTCTTTAGCAGATACCCCCGGGCGACCTGATCGCGCGTGGCGCGAAGCGATACCAGCCCTTTCCTCAGGAATGCGACCCGCTCCTTCGCTTCCGGGTCATCCTCGCCGATCAACTGCTCCGCCTCGTCCAGCAAATGTTCTCCGGGTTCGAGGACGGCATCACCGTAGAGATAGGGCAACACATCGGTTGCGCCTTTCAGGATACTTCCGGCCACCTTCCCCTCGCGGACCAGCGCAAAGTACTTGTGACCGGGCTTATTGACTCTCTCCATATCCTTTGCTCCGTTGATGGGATAGTCGTAGTCGGTCGTGATCTTCTGCCAATAGGCGATATATTCCCGAATCTTTGGCGCTCCTTTGCCAAAGGCGCTGGTGTATTCCGCGATAATTTCATCCAGCGTCAGCTCGGGCCTCGTCATCAGCCGGGCCACCATGTAATAGACGGGGCCTTGCGTTCCCCAGTAGCCGAGCAGCGAATCCATATCAATGCCCAGCATCCCGTTTTCCCAGGCAAACTTGATATAGTTATAGGTCTCCTCCATTGGCATATAGGGAGCGTCTGCCCCGAGATGCCACCAGTTGGGACGCAAATAAAGCCCTTCCGCATATTTGGACCAGCCCTTCCAGAGATCATAGCTATCGTAGCTCGCCACGATGCCAAAAATGGCGCGTGCCGTCAGGGGACGCTCGGGAGGCGGAGGATTGCGGTAGGAGGAATACGCATAGGTGGTGAGAACCACGTCAGGGTTAATCTTGGCCAACCGGGCGTAAAGCAGATTCCAGAATTTCACATACCGCGCCGTAAGTTCGCCGCGTGCGCGGATAATGTCCCTTGGCGGCTGATCCCGGGGAAGATCCCAGGCCAGCGTGTCGGGATGAATGTCAAAGCCGCTGCCATCATTCGGGCAGACGTTATAGAAGTTCGGGCTGCCTGCTTCGATATATTCCTGTGCAATCGCCTCGATCACCGCCGGATTGGAAAGCCGCAGCTTTACAGAAGAGGGCTTCAGGTAAGGCTGCTTGATCTTCCCGAGGTAAGCGAAGTAATCGGGATGATCTTTCGAATACTTTGCCCACCAGTGGCCAAAAGCATGACCAAACCGGACCACCCCACGGCGGCCCACGCCATGTCCCTCAGCCCAAAGCCCCGCTTCCTGCTTGATCCTGATGTCTGCCTCCGGGTCATTGACCAGCGGACGGCTTGTCGGGAAGCGCAAGGAACGCAGTTGCAGCTTTGCCTGATACTGGAGATCGCCGTCCTGCACGGTCAATGTCTCGTGCTTGGGAATTACCGTCCCGAGATCGCCGGGCCAGATCCAACGGACCTGCAACTGCTCCTCCAGCATGCGATTAAGTGCCCAGAGAGTCGGCCGCGACACCCAGGAAACCGGTCTGCCATCATCGCTTATCCGGGAGGTCACCCGCTCGGCTCCGATAAGGTAGATGGCATTACCGGAGACGACCTGATGATAGGAGTCCGGCTCCAGAGCAAAAGGGTCCAGCCCCTTTGCCAGATTGGCCTGACAGGGGCCGAGAAACATCCGCGGCTTCCCCTCGTCAAGCTGGGCGGCTTCCTGCTCGGAAATAATCGGAATGACCGCACCAGTGGATTTTTCCACCGTACGCACAAAAACCCGCGCCGCTTCCTCCACGAGCGCATTGGGATTTTCCGATAAAACGACAACGCCAACCGCCTTCCCTTTCTCCACCAGAGTCACAGCGGCATCCGCGTTGCCTCCCAGCGATAGCAGCCCCGCCAGCGTGACGCTGAACCCAATTCGTGCTGCCGCGCGGGTCCCGGCGCGACCACCCGGACAAGACGCGACGAGTTTGCGATTTGCGTTCATCCGCCTCGCCGCTTTTTTGAGATACCGCAGACCTCTTCGCATTATACCGCCTCCCCGTTTTGAAGAAGGCCTCCGCGCCGCTTCATGATCAACTGGCGGCCACCGATCACGACGAGCGAAATCATCAACAAAGCCGCCGTTCCTCCTTCAGGAACGGGAGTATAGAGAACGGCAAAGTCCATATCGCGTAGTGCAGGCGTATAGATCATGCTAGCAAGGTTACCGCTATCACTATTGGCATAGTAGAAGCTCCTACCCTCAGGGTAGAGGTTGCTGTTCGACGCGGCAAACGAGATCTGCGCTACTCCGCTCGAGGTGGTGTATCCGAGCTGAAAAGAGTAGCGCGTCCCGGCTTCAAGCGTCACCGTTTGATCCAGCAGGAACGTGATATACTGGAGATTTGACATCTCACTTGGAAGGGTCCCGGTCGACTGATAAATAGCCGCCCCTACAGGCACGCCATTGGTGGCCGCTTCGTAGATGGTGAGCGTGAAATTTTTGGCAACCCCCGACAGATTCTGACCGTCATTGATACGGAGCACGAATCCATCAATATCCACAGGCGTCTCCCCCGGGACTAAAAAAGACTGCCCTATCTCCCGACGCCGGTTCGTTCCTGTAGCGTAATTATTATAATAACGCATCATATAGGAAGTCCCCAACTCGTTGTCAGGCACTGCTGATCGCACAAGACTGATCGCCGCGTCAGGCGGTTGATTGCTGGCACTGGTAAGGATGCTAGCAGAGGCAGACGCCACGCCGAGCACGATGGAAATCGCGCCGATCATCGAAGAGTAGAGTAAGTTCTTTTTCATGGAATGATTGATGGATTCAAAATGGGGGGTTGCTCTTAAATCACGCGGTGACTTCCGCTGGCACCTGCGCCTCCTGATACCATTCCTTTGGAAGGAACGGCCGATGAGTCTCCAGCAGTTCATTCAGAGTGAAGGCGGAGGAGCGTTTCATCATATTTCGGGGGGGGCACGCAGCTGCTACATGCCGTCGAGGTTGATCTGGTGATGCTTCAGGTTCTCCGGACGAATGAGGACCTGATAGCGATTTTCATGTCGGGCGGCGGCGGCAGCCCAGATGACGTGAGAGGCGGTCAACTCCTCGCGGAGCGCGTTGAGCGCTTCGGACTGCTCTTTGAACCGGCGCAAAAGCGTAGGGGTGCTCTGACGTTTGATCTTCTGCCCCAGCGCGATCTGTTCACGAGTGGCTCGAAGGGAACGCAGCCCCTCCCGGAGAAACTTCACTCGCGCAAGCGCTTCGGGGTCGTTGTTCCCGATCGCCATCTCTGCTTTGTCGAGGAAACGCTCTGCGGGGACGATGACTTTTTCAGGGTAGAGGTACGGCAGGACGTATTTGCTACCATTGAGAATACTCCGCGGGACTTTGCCCTGTGCCACCAGTTCCTGATATTTGCTTTTGTTACTCGGCGCGCCCTCTCTGGGGAGATGAGTGTAGTTGTACTTGGGGGTGAGCGTTTGCCAATAGGCGATGTAGTCGCGGATGGCGTGTGCGCCAGCGCCAAAGGCGGCGGTGTACTCGGCGATGATCTCTTCGGGGCTGAGTTCAGGGCGGGTCATCAGGCGGGCGACCGCATAGTAGTTGATGCCCTGTGTCCCCCAGTATCCGAGGACGGAGTCCATATCGAGCCCCAACATCCCGCGCTCTGCGGCAAAGGCGATGTATTTCGCGCTTTCATTCACGGTAATATAAGGCGCGTCGGCACCGAGGTGCCACCAGTTGGGACGCAGGAACAGGGGGCTGCCGGTAGCGGCCCATCCCTCCCAGATGTCAAATTCCTGCAAGGTAGGGACGATGGCAAAAATGGCCTTCGCCTTCAAAGGGCGCTCCCTGGGGGGAGGAGTGCGGTAGCAGCTATAGGCGTAAGTCGTAAGGACTACCTCGGGGTTGATCTGGACCAATCGGGCGTAGAGGCGATTCCAGAACTCGATGTATCGCGCCGTCAGCTCTCCCCGAGCCCGAAGAATTTTGGAGGGGTCCTGATTCCGGGGGATATCCCATGCGCGGGTCTCGGGGCTGATGTCGAATCCGCTGCCATCGTTCGGGCAGACGTTGTAGTACTTCGGGGCACCTGCCGCTGTGTAGTCCTGAGCGATCTGCTCAATCACGGCGGGATTGGCCAGCCGGAGCTTTGCGGCGTCGGGCTTCGGATAGGGCTGCTTGAGCTTGGGGCCGACATCGGCGAAGTAGCCGGGATGAGTCTCCGAGAAGCGTTCCCACCACTTTCCAAAGGCATGACCGAAGCGAATGGCTCCGCGCCGCCCGCTCTGATGGTTCTCCGCCCATGCCTGTGCTTCCTCGCGAATTTTCTCATCGGCTGCGTAATCGCTGGAGCCGAGGGAACTTCTGGAGGCAATCCTCAGCGAGCGCAGCATCAGCTTGGGCTGATGGGTGACGTCGTAAACGGGAATGGTAAAGCTGGCGCTTTTGGGCACGTAAGTTCCCAGCTCTCCCGGCCAAAGCCAGCGGACTCCAAGCTGCTCCTCCAGAATCCGGTTCAACGCCCAGAGGGTGGGCCGCGACCGGGGGGCAAAGCGGTGGGCGGGACGCGATACGGCGGGTAGCTCCGCCTTATCGCTTCCGGTGATATAGACGGCATCGCCCACGGAGTGAATACGGTAGGTCTCCGGCTCCATGGCCTCCGCTTCCGCGGACGAGGTGATAACCAGACGCGGCGTCTCCGGTGGAAGCGAGGCGGCTTCCGTCTCGCCAAGGATCTGAAGGCGCGCTCCAGTAGCGCGCTCTACGATGGCTGCGAAATGCTCCGCAGCTTCCTTGAACACCGGCTCTGCCTCGGCTGCGCTGCTGAGAATAACGACGCCGATCGCCCGCCCCTCCTGTACAAACGCCAGTTCACGCGCTTCGGTGGGCTTCTCTGCTTCCTGAGCGGGAATCGCAACCGGGGCGCTTTCCGCCTGCGTGGGGGGCGCTTTCCGCTGATCCGGCGTTGCGGCTGGTTGCGGCCTCTCCTCTTGCGTGGCGGGCGGGGTGTGCTGAGCTGACTTCCGGGCCGCAGGCGCAGAGGGCTCCTTGCAGGCGGAGAGGAGGGAAAACGCTAGTAGCATCCACGCCGCCGGGCGGTGGAGCACTCTGGAAGGGGACAGGTAACGCATAGAGAGGATTATCGGATGCTGATCTTCCGACGCTGACGAAGGACGACGACTCCCAGAGCGGCTGCGCCGCCGAGCACGAGGTTCGCCGTTCCACCCTCCGGAATGACGGGGATGGTACGCCCGGAGAGATTGAAATCAAAGTCTGCCGTGGTGCTACCATAGGCCATCGTGGCGGAGCCTTCGGGATTCTCGTAATAGAAGCCGGTGCCGTCGGTATAGATGGAGTTGGAGCCGACCACCAGCGTCATATAGGCGGACCCGGCGGGACTACCGGAAAAGCCGAGCTGGGCGCTGTAGTAGGTATCCGGCTGGGCAGTGAACGGTTCGCTGAAGGTAAAGGTGATGTAATCGAGCGCTGAGAGCCCGTCCGGGATGATGCCTTCTGCTTCAAACAGTGCCGGACCGACGGGCGTGGCGCTGGAGCCGCTCCCCACCTCGTAAATTGAGATTTTG
Organism: Chthoniobacter flavus; assembly: GCA_040392045.1. Classification (GTDB taxonomy): domain Bacteria; phylum Verrucomicrobiota; class Verrucomicrobiia; order Chthoniobacterales; family Chthoniobacteraceae; genus DATMFV01. Next base: position 2,625 of record JBEBWR010000051.1, on the reverse strand, counting down.
ACACGCTGACCCGCAGCGGTCTGGGTGCTGGTCTGGCCGGGCAGCCGGACGCGGAAGGTCATGGCGCTAATCTCGTACTGGTAGTCGGTCGGCACATAGAAAGTCTGCCCAACTTCGCGATGGCGGCCTTTCCCGCTGGCGGGGTTGGTCCAGTTGCGGATCATCCGGCTATCAAATGCGCTACCGGTATCAGGAACCGTAATATTCAGGATCGGATCGGTTGGCGCGCTTTGGCTTCCCGTGATGACGAGCGTCTGCGCAACGAGAGAAGATGAGATCAGGAAGGCCAGGGTGAGCGCGGCACCGGCTTTTTTCAGGAAGGAGGAACTCATAGGCAGGATGGTTTGCAGGGATGCTGGAATCAGATAGGCAGGCGTTGTGGCGAGAGCCGATTTGTGAGCGCCAGCACGATTGATTACGGCGAATCATATGTATTATCAAAACCCATGTCAAGCCCTGTATGACTCTTCATGGAAATGAGAGGAGAAACCGATTTCCCTCGAGTAATTCCCTAGCGAAACTCTCTGTATTTAGGTCTTTATTAGGCTTCCTTCTCAATCAACGGAATGAATTTCAGAAGCGATTGACTTTTGAAATTCTGATGATAATCAAGTATTTCTTTACTTCCTCTATGGCCTCCCTTTTCCTTACCGCTCATCTCGACCTTAAAGGGGTCGTTTATCGCCCGGAGTTTTACCCGGTTTATCTGCAACGCCTCAGGGAACTCGGCTTTCGCGCGGTATTGGTGGAATATGAGGATCGCTTTCCCTTCCAGGAGGTTTGCTTTGCAGCGGATCGGGCGGAAGTCTGGACGCGCGACGAGGTCCGCGAGTTTCAGGCGGCGGCCGCGCGGGAGGGGCTGGAGGTGATCCCTCTTCAACAATGTCTTGGCCATTTGGAGTATGCGTTCCGTTGGCCGGAGGTTCGGGCCATGGCGCTGCCCTACGGAATACCACGGGAGGTAAATATTGGGATACCGGTAGCGCGGAAATGGATGAAAGAGCTTTTGGGAGAGATGATCGCTGCCCATCCGGCGTCCCGCTTTGTGCATCTGGGGATGGATGAGGCGCGTTCCCTCTCCCTTTATGCCGAGGCGGAGGGGCGCTCCGTCACCGGTCTGTTCCTCGATTATCTTGATGAGCTTTGCACGTTCTGCGAGCGGCACGGCAAGACGCCGATGATCTGGAGCGATATGCTCGAAGAGCATCTGACGGAGGAGACGCTTGAGAAAGTCCGGGCCTTTCGGGATCGGGTGATCCTCGTGCCGTGGAATTACTCCGCTACGGGCCAACCCGAAACGATTGTCCGCTTCTCGGGCCGACGGTGCAGTCGCGCCTGGAAAATGGGAGAGATCGGCGACGTCTCCACTGTGGAGCCGCCTTCGGACGATCTTTTGCACTTTGAGGATTGGTCGCCATCGGTCGCCGATCTTGCGGCGGATTTCCGGATCAACGAATGGCAGATGCAGGCGCTTTTTCAGGCGGGGGTCTGGCGGAAGCTCGGCTTTCGCGTTTGGGGCGGGGCCGGGGGAAGCATCACGGCGGACCGGAGTGTGCTGCCGTATTATCATCTTCGCTGGGCCAATCTGCGGGAGTGGCGCTCCGTGGCGGAGCGATTTGGACTTGAGAGTGTGATCGTCACGCAGTGGGCGCGCTCCAATAGCTGCTCAGTGCCCAACGTCCTGCTTGATACCACCTGGCCCATTCTCTGGCAGCCGGGGGCGTCGGGCGATCTGACCGACTGCCCGCTTTTTGCCGGTATTCCGGCAGGGACTCTGCTCCGTCTCTTTGAGCGGATTGGCAGATGCCGGGAGGGCTGGAGGATTGAAGATACCCTCATTACGGAAATGTCGGCGCTGGAAGGGCAGCTTCAGAGCGGACACTATGAATGGAAGCAGATCCGCCTTCTCCTCGCTGTCCAGCGGGAGCACAAGCGCATGGGGGAAGCGCTGGCGCTGGCTGACTGCTATCTTGGAGTCAACCGCCTGATGCGCGAGGGATGGGAGCCGATCCTCACCAGTCTTCAAACCGCCCGACGGAATCTTCAGGAGCTTGAGGGCCTGCTGCGGGAAATGCTGGCTGAGCGCATGACGGGAGCCGCAGTGAAGGAATGGCTGATCAAGGTCTTTAAGCTGCCTCTGGAGAGGATTGACGGGGCTTGCCGCCGGATCGGGGCGGCTTGTGAAGCGCAGGAAGCCGAGATTGCACTTAACTCCCCTGCCCGATCGGCATAGATTGGATTCACGACGGAAATTTTTATGAGTGATACCCCAAAAGGCAGTCGCCCCGGCGCTCCGGGCAAACGCATTGGACAGCGCGAACTGGCCCGGCAGCTCGGGGTATCGCAGAGTACGATCTCTGCCGTGCTCAATAATAACCCGTCGATTCGCGTGGCGGAGGAGACGCGGCAACGCATTTTGGATGCCATCCGGCAGCACCACTATCAGCCAAGCCTCGTCGCCAACGCTGTTTTCGATCGCCCCACCCGGGCGATCGGGGTGATCTATCAGGGCGGCTACCTCCAGTTGGGAATCCGGAAATTGATGGTGCTGGTGGAGCGCATTATCCGGCGGGGCTACCTGCCGCTGATCTATGATCTTTGGCTGGGAATGAAGGGAGAGGAGCA
>JBEBWR010000050.1:0-15958 GCA_040392045.1 Chthoniobacter flavus | reverse complement strand
CATGCAGTATACCCGATACGCAACGATCGGGCTTTGTCTCTTTCAGGGATATCTGTTGGCCATGGGGTTCCAGAACCCCGGGGCTAATCCCATCCTTGCCGGACTGCCGGAGACGGCGGCCCGTCTGGGGCGCGATCTTGTGCCGCATCCCGGCATGTGGTTTATCATCACCTCCGTGATGGCTTTGACCGCCGGCACGATGTTCCTCATGTGGATTGGTGACCAGATCACCGATCACGGCGTCGGCAATGGCATGTCGCTGATCATCACGATCGGTATCGTAGCCCAGCTGCCGGCTGCTCTCTATCAGGTCTGGTCGCTCTTCGTCGGCGGATCGGGCGGCGCGCAGCAGCTCAACTCGGCGGTGTTGGTCCTTCTTATCGCCTTCTTCCTTCTGGTCATTGCGGGCGTTATCTGCCTTACGCAGGGCCAGCGGAAGATCAGCGTCCAGTACGCCAAGCGCGTGGTCGGGCGGAAGGTCTACGGCGGGCAGACCCAGTACATGCCGCTGAAAGTCAACTACGCGGGCGTCATGCCGATCATCTTTGCTCAGGCGCTGCTGATTTTCCCGGCCTCCATCATCGGGATGCTCTTCAAGGAAGGGCCGTATGCGAAAACCGCCAATCAGCTCGCCGCGATGCTGAGCGACGGATGGCTGCACTATACGATCTTCGGTCTGATGATTTTCTTCTTCAGTTACTTCTGGGTGGCAACACAGTTCCAGCCCCAGCAGATCTCTGAAGACCTCAAGAAGTACGGCGGCTACATCCCCGGCGTTCGCCCTGGCAAGCCGACGGCTGACTTCCTCGAATTTACGATGAGCCGCCTTACGTTCGCGGGAGCGACGTTCCTCACCGTGATCGCCATTCTTCCGCAGATGCTCAGCCGCTCCCTCGGAGTTCCTCCGATGACCGCGCAGTTCTTCGGCGGTACCGGTCTTCTGATTATCGTGGGTGTCGTTCTGGACACCATGCGGCAGGTCGAAACGCACCTCATTCAGCGCAACTACGACGGCTTCCTCCGTCGTGGGAAGGGCCGCGAAGACCGGACGCCCGGCGGACGTGCGGAGGCGGGACGGCAGAATGCACTGCTCTGGGTCTACGTGGCCATCGCGCTTGTGGTGGTCGCCGCCATGGTGCTCTACGTAGCGGGGGTTTTCAAGTAAGCGCCATTTGGCGCGGAGGTCGACCTATGTCTGGCGTGTGGTTAACATTGGGAGTAGTCCGATGAAGCGTCGGGTCGTACTGATGGGAGCGCCCGGGTCCGGAAAAGGAACACAGGGCGAGAAACTCGCTGAAACGTACCGCTTTGAGGCTGTTTCCACCGGAGCCATGCTTCGCGACGAGCAGAAGAAGGGAAGCGCACTCGGCGGGATGGTTCGCGAGCTGATCGAAGCCGGCAAGCTGGTGCCCGATGAAATGATGACGGCGCTGGTTGCTGACTGGGCCGCGAATCGGGATGCCGGGCAGGGATTTATCCTGGACGGATTTCCTCGCACAGAGCCTCAGGCTGAAGCACTCGACCGGATTTTGCAGGAGCGGAACGAAGCGATTGATGCGGTTCTTTTCTTCGACGTTCCGTTCGACGTTATCTCCGACCGCATTCTGGGGCGCGTAGGCTGCTCGGCCTGCGGGAAGATTTTCAAAGTCGGTTTACAGGTGGCCTCGGAGGACACCCCGTGCCCCGCCTGTGGCGGGAAACTGGTGCGTCGAGCGGACGATACGCTCGAAACGCTGCGGCAACGGATGGCTGAGTATGAGGAGAAGACTGCTCCGGTTCTCGCCTACTATGAAAAGAAGGGGTTGCTGAAGCGGATTCCGGCGGATAGCAAACCGGAGACCGTTTTCTCCCGGGTTCAGGCTGCCTTAACCGGCGGCCATTAAGTAATGATTCCGATCAAGAACAAGCGCGATGTCGAAGAGATGCGGATCGCCTGCCAGGCGGCAGGGGAGATTCGCGATCGGCTTGCCGCGATGATTCAGCCCGGCGTCACCACCGGGGAGATCGATCAGGAGGCGGCCCGCCTCATCGCCGATATCGGCGGCAAGAGCGCATTTCTCGGGTACCACGGTTATCCGGGGCAGCTCTGCATTTCTGTGAACGAAGAGGTCGTGCACGGAATCGGCGGAGCGCGAAAAATTTTATACGGCGATCTGGTAAAGATCGATATCGGAGTCATCAAAGGGGGATGGATCGGCGACACCGCACTTTCGATTCCTGCGGGAGTGGTCAGTGAAGAAGTGCAGCGGCTGATCGAAGTGACCGAGCAGTCTTTTTTCAAGGGCATTGCGGAAGTACGCGCCGGTGCCCGGCTTGGCGATCTCGGCGCGGCGATCCAGCAGCATGTGGAAAACAACGGGATGACCATTGTGCGCGAGTTTGTCGGCCACGGGGTCGGGCGGAAGCTGCACGAAGAGCCGCAGATTCCCAATTTTGGCCGCCCCGGGACCGGGCCTCGACTGAAAGCCGGAATGGTGTTGGCGATAGAGCCAATGGTCAATCTCGGTCGTCCCGAAGTCCGTATCCTTGCCGATGGATGGACCGTCGTTACCAAAGACGGCAGGCCTTCGGCGCATTACGAACATACGGTTCTCGTCACCGACGGCGAGCCGGATATCCTGACGTGGAGGGGAGCCCGATGACGGCTGCCAACCCTGAGCTGATCCATGCCGAAGGAGAAATCATCGGGCTGGAAGAGAACGGCACCTTCGTCGCCCGTATGGCAAACGGCCATACTCTGACCGCGTTTGAGGGCGGAAAAAAGCAGGAAAACGCCATTCAACTCTTGCAAGGCGAAAAAGTTCTGCTAGAAATCTCCCCCTACGACTTGTCGAGAGGGCGGATCGTCGCCATTCCTTCTGTTGCCTGTCGCGTCCAAGATCGCTCCATTGCCCTAAAGAATGGAGACGGAAATGGAGAAGCGCCGGAGCAGGGGAGGGAAAGCGCGGAAGCCCTCCGTGAAAGATCATCTGACCTGACTGTCGCCTCCGGGGAAGCGATTCCCTCGGGCGGCTTCGTTGTCCCCGGATTAGCGGGTTAGAACGGAGAGAGGCCGAGGGCGCCACTCAAAGAGAAATTTTCGGAAAACAGTTTAACACTTATGAAAGTAAGAGCATCGGTAAAAAGATTGTGCGAATCCTGCAAGATCGTGAAGCGCAAGAACGTAGTGCGCGTTCTCTGCAAGAACGCACGGCACAAACAGCGGCAGGGCTAAGCGGAGGTCTGCCTCCTGCACCCCCGTCCTTTGGTTTTTTAATCCTCATTTCTCATTATGCCACGACTACTCGGAGTTGAAATCCCTGGCGACAAGCGCATCGAAGCTTCCCTCCCGTACATTTACGGGATCGGACCGTCCTGGGCCAAAAAGATCCTCGAACAGACCAACATCAGCCCTGACATTCGCGCCAAGGATCTGACGCCGGAGCAGATCAACCAGATCATTCAGGCTGTCCAGAGCAATAACCTTCTCATCGAAGGCGATCTGCGCCGTGATCTTCAGGGCAACCTGAAGCGCCTTCAGGCGATCAACTGCTACCGTGGCCTGCGCCACCGCCGTGGGCTTCCTGTCCGTGGCCAGCGCACCGGCACCAACGCCCGTACCCGCAAGGGCCCGCGTAAGACCGTCGGCGTCCAGCGCGCGAAGAAATAACCTTTTAACCACCAGAGGGTAAGCCGCCCGACGTCGCAGGAACGCTCCGCAAGGGGACGGGATCGCGGCAAACAAGGGCAGAGGACGAGCATTCGCGGCTCCTTACAGGAAGGCTCCCGGCCACTGCTTCTCTGGTACGACAACAACCCATACCTGAACATTTATGGCAGAAGAAAATAACGCACCCGAGACTCCGGAAACCCCGGTGACTCCTGATGCCGCCGCTCCTGCGGCAGAAAACGCAGCGGAAGCCGCCCCGACCGCTGAGAGCACCGCCGAAGCCGCCGCTCCGGCGAAGAAGAAGGCTGCTCCGAAGAAAAAGGAGAAGGCCGCAGCCGCCGAAAAGGCCGCCGAGCCGAAGAAGGAAGAGGATCTCTCCCTTGACGCCAACGTCATCGCTCCGGTCAAGATCATCAAAGCCAAAGGCTCCAAGAACGTTCACACCGGGATCGTTCACGTGCAGGCCAGCTTCAACAACACGATCGTCAGCATCACCGACCTCGGCGGTGCCGTGATCGGCTGGTCCAGCGCTGGTAAGGCAGGGTTCCGTGGCTCCCGCAAGAGCACGGCCTATGCCGCTCAGATGGTGGCTCAGGACGCCTGCCGTCAGGCCATGGGTCACGGATTGAAGGAAGTGGAAGTTCGCGTCAAAGGCCCTGGGGCCGGTCGTGAGTCCGCCGTTCGCGCTCTTCAGGCGATGGGACTGGATATCACGGTCATTCGCGACGTCACCCCTGTGCCGCACAACGGTTGCCGCCCGCCCAAGCAGCGGCGCGTCTGATGCGCTTGCATCCAACCTCACCATTCCAGCCTTAACAGAACCAAGATTTTATGGCTCGTTATACCGGTCCCAAGTCCAAGATCAGCCGCCGTTTCGGGGTGCCGATTTTTGGCCCGTCCAAGGCGCTTGAGCGCAAGAATTACAACCCCGGCATGCACGGCCCGAAGGGGTCGCGCCGCAAGCAGTCCGAATACGCCATCGCGCTTGCCGAGAAGCAGAAGCTCCGTTTTCAGTACGGGGTACTGGAGCGCCAGTTCCGTCGTTACTTCCACATCGCCACGAATCGTCGCGGTGTGACCGGCGAGATCCTGCTCCAGCTTCTGGAGACCCGCCTCGACAACGTCGTCTACCGCCTCGGCTTTGCCAACTCCCGCGCCGCCGCCCGCCAGCTCGTGTCCCACGGCCACGTCACGGTGAACGGTCGCAAGGTGGACGTCTCCTCCTACAGCGTGCGCCCCGGCGACAAGATCTCCATCAAAGATCGCCCCGCCTCCCGCAGCCTCGCTGCCCGCTTCCTTGAGCTGACTCAGATCGTCACGATCCCCGAGTGGCTCGAAGCCGACAAGGAGAACTTCGCCGGCACGGTGCTCCGCGTACCGACCCGCGACGAGATCGCTCCGATCGTCAACGAACAGTTGATCGTCGAGCTCTACTCCCGCTAAGAAGCTTCATAGCCGGGAGCAGTTCCCGAACTTTCTGCCTGAACCGAGCCTGATGTTTTTCAGGCTCGGTTTTTTTGTCGTCTTAGGTCTTAGGGCCCGTCACGAATTTGCCGAAAGCGGCTGAAACGCCCGATTTTGATCTCAAAATTGGTCATTTTATCCATCTTTCTCAATTCGTGAACACGCCCTCATCTGCTACCGTCGTCCGCCATGCCAAACTCTGTCTGCATCCCCGAAATCTGGCGCGAGCGCGCCGAGAGAGCTCGTCGGATTCCGTCGCTCTTTCCTTTCGACGCCACCTATGGGTACGGCCTTGACGAACTGCTGGCGGTAGAACCGGTCACGCCGCCCGACGATTTCGAGGGGTTCTGGCAGGCGACCTACGCGCAGACCCGTGCGGTCGATCCCCGTTGCGAGCTACGGGAGATTGCTTCTGACGACCCGCAGTGGCGTTGCTACGAGCTCGATTTTGATAGCTTCGAGGGGTTTCGGGTCGGGGCGTGGCTGCTGGTTCCGGCGGAGGGCGTGGTCACCTCAGTTGTCGTTCGGGGACATGGTTATGGCAGCGTATTGCAACCGGTCACGGGGCTCTTTGAAGGGACAGCGACCATTCAGGTTTGCGGTCGGGGATTTGGCCGGTCCGCGCAGCCTGATTTGCCGGGGATGACGATGGAACACGTCCTGCACGGGATTGAGTCCCGGGAGACCTACCTTCACCGCGGCTGCGTCGCGGATCTCTGGGCAGCCGTCACCGCCGGAGAGGCGCTTTATCCCGGCCTGCCACTCTTCTATTACGGCGGCAGTTTCGGCGGAGGGCTGGGTACCTTGGCATTGGCATGGGAAAAGCGCTTCGCCCGGGCATTTATCGGCTATCCTTCCTTCGGTCACCACCCCTTACGGCTGACGTTTGAGTGTACCGGCAGCGGTTGTGCCGTCCGCGAGCGCTATCTCGCCGATCCGGCAATTCTCGAAACGCTGCGCTATCACGACTCCTCATCCGCCGCCCTTTGGATCACCACGCCTACCTTCATCGACGTAGGCTGCTTTGATCCCGCCGTGCCTCCTCCGGGACAGTTTGCCGTATTCAACGCCTTGAGAGCTTCCGATGCGCCGCATCGCTTCACGGTCCATACCTGTCACCACTTCGAGGTTTCCGAATCCCCGGCGGAAGTGCGGCAGACTTTGGAGGAGGTCGTAGCGTGGTTTCAGAGCGCCATTGATGGAAAACAGCCGTAGTGACCGGCAAAGAAGCTTTCTTCCCGCCTGCCGTCCCGGAGAGTGCGGGACATGGAATGCCTGACGCCCACGCTTTTTCTTTTCCGCACGAAGCTTCCGGGAGATGGCGGCAGCGTGGAAGTCATTGCCGAGGTATGGTCGGGGCGACGAGGAGAACGGGGCAGGCGGGGAATAAGGCTGGAGCCGGACGAAGCACCTGAGCTACATCTCTGGAGTGTCAGCATGCCGGGGATGCCGGATCATGCCGTACGCTGGCAACGCCATGAAAAGTGGCTGATCGAAGAGGCGGCCCGTCAGTGGAACCGGAAAAACCGGCCCGGGGCGGCAATTTCCGCTTGGCGCGCGCCGGGCGCTCTGCTCATCTAAAGGACTTTGCTTCAGTAGATTTTATCCCGACATGCAAACGATCGTTATTGGACATCGCAACCCCGACATGGATTCCATCTGCGCGGCCATCGCCTACGCGGAGCTCAAGCGTCTCACGGGCGTGAAAGGCGTGATCGCGGGGAGAGCGGGCAATACGAACCAGCGCATCGACTACGTTCTCAAAAAATTCGGCGTGGAAGCACCCGCGCTTGTCAAAGACCTCTGGCCGCGCGTCGCCGATGTGATGGAGCGTGACGTGATCTCACTCAAGGAGCACTCGTCGGTATACGACGCCGCGCAGCTCATTGAGCAGACGCGGATGCGCGGTATCCCCGTGGTCGACGCGAACGGGAGATGCTCGGGACTGCTCTCTGCGAACAAAGTGCTTCAACATCTCTTCCCGCCGCCCTCCGTAGCGGACAGCGCGCGGATCGTTACCGCCTGCCTCGCCAAGATGGTGGAGACCTTCAGCGGCAAAGTCGTGAGCGGCACGCCCGGCTGCGAAGTCGGCGAGTACTGCCTCGTCATCGGCGCAATGGCGCTGGAGACCTTCCAGCAGCGGGTCGAGCGCTACGGTCACCAGAACGTCGTCGTCATCATCGGCGACCGCGAAGACATTCAGCGCGCCGCCATCGGAATGGGCGTCTCCGCGCTGATCATCACGGGAGATCTTCCCGCGAGCGATGAAGTCCTCGCAGAGGCCCGGGAAAAAGGCATCGTCATCTTCGCTTCGCCGCATGACACCGCCACCACCATGCTACTCGCGCGCGGCGCCGCCACGGTCGAGCAGAAAGTCGACACCGAATACCTATCTTTCGGCCCCGATACCCTGCTGAAAGCGGCCCGCGAGGAAGCCGCCTCCAGTGGGCAGTTCATTTTCCCCGTGATTGATGAAGAGGGGCAACTCGTCGGCGTCCTTTCCAAGAGCGATTTCATCAAGACCATCCCCCGGCAGCTCATCCTTGTGGATCACAACGAGCTCTCGCAGGCCGTGGAAGGCGCGGCGGAAGTGCCCATCGTTGAAATTATCGATCACCACCGGCTCGGCGGGATTCACACCGATTCCCCGATCCTCTTCTGGAACAACCCCGTCGGCTCCACCTCCAGTATCGTCACCATGTGCTACCGTCAGGCGGGCGTGGAGATTCCGAAAGCCGTCGCCGGGCTGCTCATGGCCGGGCTGATCTCCGACACGCTCAACCTCACGTCGCCGACCACCACCGCGCCGGATATCGAGATCATGGCTCACCTCTCGGCCATCGCCGGAGTCGACCCCGCGACGCTCGCGGCCGAGATCTTTTCCGTCGGCTCTCCGCTCACCACGCTTCCCGCGCAGGAGGCGATCAATATCGACTGCAAGGATTTCTCCGAAGGGGACGTGCGCTTCTCCGTCGCGCAGATCGAAGAGTTGAGCTTCAATAACTTCTATCCGAAGGCCGATGCCCTGCTCGAAGCGCTCAGCGAACACCGCCGCGCCGGGAATTACCTTTTCTCCGCTCTTGCCGTCACGGACATCAGCACGAAGAACTCCATCCTCCTCGTGCAGGGAGCCGAAGAGCTGATCCGCCAGATCGATGCCACTCCCGTCGGCCCCCTCCAGTGGGAACTCCCCGGCGTCGTCTCCCGCAAGAAACAGCTCCTTCCGTACCTGCTTCAGTGTGTGCAGAAGATGGAACCCGCTGGCGTCTAGTGCCCAGTCAAGCCCCGGAGCCATCCGGCGGTGAACGAAAATTGCTTGTCTTAATCGCGAACCGGATTACTTTGCTCAAGTAATACGTCACAATAGCTTCCAACGTGTGGCTTGCGTGGCCTTCTTTTGACCCATGGCCGTTACCCAGCGACAGATTGCCGTAGAAGCAAACGTCTCGCCTTCCACCGTGGCCGCCGTCATGTCGGAGGCGCAGCGGGGGAGGATTACGCCCGAGGTGCAGGCGCGGGTCTTTGCCGCCGCCGAGAAGCTCGGCTACCGGCCCAATCGCCATGCGCAGGTCATGCGCGGGATGAAGAGCAACTGCATCGGCATTCTCAGCTTCGGAGCCACCTCCTCGCTCGTTCAGCGAAAGCTAAAGGCCGTCACTGAAGCCGTCCTTGCGAACGACTATCGCTTTATCGTCGAAGAAGCGCTCTGGTACCAGACGCTCGGGAAGGAGGCCATCGTACGGATCATCGACAACCTCATCGACGCGCGCGTGGAAGGGGTTCTGCTGAATTATCCGGTCGTCAGCTTTTCACAGGAACTGGCCGACCGCCTCCTCGAAGCGAAGATCCCCGTCGTCTCCATCGCCCGGCATGGCAAGCTACAGATTCCGCAGTACATCTCCGACCGCCCGTGGGGTTACCGCGCAGTCACCCGGCACCTGCTCGAAGGCGGCTACCGGCGGCTGCTCCTGCTGGCCTCTCCGCGGTCCGACGGTTATGAGGGCTATCACGAAGCCCTCGCGGACTATCCCGAGGCGCAGCGCGCCTCGCGCGTCCTCATCCCTGAGCTGCCGAGGGAGCGCCTGCTCGATTACCCCGCCGATGCGCGGGTCTACGCCGAGGGAGCCATCGCTGCCGAGCAGGTGCTTGCGCAGGGCGACCTGCCCGAAGCCATCGTCTGCTCCAATGACGAATGGGCTGTCGGAGCGCTTACCACCTTTACCCGGGCGGGCCTCCACGTGCCTCGCGACCTTGCGCTGACGGGGTTTGACAACGCTTCATGCAGCGCTTTCGGCACGGTACCCATCACCACCGTGGATCATCCCATCACCGAGATCGCCGTGAACGCGGTCAATCACCTCATCCGGCTCGTGCGCGGCGAGGTTGCCCCCGGCACCGAAGCGATCCGTGTTCAAGGCAGGCTGCTCATCAGAGACTCCTGCGGGCTGGGCTCCGGTTCGGCCAACTGATCCCAGCGTGAACGGTCGTAGCGCGGCATGATCACGCGGCCATCCTTCAGAATGCCTTTGAGAAGGCCCTTGCCATACGCCTGGAGGCGTTCGCGTCCGAGCATGTAATTGCCCTCGGGGAGATAAGCCACTGCCGCGCCTGTGCGCATCAGCAGAGGACCCAGATGGAGGCTATCATGGCCCGTAGGACGGTTATCCACGGGGAAACCGAGTTGCGCCCCCACGGCATCGGAAATCCCGACAAGCGCCTTGACCGCCGCCGCCATCTCCGGGGCGAGACCCTCCACGGCGGAATGGTACGCTCCGAGCGTTCCACCCTGCCCCTCCCAGCTGTGCATGCTCAGATAGCAGGCGGGTCGTGTCAGCTTCATCCACTCCATGAGTGCCACCGTCTCCGGGCTGTACTCCCCCGGAATGCGCTCCAGATAGGGAACAAACTCGTGGTGCCAGCTCCGGTCCACCTTGTCGCAATAGTTATGCTCCTGCCAGTCGCGGAGATTATATTGATGCCAGCCGTGAAAATTGCCGTCGGGGTTAGCATTCAGCACCAGGTCGAAGATATAGCGATCGCGTGCGGTAGCGCTCTCTTCCGACAGAAGATAGTAAAGCATCCCGCGCGCAATCTCCTCTCCGGCAGACTCCGAAGCATGTTCGCCCGCCGCAATGTGAAGGACCGGCTTCGACTCCCTCCCCGGTGATTCTTCAGGGTTATCTGTTATCCTTAACGCTATAATAGGCCGCTGCTCCATCGAAGCGCCCAGACAGTGGATCGCGCAGTATTCGCGATGCTCCCGAGCGATACGAAAAAGCTCCGCGGTGGTATCGCTATAGCGATACGGCGGCTCGGAAGAGAGCAGGTAGCGTTCCCCCGCCTTGAGCCACACCGAAAAGCGTACTCGCTCCGGCGTTGTCTCCGTGCCGGGGATGCGGGTCCACTCCAGCGTCCGCGCATTGCACATCCAGACATCCGCCTCGCATTTGTAGGGAAAAGTCCTGATTCGAAACCAGCGGTCCGGGATTAGCGTGATCGCTACCGACCGGTCTTCCTCCGAAGATGCTTCCACACAGAAATAGCGCGATCCCTTGCTATAGGCAATCAGCTCAATCTCATACGCATCGGGGTCGAGCCGCCGGACGCGTCCGCTTCCATTCGGAATGGATGAAGTAACGTACATAGAAAAAATTTACAGGATCACCGCAGCCGCCTCCGCAATGGGAAGCGCGCCGACGATCCGGCCGTCCGGTATCCGGTTCGGCGTGATCGGCAGCAGGCGGAGATTCTGCCTCTGCTGATCGAGGTGCTCCTGACCGGCGAAGAGCGAATGCGCGTCCTCGCCGGAGAACTCGCGCCAGACATCCTTCGTCATGGTAATTGTGATGATCCCCTTGCTGTTGCCGGTGAGAGGACCATATTGCTCCGCCAGTTTGAAGTCGTTCTCCAGATGCTTCGGGGCGATGGTGCGAACGTGGCTGGCGTAGTCGCTCGCGGAGGGAGCACCGCTGTAGATGCGGGTGCTCGGGCGGTTATTCTCATCGTAATAGGCGGTCTGTGAAAGCGTTGGACCATCTGGTCGCTGCGAAGAGGCAGAAACGCTGCAAAGCGGGGGAGAGTTTCTGCATAGGAAGAATGAGGGAAGGAGATGGGATGGAGTGAATGAAGAGTCCGGAGATAGGCGAAGTAGGGCTCGATCGGTGTGACGTTGCACTTTGGGAAAGTAAATGAGTGTGACGTATTATTCAAGGCGAATTTTTTAAACATCTTCCCGGAATCGACGCAAAAAAGGGCTGCCGGGAATTGCTCCGGGCAGCCTTTTTGGAAGTTACGGCCTCTGAGAGGATCAGTTCGCGGCGGCGCCGCCGGAGTTTGCCAGCTCCATCTCGTCCTCGGGGAGGAAGACTTTGAAGCGGCTCTTGTCGATCGCCTTCATGTAGGCTTCATGCGGCGCGACCATGCCCTGCTGCATGACATGCCAGATGGCATCGTCCATGAACTGCATGCCCTGGCTCTTGCCGCCGACAATGACGTCCTGAAGCTTCTGTGTCGCGCCTTCGCGGATAATCGCGGAGACAGCGGCATTGGCCACGAGGATCTCGTTCACTGCGAGTCGGCCCGGTTTGTCGCTGCGCTTCAGCAGGAGCTGCGCGACGACACCGCGCAGCGAGGCCGCGAGCATGGTGCGTACTTGCGACTGCTGGTCCGCCGGGAAAACGTCGATAAGACGGTCAACCGTCTTGCGCGCATTGTTCGTATGCAGCGTACCGAAGACCAGCAGGCCGGTCTCCGCGGCGGTGAGCGCGAGGGAGATGGTCTCAAGGTCGCGCATTTCACCGACGAGCACGATGTCGGCGTCTTCACGCAACGCCGCTTTCAGGCCGATGGGGAAGGAGGGCGCATGCTCGGGGACTTCGCGCTGGGTGATGATGCTGTTCTTGTTGCTGTGAACGAACTCAATCGGCTCTTCCACCGTGATGATGTGGCGGTGGTAGTTTGCGTTGATGTAGTCGATCAGCGCGGCCAGCGTGGTCGATTTACCCGAGCCGGTCGGGCCGGTGACGAGGACGAGACCGCCGCGCAGCTTGCCAAATTCCTTGACCACCTCGGGGATGCCGAGCTGCTCCAGCGTGAGGATTTTCGTCGGGATGAGACGGAAGACCGCGCCGTAGCCGTTCGTCTGCTTAAGGTAGTTGCAGCGAAAGCGGGAGTCTTCGTTCATCTCGTACGCAAAGTCGAGATCGCCTTTCTCCTCATACTGCGCCCACCGGGCAGGCCCGGCGATCTCGCTTAGCATGTAGGCGGCTTCTTCCTGCGTGATGACTTCGTCGCGGATCGCCACGATGTCGCCGTGACGGCGGATCTTCGGCGGCTGCCCTTGAGCGAGGTGAAGATCGGAGGCACCGGCCTCAATGAGGACTTCGAAAAACTGGTCGATGTAGGCCATGGGGGAGAGATTTTTAACGCAGGCAGTGCTGGCGCATGATCTGCTTCTGTTCAGCGCGGGCGATAGCTTCTTCCTTGGTAATCAGCTTGTTATCATAGAGATCCATCAGGGAGTCGTCCATGAGACGCATGCCGAGCTTTTTCCCCGTCTGAATGATGCCGGGGAGCATGAAGGTTTTGCCTTCGCGGATGACGTTTGCCACAGCCGGGGTGTTCACCAGAATTTCGAGCGCGAGGCAGCGGCCGCCGCCGTCGGCGCGGGGAACGAGCTGCTGCGAGATGATGCCGCGCAGCGACTCGCTCACCATGATGCGGATCTGCTCGCGCTGATCATTCGGGAAGACGTCGAGCAGACGGTCGAGGGTTCGGGAGGCGTTGCCGGTATGGAGCGTGCCGATCACGAGGTGACCCGTTTCCGCCGCCGTGATGGCAAGCTGGATCGTCTCCAGATCGCGCATTTCCCCCACCATGATGACGTCCGGGTCTTCACGGAGCGCACCGCGCAGCGCCGCTCCGAACGAAGCGGTATGCGTGTGCACCTCGCGCTGCGTGACGTGACACCCCTCGGAGCTGAAAATATATTCGATCGGGTCTTCCAGCGTGATGATGTGATCGCGGCGGGTCTTGTTCACCTCATCCACGAGCGAGGCCATCGTGGTCGATTTTCCCGACCCGACCGCCCCGGTGACCAGCACCAGCCCGTTGTGATACTGCGTGAGCAGCTTGAGGTTTTCCGGAAGGTGCAGCTCGTCCATCGTGCGGACCTTGCTGTTGATGATACGGAAAACGAGGTCAAGGCCGAGGCGGTGGCGGACGACGGAAGTACGGTAGCGTCCGTTCTCATTCGCGTAGGCGAAGTCCACATCGCCCTGTGTATCGAGCTGTTGCTTTTGCGCTTCGGTGAGAAATCCGTAGGCCAGCCGCTCGGTGTCGGCTGCGGAGAGCAGCGGGGCCTGTAGCCAAATCGGCTCCAGTGTACCGTTCCGCCGCCAGATGGGGCGGGAGTTGACCGAGAGGTGAATATCCGAGGCGTTGGACTCCTGCCCTACCAGCAGGTAGTGGTCAACGTGATCGAGCGTTTGTACAACGGCTTCGCCAGAGGAAGATGTCGGGAGGGATGTGGACATTTGCAGCGCAGAGACACGACTATACCCCGGCGGCAAAATCAATCAAAATCTCAAATTGCATGAAGGGCAGAAAAAAGACGGAAAACGAAGACAACCTAACGCTGTGAGTTAAAGGGCGTATGATCATTGCTGTCACCCGTACGGGCAAGGTAATCATTCAGCCGATGCGTAAGGTAGCTCGTGATGGCCGGACGCATCATTGTACCGATCGCTCCGAGCAGCGCCAGCGCCCATCCGGTGCGCTCCACCTGCCGGACCGGCTCGACGGCCGCTCTGCTTTTCCGGCCTTTGCCGCCGCGCGATTTGCGACCTGTCAGCCTGGCCAGCAGCCAGCCGCCCGCTACGGCTCCGCCCATCCAGAGCGCTTTGCGACTGGCGACCGCGCGCGCGGTTTCCAGATCGCTCTGCGTATCGCGAAAGCTCCCGGCGATCTGAGCACGGGCCTGCGAAAGCTCCGCAATCAGAGCGGCTTTCCGTTCGCTGCGTGAGAGGTCGTCGTACGACTCAGCCATTGTTGATCCTTTCTGAATTCCTCCAGCGTGGCGCTAAAGACGGGAGCACCCCAGTTCCGATAAGCAAGACCGAGGCAGACCGCCACGCCGATAAAGTGCAGCACGGCGGCGATCAGGGTTATCCAGCCCCAGTGCCAGCCGGTAAAGTACGTGCCAAGGGCGATCAGCGCGATCCAGAGGAAGATATAGCCAAAGCCGAGGAGCACCGCGGCTCCCAGCACAAAGGCGATCGCCCTGCCATAAGTGGCCGCCGCCTCCTTCCCCTCCATGCCCGCCAGTTCCAGCCGGGCGCGCAGGTAGCTGCTGGCGGAGGCCAGCAGAGCGCGCAGGTTTTCGGAAAACCCCGGGCCGGCAGGACCATCAGGGGTCTCAATCTCGGGGCGACGGTTCCAGAACATAGGCGTGGGAGACGAGGGGCGAAAAAAAGGGGGCGAGAACTCGCGCCCCCTTCTTTTTCAAAGATGGACCGTCGGGTTAGCGACGAATGAGAAGGCCGAGAATGAACCCGACGCCGAGCGCGGTCAATACGCCCCGGAGCGGATTTTCACGAACATACTGCTCGCCCTCTTCCTGCCACGAACGGGCACGGGTGCGGGCGGTGTCGTAGGCACTCCCTGCGCGTTCGCGGAGCTCCTGAGCCTTTGCCCCTGCGGCGGAGCGGAGGTCATCAGCAGCCTGCTTGACGTGGGTCTTGCCGCTTTCGAATTTTTCGTTGGCTTCGGTAGTCTTGGCGGATTCGCTGGTTGTATCGCTCATAAGTTTATCTTCCAATCGTTAATGCTTAAATGCAAGCGTGGGAGCCGTTTTTTTCCAGCCATCCCTCGGGTGAAACGGCGGAGCGGAGGAAAATGCGTGTAGAAAAATCGGAGAGTCTACCGCTCGCGGAAAACGATTCGCGCCTTGCCCACATCGTAGGGCGAGAGCTCAATCGTCACCTTATCGCCCGGTACAATGCGGATGTAATTTTTCCGCATCTTGCCGGAGATATGAGCGAGTACCTCGGTCCCGTTCGGAAGTTTCACCCGGAACATCGTGCCCGGGAGAACATCCTTCACGGTACCCTCAGTCTGAATACCTTCCTCTTTCGGCATGGAGCCCGATCCTACCGGAACCGGGGGCGGTATTCAATGCGGAAAATCACTCCGCCTTCCGCGCGGCGAAAACCGCGTCGTGATACGCGCGGGCCGCCGCCGTCAGCCGCTCCCAATCGCCCGAGCGGAGCAGCGCGTCATTTACCAGTCCCGAACCCACGCCGAGCGCCGTCGCTCCCGCGGCGAGGTAGGCCCCCGCGTTCCCGGGCGTGATCCCTCCGGTCGGCACCAGCGGAAGCTGCGGCATCGGCGCGAGCAGGGACTTGATATACTGCGGACCAAGCTGCTCGGCGGGGAAAATCTTCACGAGATCCGCCCCCTCCTCGCAAGCCGTCAGCGCCTCCGTCGGCGAGTACGCTCCGCAGATGATCGGAACGCCATAGCGATGACAGAGCCGGATCACCTCCGGTCGGAGAATCGGCGTGACCACAAACTGCGCTCCCGCCAGAATCGCGGCGCGGCAGGTCTCCGTATCGAGCACACTGCCCACGCCGATGATGACCTCCTCTCCCTGCTCACGTGCGATTTGCGAGATCGCCTCCAGCGCGCCGGGCGTTGTCGCCGTCACTTCCATCGCCTCCACCCCTCCCGCCTTGAGCGCCGTTGCGGCAGCCCCAAGCTGCCCGCTGTCACTCGCCCGCATAATGGCGATCAGTCCGGGGTGAATCAGGCGCTGAAGAAGATCGTGGCGCTTCATAGGGCTTGAAT
>JBEBWR010000049.1:0-15982 GCA_040392045.1 Chthoniobacter flavus | reverse complement strand
CCGGAAGAAAACCGCTTGCATTCATCTGCGTTCATCAGAATGATTAAGCAATGCAGAACCCCCACACGATGAAAGCTTACGGCTTTCTGCGGTCGAAGATTCTCGCCGGCGAATTTCAGCCCGGGATGTTTCTTTCCGCGCAGAAGCTCTCCAAGGAAATCGGGGTCAGTCGTACCCCTGTACGAGAGGCCTTGCGCCAATTGGAGAATGACGAGCTGGTCACGATCATGCCTAAGCTGGGGGCCGTGGTCAGAACGCTCAATGAAGAGCAGTTCCGCGAGTTGCTCGGCTATCGGGAAGCGCTCGAAGTGCATGCCGCGGGGCAGGCCGCGGAGATGCGTCTGCCGCATGAGGTGGAGCACCTCAGGGAACTGCTGGAGGCCATCCGCAAGCAGGTCGACGCTCTCTCGCGCGATGCGAACGACGCCGAAGCCCTCCGGCAGCTCAGTCGGGCCGATCAACTCTTCCATCACGCCATCCTGAAGATCGCCCGGAACGGCTTCATCCAAAAGCATTTCGAGCGGCTCGACATCCTCCAGCGTCTCACGATGCCCGCGCTGATGCACCGGCTCTTCCCCGTGGGGGAAGACTTGCAGGACCGCGCCCGCAAGGCCCTGGGCGAGCATGAAGCCATCTTCAGCGCCATCTGTGCCGGCGATGCGGAACAGGCCCGCCAGAGCATGCGGCTGCACATCGCCAATATTTACTCCAAGCTCGCCTTTCATGGAGAGCTGACCGACCGACCATTCCCGATGGAACTGGTTGCCTCGATTTAGGAAGCATTTGCGAAGCGACTGAAAGTGGAGACCACTTTCGGAGCCTGACGTGAGTGATCCCTACCGCAGCGTTTTCCCTCACTATGATGGACTCCCCGATATGCGCCCTCCCAACGCTGCTGGCTGCTTATCCACCGGGGTTGCCCCTCGCTCAAACCTCTACCGCACGCTCGTCTGGCGCTCTTTCCGAACGTCCACTGCCGCTGCGGTCGCTCGTCGGAACGCCCGTGTGGTTTCCCCCTTCATCAGCCGGATGGGGAGAATCAGTTGCGGTTGAGGAGCCGCTTTCGGCTGGCTCAGGATCTTTGCCAGACGGGCGGCCTCCTTGCCCAGAGCGTACGATTCCGCCGTGACCACGGTCGGCTTCGGCACCAGGTATTCCCAGAAAATGGGCAGGCCGATCCCGATGAGTTGAACATCTTCCGGAACGCGCAGCCCCATATCCGTCAGCGCCCGGAGGGCTCCCAGCGCAGCGTAGCCCGAATTGGCCAGCACCGCGTCGCACGTTCCTCCTTCCAGAAGGAAGCGTTTCACGCTGCTGAAGGCTTCGTCCACATGGTACCCCGTCTCCGTATAGAGCAGTTGGACATCCGGATGGGCCTCCAGTGCTTTTTCCACGCCAACCATCGTCATGAAGCGTGCGGCGAGAACCTCGTTGCCCCCTTCCTCCCCGCCGGTATAGAGGATTGTCCGTGCACCGGATTCCACCAGTTCCTCCGTCGCGAGCCTCCCCGCCTCGAAGTGGTCCGGATGCACACAGTTGTATTGAATCTCCTGCAAATAGCCGACGAATACCGTGCGCTCCCGCATTGCACTGAATGGATGGTCCGCCGGGATGGCGCTCTCGCGGGACCACGGCGTGAGGATCAACGCCTCCCACTCGCGACACAGCTGCCCGATCTTTGCCAGATTCGGCTGCCATTTGGAGCCGACACACTGAATATCCAGTTCATACCCCGTCCCGGACAGCTCCATATGTGCCCCTTGGGCAAGCTGCATATAGCCGTGAAAGCGCGGAAGATCGAGCTCCGCCAGTGAGTCCACCCAGATCGGAAATCCGATTTTCCGCTTTCCCTGCGGAGCCAAAGAGCGTGAAGAGGGTGGGGGAACGGCGTCGTGGGAAACCGCCGGAGCGCCGGTTGGCGTCCCGTATACGCGTCCGCCCATCTGACGCAGCTTTCCTTCCCGCTCCAGCCAGTTGAGCGCTTCCCGCACCGTCAGCCGATGGACACCGTATTCCTCCGCCAGCTCCAGCTGCGTCTTGCCCAGACTTCCGCCCCTTTCCTCTATCGCTTTGGCGATGGATTGGGCAATCTGCTGGTATTTCGGAATCTTTTTCTTGTTCATCAAAACCTTTCCCGAAGACGGGAAGTAAAAGTGACGGTGCGGGGAAATAAATCTATAACTTTTTATAGACGCTTTGTTCCGCATTTCAAGCAAAAAGCCCGTCCAGTGCGGGGTCACGCCAGCAAATCACAGGTCTCCGCGCGGAGTCGGCACCAGCTCGCTTCATCGTAGAGCGGCCCGTAGGCAAAGGGGGGCGCTTCAATACAGGCCGGGTAGGCAAAGCCGATCTCATCAAGCAGCCTGCGAACTGCGGTCCAGCGAACCAGCCCTCTCCCCGGCGCGAGGTGGGAATCGCGATCCCCGGCATTGTCCGTCAGATGAAAGGCTTGCAGCGCGGGCTTCATCGCATCGTAGAACGCTTCCGCCCGGTCATGGCCTGCAAGCAGCGCATGTCCCGTGTCCAGGCAGAAGCCAAGGAACGGGTGGCGGAATTTTTCCAGAAACAGCGTAAAATGCTCGGGAGAGGTTCCCAACCGTCCGCCATTTGCCGGAGGCAGATTCTCCAGCGCGATCACCACTCCGAGCTGCTCCGCCAGCGGCAGCAGCTCTCCAAGGCTGCGCTCCAGCGCCCGCAGAAAGCCTTTTTCCCCCTCGATCCGCATATCAAGGCGGCGCGTCGTCGGATGCAGAATGGCTACCCGGGCTCCGAGCTGCGCCGCGCAGGAGAGCCAGTGCTTCGCGGTCGCCACTGCTTCTTTCCGGTCTGCCTCCGCCAGCGCCGCGATATCCTCCCTCTCCCCATAGGGAAGGTGAAACGAAGAAATCATTAGCCCCGCCTCTGTGTAGAGGCTGCGTTCCTCCGCAAGCGCGATCTCCGTGGTGTCAGGGAAAAGCCGTGCATGCCCCTCAATGCCTGCGAATCCGGCGGCCCGGCAGATCATGCGGATTTCCGTATGGCTCCTTTGATGAAATGAAGGGCCATGCGCGGCAAAAGCCCGGCGAGGTGAGGAAAGGGAAGAATCAGTCATGCGGAATGAAGTAACATAAAAACCGATTGACTTGTCTACAGAAATCTGTTCATAAGTCTATACATCATGAAATTGAGCATCCCCATCCTGAGTACCGGACTCATCGCAGGTCTCGCCTCCGTCGCGTTCAGTGCCACGCTTCCCTACACGGATTGGCAGAACGACTATACCGGCGATGAAGCGAACACCGTTGCGCTTTGGAAGTTTGATACCGCCGGGGTTGGCGTTGGCGGTAACTCCTATACCGGAGAAACTTACGACCATACTGCAATGGGATTCCGGGGGGATAATCAGCAGACAGGGGCGAGCGGAAAATTCGGAGAGGCGTTCTACAGCACCTCCACCGGCGCCAACGGAGACAGCAGTTCCGCTTACCTTGCATCGCCGGCAAACGGAGACCCGCAGACGCTCTTCAACGGAGCCGCCATGTCCATTGAGCTGTGGTTCAAGCCGACCACTGCGACGCTTGAGCTTGATGCCTTGGGATACCTGTGGGATTCCATGTACACCAGTAGCGCCGGTTCGAGGCTGGTTCTGGGTAAAACGGGCAATCTGGTATTCACCATCGGCAATGGCGTGGTCGTCGGCGGGATATCCGCTGATAGCGCCGCAATCGGTGCGCTTTCATGGACGGCGGATCAATGGTACCATATCGCCGTCACCTTCGAAAATGTGGACAACGATGGCATTCTCAAAATTTACCGGGACGGCGTCCTCGTGGGGCAGGCGGAGGCTGCCGACTTCGGAGATGCCAATGCGGGAACGCAACGTCTGAGCATTGGTGCCCGCAGGGCATCGGCCTACTCGGGGCTGCCCGGCTACTATGACAATTTCCGGATCTCCAGCGTTGCCTATACCTACGCCATCCCGGAGCCGGGAACGGTAGCATTGCTGGCTCCGCTGGCATTCGTGGGACTTTGGCAGTTGAAGCGCAAGCTTTGATCTCCGGACTGCCACCTTTTGCCATCCCCCGATATGTACCTCCGCCTCTTCCCCAAAGGAATCTCCGTCACCGAAATGCTGATCGTAGTCGCGATCATCAGTATTCTTGCTGTATTATCCGTTCCTGTGGCGGGGCGGATCATGCGCTTGTCCCGTAGTGTGGAATGTGTTCATCGCCTTCGCCATCTGGGAGAAATGGTCCGGGGCTATGCCATGGAGAATCGAAGCTCGACGCTCTTTATGCGGGATGGCAGTCCGACCAGCCGGATGTGGTACACTGAGATTCAGGCTTATGCCAACTTCAGCAATGCTCAGGCCCAGAAGGCGTTCAGTTGCCCGGCGTTCGACAAAGGGAAGGTGAGCGCGTGGTACTGCTATGGGATGCGACTGTACGGCAGCCCCGGCAAAATCGAAAAGGAGGGATCGGGGCAGCCGGGCTTCTATCGGCTGAACTGGACCGCTGTGAGCGAACCGTCGAAATTCCTCCTGATGGGCGATACCCTTGCTTCTGCCGAGGGAGCGTTGCAGTCCTTCCGCATTATCCCTCCCACTCTTTACTCCGGCAGCGGCATCGCCATGCGCCACAATAACCGGGCCAACATCCTCTTCCTGGATGGGCACGTAGAGTCGCTCGACAGCGGTGGGCTCTATCAGGCCGGAATCACCGAAGCCTACGACGAACAATTCCGGGTTATCGGGACCCAACTCCAATGAGTCAGCCTCTCACCTTTCTGGAACGCCTCCCCACTCCTGAAGTCATGGCCCGCCAATCGTTGCGTGTCCGCCATGCGTCCCGCCGGATCTGGGCGGCTTTCCACTCCATCCGCGATACCGGCTTGCGCGAAAGAGTTCACGATCTGCTCAATCGTCTTTGCACACGGGAGGGCTCCAGTCACCTTGGCCAAAATCCGCGCGTTCAGCGGCTTCTCCCCGGGCTTTGCGCCCTGCTGGAGGATACGGCGTCGCAGTCCCCGTGGTGGAGCGCCCCCGGCGCGAACAGCCATAGTCATCATCCCTACCCGGGAGGATGGCTGATCCATAACGCGACCAATCTACATGCGCTGGACGGCTTGCTGGCCACCGCAACGCAGACGCGTGGCCTGTGCATCGCACGGGACATCCCCATTGCCGCCATGCTGCTGCACGACTGGGCCAAGCCCCGCATGCTCCTCTGGCGGGAATGGCGGATCGAGGAGCCGCCGGTGGAGCGGGATCATCACATCGCCGCTCTGCTGGAGGCGGTGCTGGCACAACTTCCGGACGAACTGCTGGTCTGCCTCGCAGGGGTGCATGGCGGGTGGTGGCAGCATCCGGAGAGAGTCACCGGCTTTCTGGAGAAAGTAGCGGAAATTCTCGACGCCCCGAAGGTGTCCCGGCTGGCCCGCTCCAGCCATTTCCGACGCTGGAGCGCCGTGGGCTGGATCATGCGCAGCGCCGAGACGGCGTGGTACGGGGCGACCCGTGAGTCCGTGCAGATGATCAGCCGGCCCGTGGACGACTGGATCGCCCGGCAGTATCCCGATGCCCATTTCTACCAGCTCAAAGCCCTGATCGGCTCATGGGGGAGCGAGCTGGAGCTTGCGGAGATCTTCTCGCGCGGCGGGGCGGGAGCACTGGAGATGCGCCTTGATGCCATCCTTCTTGAAGCGGCTCAATCGGCCAAAACCTTTCCCAAAATTTTCCCCGTCTCTCTGCAATGCGCATAGTCATCCTTGGCGATTTTCATCTCAACCCCGATGCGCTGGAGCTGACCGAAGCCGCGATGGAGGATATCCGCGCCGTTCAGCCGGACCTCGTGGTTGCGCTGGGGGACTTCGGGGACCGCGCCCGGATCGGCACTCCGGAAGGGATTCGGCAGGCCGCCGCTTTCCTTGCAAAGACCGGCGCGCCGGTTCACCCCATTCTGGGAAATCACGATCTCCAGAACGAATCCGCCGGAGCCGCACCCCGGGGCCGGATCGAAGCCGTTCTGCGCGAGACCTACGGCCTGACCGATTCCGGCGGTTTTCTGGAGTTCGAGTCGTTTCGGCTGCTCCTGATCACCTCGGAAGCGCAAGACCCGGTGCGTTGCCTACAGGTGCAGGAGTGCGTGGTTTCGGAGGCGCAGGTGGCCCGGATTGAGGAAGGCATGGCGCGGCGTCCCGGCGTTCCTGTCATCGTTTTCAGTCATGCTCCACCTCTGGGCTGCGGACTGCGCACCGTCCACGGAACGCACCTCCGCGCCACCAATGCGTGGCTCAATCACAACCATCATCCCGCCCGGTGGAGCAACTTCTACCGAAAGCACCCGGAAGTTCTCCTCTGGTTCTCCGCTCATTACCATATCGGCCATGATCACCCTGATTCGCAGAACGAACGGGATGGCGTCCGGTTCTTCCATACGCAGGTGCATGGTGACTGCACGCGGGATGGCAGCCGCCAGAGCCGCGTGCTGGACCTGACAAAGGAGGGGATCACGCTTTCCACGCTGGATCATCGGCTGCGCCGGATCGTTTCTCCGCCGCACTGGGGCGGCCCTTTGCGGCCGCGCGTTACCCTTCCGTCATCGGTACCGCAGGAGATCGTGATCGGAGGCCGTCTCTGTGAGCCGGGGCTGATCGCGGTGGACTTCCATCGCGTCCTGGCCAGCATGGACGACGGCTACCTCTGGGAGCTGAACCTGCCCTATGAGAGCGCCATGGGAACGCTTCATATGGGAGGGCGGGTCGATGCCGTGCTGGTCACGGGCGGCTATGTCTGGCGGGCGTGGGGAGAGCATCTCGGAGTCTGCGCCATCGACGCTCCCGGGCGGTTCGTCCGGCAGCCTGACACGCGACTGGAGGACCAGATCGCCTTCCGTCTGCCGTCGAAAATCGCGGCGCTCCGGGCCGACGGCGAGGGCGCGATCATTGCCTCCACGGTTTGTGGCCATTGGCGATGCGCGCCCGGTGCTTCCGAAGCCTGTCGCGTGGATGCCGATGCCGTTCCTTTAGCTACCGAAGCTGTCTTCGCGGGTCAGTGGGCGGCGGGGAACGTCACCGCCGAGGGCGCTGCGGAAATCCTCCTGCCGCTTTCCGCCCGGCGCACGCTTCATGCCTTTCGCCTTCCCGACGATCCTGACCGTACCCGTTTTCTTTTCCAAAACCTTTGATTTTATGAACACACTCCGACTCCTCTCCCTTGCTGCAAGCGCCCTGATGCTTACGGCTGCTCCCTCCTTTGCCAGCGATTTCTTTACCCCCGGGCCGACCGTCCCTGCCCAGCTCTCCGATGACCAACTCTACCCGCAGGGTCGCCTGTTTCTCTTCAGCTTTTACTCCGTGGGCGGCGCTCCCACCAAAGACCGCAAGCCCGAACTGCTGGCCGAGGAGAAGCTGAACGAACGCTTTGCCCGCTACAAGAAGGAGGGATTCACTATCATCGGACCGCAGTATGAGCTGAACCAGCGCAGTCTCGACGATGCGCAAAAGCACGGATTCAAGGTGATTTACAGCGTTGGCCTCAAGGTGAAGTTTACGAAGGAAGTCGTGACCGTGAGCAAAGAGGAGATCGCGCAAACGATCCGCGAGCAGGTCAAGGCCGTGGCGGATCATCCCGCCATCGTCGCGTGGGATCTTCGCCCCGAGGAACTGCGTCCGTGGAAGAAGCAGGAGATGGAGTATCTGGAGACAGCCTCCCGCGCGATCCGGGAGTCCGATCCGCATCACCGCCCGATTTATCAGTACGCCCCCGGGCATGCCAATGCCAAGCGGCTTGCCGCCATCGTTCCGTCGCTGGACATGATCGGCAAGGGGTTCTACACGAACTACTCCGGGATGAAAAATTCCCGCATCTGGGGCCGCTGGACGATGGAACAGGAGCAGGAGGCCATCCGCACCGCGAACCCGAAGGCGATCCCGCTCGCCATTCTCGAAATGTTTCAGCAGCCCGCGCCGGAGGAGGTCGCGCTGGTTCCCGTATGGGCGCGTCACGATGCCTACCTCGGGCTGATCTCCGGCGCCAAGGGGATCATCATCTTCTCGCTACGGCAGCGCGTGGGGTTTGATGCCATCGAAGCCTACTATCAGGCTTATGCTCAGGTCGGCAGGGAACTGCTCGGGCCGCAGAAGCTCGGCGATGTCTTTCTATTCGGTGAGAAACGGGAGGATCTTCAATTGAAGATCACCGAAGGCCCCGCCGAAGTGGAGATGGTCTTTCCCACCGGCGGCGTGAAAGAGCCGATACGATACCCTTCCGTCACCTTCCTCAATACCGCCTATGGCGAAGCGAGGTACCTCTTCATGGTCAATTCCGCCAACGAAGCCGTGACGCTCGAAGTGCAGGGGCTTCCGGCGGGCGCCGCTATCGAAAACCTCTTCGACCCGGCCGCAAAAGGGACGGGAAGCCTCAAGCTTCAGCCGCTGGAAGTGAAGGCGTACCGCATCACCCGTCCATGATCATTTCCGCCATGCGCCTTTCCCTGCTTTTCCCTATCGCGGGAGCCGTCTGCATGATGGCTCCTGCCTCGCACGCCTCCTTGCGCCATGAGCCGGATCGCTTTTTCCAGCCGGGCGGTGCCACGCCGGAGGGGTTTCCTGCCGATGCGCTCTACCCTAAGGGCCGCCTTTTTCCCTTCGCTATTGGTGACGGGAAATCCGCCAGGGAGTATGGAAAGCTCGGGGTGGTCCTGCTGCCCTCTGCGGATCAGTCGGCGGGGGACGCCCGCCATGTCCAACGCCTGAACGCGCCTGAAACCTCCGATCAGAAGCAGAGCGAGGTGGCGCTATCCGCGCAGGTTCGTCAGTACGCTGCCGATCCGGGCATCGCTTTCTGGTGGCTTCAGCCGGAGAACCTTCGTCCCGGTAATCCGCAAGCCATGAAGGCTCTGGCCGCTGCCAGCGCCGCGGTTCGCGTGGATGATCCCGCAAGGCGTCCGCTCTGGACCATCGCTCCGGCAAATGCCAAAACGGGCCTGCTCTCGCATCTCGCCCCGTGGGTCGGCTATCTCGGCGCAGCGCAGCCGATCACGTTGTCGGCCAGGGAGCACCGGGCGCTTGGGCGCTGGCAGATTGAGCGCAGCGTTGAAGCGGTGCAGGAAACCGATTCCGAGGCCACGCCGGTCGCGATTTTCACCCTTGATCCCCCTCCCGGGGCGGAAGCCCCTGCGGAGCTGGCGAAGTGGGTTCGCCACGATCTTTACCTGAGCCTGCTTCATGGAGGTCGGGGCGCGATCTTTTTGGACCCTGCCGCCGGAAGCCCTCCCGAAGCCGTGGAGGTTTTTCAATCTGCGGCGCTTCAGGCGGCTCGCGAGCTGCTCGGCCCGGAGAAACTGGGGGAAGCCTTGCTTTTCGGGGAAAATCGCGAGCATCTGGAGATCGACGTGGTGGATGGCCCCGACGAGGTTGAGGTCCGATTTCCCGCATCGGAAGCCCTTCCGTCGCTCCTCTATCCGTCCGTGTCCTTCCGGGATTTTGTTCATGGGGAGCGCCGGTTCCTTATCCTCATCAACTCTGCTGCCGAGCGGGTGACCGTCATGGTGTCGGGCATGCCGTACAACGTCGTGATGGTACATCCGCTCTTTACCGGAGAGGACGCCTTCGGGGCGATGGAAGGCGAGTTTGAGACGCTGCTGCAACCCTGGGAAGTCAAAGTTTACCGGTTTATCCGTCAATGAAGGCGTTCCTCACAATCTTTCTGCTCCTCTGCGGTGCCGCCGCTGTGGAGAGCGCCCCCTCCGAAGCCGAAGCCGTTTTCCCCATCGGCGGCTTTTCCGGAAGGCCGGAGCGCGACCAGCAGGCGGGCTTCACCGTCTGCGGACCCCATTACCGCTCAGCGGACCGGCGGCTGGAGGAGTGCCGCCGGATCGGGATGCCGATCATCTACCCCGTTGGCGTCCGGGTCGACTTCCGGCAGAAAGGACGCGGTGCTTCCGCTGCCTCGCTCGACTTCGCGCAGATCAAAGCCGACATCCGGCAGCAGGTCGGGCGCGTTGCCAACGAATCGCTGATTTACGCCTGGTACCTCGTTCCCGAAGAACTCCGGTACTGGCGGACTCAGGAGGCTCAATACCTGCGCGTCGCCGCGGAAGCCATCCGGGAAGCCGATCCCCGGAAGCGCCCCGTATGGATGTACGAGCCTAACCACCGCGATCAGGCCGCCTTGGAAAAGACGCTCCCCTATCTGCAGATTGCCGGAAAGGGGCTTTACGCCAGCTATATCGGGCGAAAGGACGCGCGTGCATGGATTTCGTGGAGCCTCGCACAGCAGGCGCAAGCCATCGCCGCCATCAATCCGGAGGCTATTCCCTTTGCTGTGCTGGAGATGTTTCAGGAGCCGCCAGACGGGGAAGTCCAGTCGATCCCCACCCGCGTCCGGCATGATTGCTATGCCTCTCTGATCGCCGGAGTGCGGGGGATCATGATCTTTTCCTTTGGATCACGCGCCGGGTTCCCATCCCGTCCGGTCTATTACGACGCCTATGCCCGCGTTGCCCGTGAGTTGAATGGTCCGCTGAAGCTGGGAGCCGTCTTCCTGCAAGGCGAAAAGGTCACCCCACCCAATTTTCAAATCATCGGAGGCCAGCCCACCGTCACCCTTCCGGCAGGGTCCAGCCCCAAGAAAGCGACGGTAGTCCCATCAGTGGAAAGCGCCAGCTACCATTGGAAAGGCCACGATTGGTTCTTCGCTGTCAATTCTTCTGGGGAACCGATAACGCTGAAATTCATGCAACCCCGCCGCTGGTTGCCATTGCTTGAAGATCAGCCTTCCATGGCCGCGGACGATCGTACGCTTGTCCTTCCGCCTCTGGCTGTCGGGGCTTTCCGTACGGACGATCTCCCCTGATCGCATCAGCAAAACCCTCTCGACTCCCTGCCGCTTCCGATGAAGCTTCCTTTGGGATGAAAAATCGGGCTTTTCCTTTGTTGGTAATTAGTGGACACTCCCCGATTCAGGACGAACCTCCACAACCCTCTCTATTTCCTGAGTTTCTCAATGTATCTTATCCAACTACTGGCCGGCCTTTCTCTGATTACCTTCGGGGTGCGATTCCTGCGAAAAGGAATCGATCGGCTTCTGGGAGGAAAGGTTGCGGGCAATGTTGAGAAGATCGCCGGTACGCCGATGCGCGCCATGGGGAGCGGCGTACTCATCGGAGCGGTCGCCCCGTCGTCCACGGGGCTTGCCGTCCTGATCACCCATCTCATCGCCAATGGGGCATTGCGGACAGACCTCATGCTGGCCCTCCTGCTGGGAGCGAATATTGGCCTGACGCTGTTGGCCAACGTCGTTGCATTCAGCATGGGCGGGCTTGTCGGCCTCTTTCTTTTTCTCGGCGTGCTTGGGTTTCAGTTCTGTCAGGGGCGTATCGTCCGGGGGATCGGCCAGTGCCTTCTCGCCTTTGGCTTTGTCCTGCTCTCCATGCAGTTTTTGAAGGAGGCCGCCGTGGCGATCAGCAGCGACGCCGACATGCTCGCCCTCTTCCATGTTCTGGAGCAGTTTCCGTGGATTCTGCTCGGCGTCGCCGCCGCGATGGGCGTCATCCTGCAAAGCTCCACCGCCACCATCGGTTTCGGCATGAGTCTGGCGCAGGGCGGAGTGCTCGCGCCGCAGCTTTTCATGGTCTGGATCGTGGGGACGAACATCGGCCTCGGGATCACTTCCGTCATCGTCGCGTGGGGGCATCTGGAAGGGCGTCGGCTGGGCTATGCCAATCTCGTGGCGAAGCTCATCGTCGCCATCCCGCTGGTCGTATTCTTTCCCAAGCTGAACATCTTTTCCGAAGGTGCCGGGATTCAGCTCTCCAGCCAGCTCGCGCTCTCCCATACCGCATTCAACGTCGTGGCGGCGCTCATCGCGCTGCCGGTGCTCAAACCTCTCCTCTCGTTTGTCCGGCGTTGGCTGGTCCCGGAGCCGACCGTGAAGGAAGGCGGCCGACAGACGTATCTCGACTTCGCCCTGCTCTCACAGCCCCCGCTCGCGCTGGTGCAGGCGACCCGCGAAATGCAGCGGATGATCGACGAAGTGCGGGAAATGCTGATGGAGTGGTGGACAGCGCGGGAGAATCGCAGCGTCCCGGCAGTCCGAGCCGTTGCCCGGCGGGACGACACCGTCGATAATCTGAACCGCCAGCTCACCCTCTACCTCAGCCAGATCGACGGCCCCATTTCCGAGGCGGATAATCTGTGGCGCTTTGCCCTGCTCAAAGTCTCCATGGAGCTCGAAGCCATGGGCGACATTACCGAGCTGAATCTCGCGCGGATCGCCATCCGGCAGGCCGAGGAGGGGATCGCGCTGGACGACGATCACGAAACCGCGCTTACCGCCCTTTATGAGCAGACGCTGGAGCAGTACCATCACCTGCTCGCGCTGCTCTCTCACCGGGATGCAAAGTCGGCCGCCGCCATCATCAAAAAGAAGGACGAGATCCTCGTCTGGTGCGCCCTTGAGCGGCGCTCCGTCAATCAGCTTCTCCGGCCCGACGCCG
Source organism: Chthoniobacter flavus (assembly GCA_040392045.1). Lineage (GTDB taxonomy): Bacteria > Verrucomicrobiota > Verrucomicrobiia > Chthoniobacterales > Chthoniobacteraceae > DATMFV01. Next base: position 3,506 of record JBEBWR010000049.1, on the reverse strand, counting down.
GGAGCGTCGAGGAAGCGATCTGCTATCTGGATACCCTCGAAGCTTTTCGCCAGTTGCATAAACATGTCGCAAAGGCCGCCGGAAGCATCGCGAATCTGGATGACGCTCATGAAGCCCACCTTGCGGCGAATCCCTCCCAGTCGCCGCAGCTCGGAACCGCCTGAGGATTTGACGTACGTCAAATTTGCCCAAGGCAACATCTTGCCTTGGATGACGCAATATATTGTAGTGTTTGTGCATTCAATCCACAATATATGGAAATTCCCTCCTCTCTATGCGTTAGCAAGCGCGACGGTACACAGGTCGCCTTTGACGAAAGCAAAATCACCCGGGCCCTGCTTCAGGCCGGCAAAGCCAGCGCCTCTTTTGAAGAGCCCGTAGCCCGGCGATTGACCCGTTTGGTCTGCGAGCGGCTCGGCGAACGTTTCGCGGATCGCGCCCGCCCTTCCCGCCCTTTGGGGATCGAGGAAATCCAGGACGAAGTCGAGATGGCCCTGCTGCGTGCGGGTTATCTTACCTGCGCCCGCGCCTATATCGCCTACCGCGAGCAGCGCAAGCGCTCCCGCTCCGAAGCGCGCACCCTCGTCGACGTCGAATCCTCCGTGGATGAATACCTCACGCAGCAGGATTGGCGCGTTGCCGCAAACGCCAATCAGGGCTACAGCCTCGGCGGTCTGATCCTGAACCTTTCGGGGAAAGTGACCGCTAACTACTGGCTCAATCACATCTACCCTCCGGAAGTCGGAGCCGCCCACCGCGAAGGCGACATTCATCTCCACGACCTCGACATGCTCTCGGGCTACTGCGCCGGATGGTCGCTGCGTACCCTGCTGCATGAAGGACTCAACGGAATCCCCGGAAAAGTCGAGGCAGCTCCTCCCCGCCATATGCACTCCGCCATCGGGCAGATTGTGAACTTCCTCGGTACGCTCCAGAATGAATGGGCCGGAGCACAGGCCTTCTCCTCGTTTGACACCTACATGGCCCCCTTCATCCGGAAGGATCAGATGACCTACCCCGAAGTCCGGCAGGCGATGCAGGAGCTGATCTACAACCTCAACGTCCCTTCCCGATGGGGAACCCAGACGCCGTTTACGAACCTTACCTTCGACTGGACCTGCCCCGAAGACCTCCGCTCGCAGGTGCCGATCATCGCAGGGGAAGAGCAACCCTTCACCTACGGCGATCTCGGCGTGGAGATGGAGATGATCAACCGCGCGTACATCGAAGTCATGACCAAAGGCGACGCCATGGGGCGCGTCTTCACCTTCCCCATCCCCACGTACAACATCACCGCCGACTTCCCCTGGGAGAGCGAAAACGCCATGCGCCTCTTCGCCATGACGGCAAAGTACGGCCTGCCCTACTTCCAGAACTTTATCAACTCCGAGCTGAAGCCCAATCAGATCCGCTCCATGTGCTGCCGCCTCCAGCTCGACCTGCGGGAGCTTCTCAAGCGGGGCAATGGACTCTTCGGCTCCGCGGAGCAGACCGGCTCGCTCGGCGTTGTCACCATCAACTGCGCCCGCCTCGGCTACCTGCACGCCGGAGACGAAGCCGCGCTGATCGCCCGCATCGATTATCTCGCAGACCTCGCGCGGAACAGCCTTGAGATCAAGCGCAAGACCATCCAGCGGTTTATTGATCAGGGCCTCTACCCCTTCACCCGCCGATACCTCGGCACCCTTCGCAACCACTTCTCCACCATCGGCGTCAACGGCGTGAACGAGATGATCCGGAACTTTACCGGAAACGCCGAGAATATTACCACCCCATGGGGCAAAGCCTTCGCGCTGCGTCTTCTCAATCACCTGCGCGACAAGCTCGTCGCCTATCAGGAGGAGACCGGGCATCTCTATAACCTCGAAGCCACTCCCGCCGAAGGGACCACCTATCGCTTTGCCAAAGAGGATCGCCGCCGCTGGCCCGGCATCCTGCAGGCCGGAACGGAGAGCAACCCCTACTATACGAACTCCACCCAGCTTCCCGCCGGGTTCACCGAAGACCCATTTGAGGCGCTGGAACATCAGGACGCGCTGCAAACCCGCTACACCGGCGGCACCGTGCTGCATCTCTACATGGCCCAGCGGCTCTCAAGCCCGCACGCCTGCATGAAGCTCGTCCGCCGGGCGCTGGAACGCTTCTCGCTTCCCTATATCACGATCACGCCCACCTTCTCCATCTGCCCGACCCACGGCTACCTCGCCGGAGAGCACCCGTTCTGCCCCCGCTGCGACGAGGAGCTTCTGGCAAAGAAACAAGCCGCCTGTGCCTGATCCTTCCCATGAAAACCAACACCCATACATCAACCGCCGTTACCCTCGCCGACCATGAACGCCAGCGCTGCGAAGTCTGGACCCGTGTGATGGGATACCATCGCCCCGTTTCCAGCTTTAACATCGGCAAAAAAGGAGAGCACCGCGAGCGGCGCTTCTTTCGCGAAGAACGTTGCCGGCTCTCCGCGTGACCGCCAACGTCTCCGGCGCTCCAATCCTCTGCATCGGGGGATTGGAGCGTCTCTCCCTTGTCGACTGGCCGGGCGAACTCGCCGCCGTCATCTTCTGCCAGGGCTGCGGATGGGATTGCCGCTACTGTCACAATCCTCACCTCATCCCCTTTGACCGCCGGGGCGACTTCGAGTGGCAGACCGTCCTCGACTGGCTCAAGACCCGCTGCGGCCTGCTCGACGGCGTCGTCTTCAGCGGCGGAGAAGCCACTCTCCAGCCCGGCCTCCTCGCCGCCTTGAAGGAAGTGCGGGCGCTCGGATTCAGGACCGCGCTGCACACCGGAGGTCCCATGCCCAGCCGGATGACGATGATCCTGCCCTACCTTGATTGGGTAGGGTTTGACTTCAAAGCCCCGTGGGGCCGCTATGCGAAGGTGACCGGTAGCGATCAGGGACGCATGGCACAGGAAAGCTTCGACCACCTGATCGCATCCGGCGTCGCCTGCGAAATTCGCACCACATGGCACCCCGCGCTGCTCACCCCCGACGATCTGTTGGAGATGGCGGCAACCCTCCGGGAAGCAGGCGTTCGCCAGTGGGTGATCCAGCGCTTCCGCCCCGACGGCTGTGAGGATCAGGCTCTCTGCGGCCAACCCCCCGGTGACCCACCGGTGGAGGAACTGCTGGCCGCAGGCGGACCGGACCTCATTGTCCGCTAGTGTTCTCAGTGCAGCTCATCGATCTGCCGGACCATCGGCAGCAGAGCGCCCCCCCAAACCGCGGCTCCTGCGATCCAGCAAAGCCCTCCGGCAATGATCGCGGGATTGCGCCACGGCAGCCAGATATCCGCGCCGATCCGCAGCAGCAAACCGGTGAGGAATAGCCCCACGGTTGCCATCAGGAAGAGCAGCCGCCCGTCGCAGCGTTCGCGAAGACCGCCATGCGCCAGCACCACGCGCGTTGCCACCGCAATCGTCACCGTCGCGAACCCGCCGACAAAGAGCAGGTGCAGCCCCGCCACGCGAAGCCCCGGCCAGATTACCGGGAAGAGAATCCCCGC
>JBEBWR010000048.1:0-16174 GCA_040392045.1 Chthoniobacter flavus | reverse complement strand
CCTGTGTAGGCCAGCCCCATGCCACGGCCGGCGGAGGTGCCGACGACAAAGAGTACGGCATCGGTGTTGACGGGGGCCGGGACGCCATTGCGGATATAGTTGGTATCCCGGATGCCGTAGGTCTGGTAGTCGACGACTGTCCCCGCGGGGATGACCATCCGTCGCAGACCTGCGGAGGTGCCGACCGGGGTGGGATCGACGACCACGTAGTAGACCTGACCGGCGATCAGCGATACTCCGGAAAGGGAGATGGTGTTCCATCCCGTGGTGAGGCTTGTTGTGGTGTTGGAGCCGAGGAAGGTGCCCGAAGGGGCTCCGCTGCCGTTGTCGGCCTGGAGACCGAAGGTAAGCGCGCTGCCTGAGACGGTGTTGAGATTCAGGGAGATGGAGGTGGCTGTGGTGGTCTCCGTAGCGGTGAAGCGGATGTACGCGCCTGCGGTATTGGAAACGCTAAGCGATCCTGCCGTGGGGTAGATCGTCATGTTTCCCTGAAGGTATTCCGGCTCGTACGGGTCGGCCGCGACGGCGGAGGAGAGAGCGCTGAAGGAGGCAAACGCCAGAAGGGGGAGAAGATGTTTCATAGGAAAGCAGCGGTTTCTTTGAAGGCGTGTTCATGAATACGCGGATTCGATGAACGCGTTAGTTATAGTTAGAATGATAACTTGAGTCAATGGCGTTTTTGTCGGTGCGCGGGGGTTCACTGGTTGGCAGGGGCGAATGAGATGACGTTGCCGCTGCCATCGGCGGCGATGATGCGGTCCGGGGAGCCGGGAAGGGCGACCGCGGTCTGGTAATCTCCGGGCGCGATTTTCTCCACTGCGCCGTCGCTGTTGTAACGATAGAGGCCGGTGGGGCCGGAGATCAGGGCAGTACCGCGACCGGCTTCGTGGAGCGCCGAGACGGGCAGGGTCAGCTCCCGGGCGCGAAGGTTGGGGGCGCTTTCGATGCCATTCTGCCAGTCGAATTCCCAGAGAAGCGAATCGGCGGTGGCGACGAGGAGGCGGAGCCGTCCGGGGCTCTGCTCAAGAATGGCGCTCCCATGTAGCGGGGCTTGAGCGGCCCACTCGTAGGCCGTGCGTTTCTGCGCGGCGTCGTAGAGGGAAACGGCGCTGCCACGGATCAGCAGGATGTAGCGGGGCTTCTCCGAGACGCCGGAGAGAAGCTCAAAACGGATGATTGGCGCGCCAGCGAGGGGGACGGAGCTGATATGCGTCTCGGGGATGCTCTTGAGCAACTGGTAGGTCTGCTTCCAGAACTGCGCGCCGCCCGGATCACGGACGACCGGGGTGCCGCTCCCGCCGATCTGCCAGATCCGCAGCCGTTCGGCGACGACCTGCTCCTCCTCTCCCGACCCGAAATCGGCTCCGTGGGCGAGCAGCCCGGGGGTGGCGTAGCCGGAACTGTTCATGACGCCTTCCAGGGAGAGATCGGGGTTCAGGAACGTAAAGCCGCCATAGCGCGAGATGACGATGCGGCTTTCTCCCGCAGCGTTGGGTCGCCAGAGGCCGATGGCGAAGGGAAGCACGTAGCCGCCTGCCGGGGCGCGGGTGGCGCGGTGGCGATACTCCGCAGCGAAGTCGCGATGGAGCCGGTAGAGGTCCGCCCGGTCGTGGAGCTGGCCATCAAAGCCGTAGATTTCGAGCGTTCCGCTGGCGTAGAGGACGAACAGCTCTTTGCGGCCTTTTCCCTTCCGGTCGAGGGTGCGGATGGACTGTACCGGGCCGGAAAGGTCTTTCTGGAAGAGCGCTTTACCCTTGCTGTCGAGCAGCGCAATGGAGAGATCGTCCCGACGGAGAGGTCTGGGAAACTGGGGAAAGACATCGCTGACGACGAGCGTCTGCGGCTCGCCTGTGCCGAGGAAGTCCTCGACCTCCAGCCGGATGGGATGGCGCGCCTCCAGCCGCGAACGGGTGAAGAAGAGGGGCGTTTCAATCCCCTCGCCGCCCCCTTCAAACTTTACGTAACGGGCGGGAGAGGGCGACGGTAGGCTCTGCGCTTCGTCGGTTTGCGCTTCCGGATGGGCTTCACCGTAGTTCGCCGTGCGTATGCCGGGACGCCAATGGCGCTCTCCTCCGGCGGGGCTCCAGTCCGTCCCGTTAACGGAGAGGAGCAGCGAGGCGGGGAGGTGGCCGGGCTGAAAGACAGGCGCGGTGCTCTGGGCGCGAATCTCTGCGATATCGAGCGTTTCGCCGAAGTCGATGGCGCCCGATGGCGTGAGCTTGAAGCGGGTAACCGCGGCGGGTTTGAGGAAGCCGTCGTAGCTCCATCTCTTTCTCCAGCCTTTTGATCCGTCGCGTACCGGGACGCGCAGCGCGGTCGTCTGGCGGGGCTGCGGGGCCGTTGCGGAAGGCTTGCTGAACGCATGGCTCAATGCGGTGCGCAGTGCCGGATCGCTGACGGCGAAGCTGCTGCGTTTGGCCAGGCCTTCTTCTGTGAAGCCGCTGTAGATGCCGCTGGCCTCGGGGGTTTCGATGAATAAAGCGGCTGTGGCGGGTGCGCCTGCGGCATGGGAAAGATCCCATGCGAGGTGCGTAGCCTCCCGGTCGGAGCCGAGTGTGAGGCGGTCCGGGCCGCTCATTACGACGGGGAGCGGCGGCATCTGGTGCGAAGGGCTGCTCTGGAGGACGCTGTAGACGACCGCTGTTTCCCCCTTTGCCATGGAGCGGAGGGATTGGGCGCGGATCGCTCCGGAGCTGTTGCGCGATGGGGTGAAGCCGTCGCCGAGGAGCCGGAGGTCGAGCCTGCCGTCGCGGGTGACGAGGCGGAAGCCCCCTTCTCCCTCGGGGGTGCAGTGACCGGGGGGATTCCAGCCGATGCCAAGAAGGTAGGTGCCCGCGGTGTGCGCGGTGAAGCGGTCGCGGAAGACGAAGACGCCGTGGCGAAGCCGGATGGCGTCCCGGGTCCACCCGATCTCTCCCGAGAGCTGTTCGCTGAAGCGGATCGCTTCGCCGGTGGGCAGCGCGGCATTCCATACTCCGCGCGAGCCTTTGCCGGAAGGAACGTCCTTTTGCGGTTCGTCGGTGCGGGTGGCCGTAGCGGTATTGGATTGGAAACGGCCGCCGCCCTCCCCTCCCCCCAGCCATGTGACACCGTCGGAAAGCAGCGCCACAACCGTGCCCGACGGGGCGATGCCGTCCGTGCCGTTGAAGGCCAGGTAGTCGTCTTTTCGCTCGAATCCTTCCCTGATGGCGACGAAGTAGTAGTTCTCCTCCGTGGCTTTCACGGGGGAGTTGGCCACCGGATTCGGCGTGAACCCGATGCCGCTCCATTGGGTGGGCAACTCCTCCGGCACGTTGGCGTCGGGGGTGTAGCGGCGGATGGAGCCAAGGTAACGGCTCTGAAAGTAGCCGCGCACGTGCTTGTGCTCGGGCAGATGTTTCCAGAGCCAGTGGAGCTGCGGATCGCGCGTGAGCGAGGTGAGGATCGCCAGCGGAAGGCGGAGGTCATGAGATCCTGATGGGTAAATGAGCCGACCATTGAGATGGTTTGTCCGCTCCAGCGACAGCGCCTTGCGGGCATTTCCGGAACCGAAAAATTCCGCGTACTTTTCGCGCTCCAGCGCATAGCGAAAGAAGCTGGCGTTCACTTCTTCGTAAACCTCGTTCAGCACGCCGCCCGGGAGGCTGGGATTATTGCGCTGCGCGACGAAATTATCGAAGGCGCGCTCCTTTTCCTGTCGGCGAAACTGGAGCAGATCGTTCAGGCCGCCTTCGGGTAATGTCGTGTCGGTAAGGAACTGCGCGTACTTGTAGTCGCTCATCCATGGCGCGATCTGGTGGCGATTCACGATGGCGATCTGCCCGTAGGGCGGCGCGAAGGTGGTCATCCACGAGAGGTCGCCGGTGGTCATGATCTGGAAGAAGTTACTGAGAAAGAGCGAGTCCACCGCTGCCACCTGCTCGGGGGGAAGGATGCCGGTGTCGTCGAGCATGTCGAATGTCCGGACGAAGAACTCCGCGATATAGTGATGGGTATAGGCTTGCTCTGAGAGCACCTGCGCGAGGTAGTGATCCGCGCGCTTGCGGTAGGAGTCCCAACCGGTCCAGTAGTACCCCATGGCGTTCCAGTACCAGCGGGCAACCGTACCGTAACCCGGCTCGGGCTTGGGCAGGAGCGGGTCTTCCGGCTGCTTTTCCCAGCGGGCATTGTCAGCCTGAAGAAAGGCGAAGCAGTCGCCCTGGAGGTCGGTTTTCAACAGCCACGGCAGGCGCAGTGATCCGCCGTCTGCCTCGGCATCGGCGAGGATTTTGAGGAAGGCCTCCGTCCCCCGCTCCACGCCCCGGTCGCTCGTGCCGCCGATGATGAGGTGATTCCTGCCGGTATGGAAAACGTTTGCGGCGGTATGGAGCACGTAGCCGTCGCCGCCGGGATAGTAGCCGTCCACTGCCGTCAGGAAGCGGTTGTAGGCGGGCCAGAAAGCGCGGTTGTTTCCTAATCGGCCGAGCAGGATAAGATGCTGTGAACGCGCCGAAGCGGTGAGCACGGGGTACTCTGCCGCCGTGGCCTCGCGATCGGTCATCACGGGCAGCTCCACGCCTGACCGCTCTTTGACGGCATTACGAATGCGCGTTGCCAGCGCGGCGTAGCGCTCCGATCCCTCCGGGATCACGATCAGCGCGCTCGCCTTTCCTTCGCGGACCAGCTCCGTGGTACCGGAAGAGGCGCGGCGGGCGATTTTCTCCGGACGCTCTACCGGGATCATCGAGAGCTGGCGGATCTCTGCCTGAGCGGTACCGCTACCGGAGAGGGAGGCGAGCCGGATTTGCAGCTTTTCCCTGGACGGATCGGCGGGACGGTAAAGTCCTGTGACGGTCTGCCAGTGGCCCTGATCGTTATACGCCATCGAAAGCGAGCCCAGCCGGATCACGACTCCGTCCTGCGAGCGCACCTGAGCGCGGAACAAATAGTCCACCCCTTTTTCCACGTCGAGAGGCGCGGTAAAGTCCGCCTGCCGCTTCCGGCTGGTCAGCAGGAGGGGGGCGTCGCCTGCCGGAGAGGTCAGTTCCCCGTTTCGGTTGGGCGTCAGCGAAGAAGCGACTCCCTCCAGAGAGAGAAGGCTGTCGCCTTTGACGCGAAAATCGTTGGCATTGGAGAGTGCCGGGGCGCTGATCAACAGGGATACGTTCAGAAAGAGAAGGAGCTTTTGGGGGAGAGCCATAGCGGGAGGGAGTGGAGAGTTTAGCACGAACCGGCAGGGAATCGGGCCGGGAAAGTGTTCGGAATCTTGTTATCGTTATAAGTATAAAAAATCCCGCGTCAATATTTTCTCTGAGAAGATTGTGAGACCTCGTTGAGAAATCGATTGCAGGGCCACATGGTTAGTGTTATAATCACTCGTCAATGCACATCTACTCCTTCGGAACACAGTCGGACTGGATTTACTCCGGCGGTTGCTGGGGCAATCCGGGGCTCCAGCGGGTGATCGATCTTTGCCTGGAAGCAGGGATCTCCCGGCTCTACTGGCGGACGCACAACGGCGGTCAGGCAAAGTATCCCTCGCGAGTGGCTACGAACGCCGATGGCTCCACTTTCCGTGATCCGGAGTTCAAGGGGCTGGGAACCTTGCCCCGCTCCTATTTTGCCTACATGGAGGAGGTGGACTACAGCCAATGGGATCACCTCGAAGAGATGGTGCGGCGCGGGACCCGGAGCGGGCTCGAAGTGGCGCACTGGTACACCTTTCTGGAAGACGACCATGGCGGACATCTCGGCTCGGACTTTCATCGGCGGCATCCGGAATACCGCGAGCGCAAGCGCGATGGCGAGGTGGTGCCCGGGGTGCTCGACTTCTGGTTTCCGGAGGTGCGGGACTACAAGCTCTCGATCATCCGCGAACTGCTGGAGAAGCCGGCGAGCCGCCTGCTACTGGATATGGTCCGGCGAAACGGGCAACCCAGCGCGGATGCGGAGGGGCATTATCACTACGGGTTCCATCCCGGGAAGATCGCCGCATTCCGCAAGGAGACGGGGCTCGACGCCCTTTCTCTCTGCCCCGGGACGCCGGAGTGGGCGCTGTGGATCGACTTCAACGCGCGGCCGCTCACGGCGTTTGTCCGCGAGGCTGCCGCGCTGGCCAAGGCGGCGGGGCGACCGCTTGATCTCCTCGTCTGGCCGGTTGACCAGCGGGAATGGCTCGCCTTTGATCTGCCCGCGCTCGCTCGCGAAGGGGCGATCGGGGAGGTGATCGTCGGTTCTCACACTTACTCTTACTCTCCTCAGGAGGTGGAGCGTCAGCTCGCTGCTCTTCTCCCTCAGGTGGAGGGGACCGCAGTGCGGGTGATTCCTTCCCTCCCCGCCTATCACGACCTTCCGGCCGAGGGGGTGGAGGGGTTTGCCCAACGGGCCGCCGAGCGGGGCTGCGGGGCGATTGCGCTTTGCGAATCCGACGCTCTGCTGCGCAATCCGATCAGCGATCGTCTGCGCGCCATCGCTCTGGGCAAGTCGTACAGCGACCGCGCGGTTACGGCGATTCGCACGCAGGGACCGCCCGACTGGAACGCGCTGCCGCTCCATCGCGGCTTTCTCCGCACCTTCACGACCGACGACGGACGACCGGATCAGGAGACAGCCTTTCAGATCGCACACGACGGGGAGACGCTGCATCTGCGCGTGATCTGTGATGAGCGCAACCCCGGCGGGCTGCTGCCGGTACCGCGATATGACCGGAACAACTACAATGTCACGCAGCTCGGCTCCCGGACCTTTTGGGACCCCTACGAGAGCGTCCATTTCCTGCTCGATTACCGGCATCAGCATGAAGACTACGCCCGGTTTATGGTGGACCCGGCCAATGAGAGCGCCAGCGGTCAGCGGATCGCGGACGACTGGCCGCATCCCTGGCATCATACGGCTGTCATTGGGGAGGACCGCTGGGAAGCCGTGTATGCTATTCCTCTGGCCTCGCTGGAGCTTTCCGATCCTTCGGGAAAGAGGCTTGGATTCCAACTGATCCGGGTTCAGAATCAGCCGCGGGAAGTGTCGGCCTGGTTCAACAGCCGGGGCCGCCGCGTTACTCCCGCCGACTTTGGTCATCTCAACCTCGAATAATCTTCCATGACAAGCCGCACGCCTACGCAAGAACCGCCCGCTCCCGTCCGTTCAGGCCGGAAGTCCCAGCCGCTTTATCAGGTGATGAAAGCGGACATGGAGCGCGCCATTGCGTCGGGGGAGTTTGCCCCCGGCTCGCGTGTACCGAGCGAGAGCGAGCTGATCGCCCGCTATCAGGTAAGCAGCACCACGGCCCGCCGCTGTCTGGACGAGCTGGAGAATGAAGGCCTGCTGCGCCGGGTGCGGGGAAAGGGAACGTTTGTGAGCGATCTGGCCACTTTGCTTCAGCGGCGACAGGTGGCGGTACTGGTGCGTGATCTCTTCAGTCTCTCCCACCCGTTTATCTCGCAGGTGCTCGGGGCGATTGAGAAGGGGACGGAAGGCTCGCCCATTCATCTCGCCGTGCACCGGATGCCTTCGCAGCCCGACCCGGAGGCCATGGGCAACGCGCTCGTCTCCGTTCTCCAGCACGGGCGGATCGAGTTTGCGCTGGTGCTCAGCAACGTGCCGCTCTCCGCGATCCGCAAGCTGGTGGATGCGGGGATTCATTGCCTCGGCGTGAATACCCGCTACATGGACGACCGCATCCCGCACGTTGCCGTGGATTACGAGGCGACGAGCCTCAAGATGATCCGCTCGCTGGCCCGGCTCGGGCATCGGCGCTTTGCCTACTTCATGCAGGAGGCGCCGATGGCTTCCATGGGTGTGATGAATTCATCGGCAATTCTCTCCACGGCGTGGGAGAAGTCGCACGACGAATTCCCCGATCTGCCGGAGCATCCCTCCATTGTTGATCTCCCCTACCCGTTTGAGGGGCAGATCGGACCGCTCGTGGAGGAGATGATGAACGCTTCGGATGCCCCGACGGCCATCATCGCATCGGACGAAGTAGCCGGGCTGGAGATCGTCCGACATTTGCGCCGGATCGGCTACCGCGTACCGGAGCAGGTGAGCGTAGCCAGTACCCGGCTCTATCCCACCAGCGAACTGGCGGTGCTGGAGACGCCGCTGGTCGAAATGGCATCGGCGTCGGCGCGCGCCGTGCTGGAGTGGGTCAACGGACAGCACCCCCGGAGTCGCCTCTTCCCTCCGGGAGAGTTTCTTCCGCGCGAAACCGTCGCGCCGCCGCCCGCGGACGGGTAGGCGCTCTCCCAGGCATTTTTTACCCTTATGATTACCATACTCCCCTCTCCCGCCCGCTCCCGGTGGCTGCCGCTGCTGGTTGCCGGAAGTCTTCTGGCTCCTTTTTCCTCCGTATGGAGCGCCGACCGGCTTTTCGAGCTGAACTTTGAAAACGGACTGGCAGCGGGCGGTTCCCTCAAGGAGCTGACCGTCGCCGCACGCGGGGGGATGGAGCTGGAAATGGGAGATGGGCGGGCGTGGCACTTCGATGGAGCGACGCTGCTGGAAGTCCCGGTAGCCTCGCGGGAGATCCTCTCCTTTGGCCCCGACGATGTGTTCACGCTTCGACTGCGGGTCCGGCTGGAGCGCTCGCTCCGTTTCGCTCCGCTGATCTCAAAAGGTAGCGGTAGCGCATATCGCCTTTCGGTGAGCGGAGAGCGGGAGGTAACCTTCAGCTACTATGCGGCGGGGAGTTGGCGCTCGTATCCCGCAGAGGCTCATCCGCTGCCGCAGGATGAATGGGCGGATGTGGCGGTGCAATACCACGGCGGGGAGCGGCTGGTTACTTTGTTGATCAATGGACAACTGGCGGCGCGCCTTCCGGTGGACGCTCCGCTGCAATCCCGCGATGAAGCACCGCTCTACATCGGCGGGGCGCCTGCGGCCGATAGCGAGGAGGTTCGGGGGATTCAGGGGGATATCGACGATATCCGGATCGATAACGGACTGGTCTATCCCGGCGCGGGAGAGGCGGAGATCGGGAGCAGCGTAGAAGCTGCGGAGTAGGCATTGCCATGGAAAACGCATCGGATCACGCATTTCTGAGTGTCGCCGTTTTGTCGCTCGACAGCGAGGAGCGCGAAGCGCCTGCTTTTCTCAAATCCGGCCTGGGCCGCGCCGCTGCCTGCGGGGTTCGGCTGGTCGCCCTGCCCTTTGGATTTCCCGCGTGCGAGGGGGCGGAGGCTCGGAGGCTTCTTTCCGCGCTGGCTTGCGAGTACCGGCTGTATCTCGCCGCGGGGTTCCCGGAAGCAGGAAAGCGCATCGCCGCGATTGTCTCACCCGAGGGAGAATGGCTTGGGGAATATGCCCAAACGCACCGGTTCCCCTGCGAAACATTCGAGACGGGCGACGCCATCCGCCCGATTGCCACACCGCTCGGCAGGATCGGCTTGAGCGTGGGTAGCGATCTCTATTTTCCGGAGACTCACTGGAGCCTTGTGCAGCAGGGCGCGGATTTCCTCGTTCACCTTGATGGGGTATCGTGGGTTTCCGATCACTTTTATTCTGTATTGAGTCCGAAGGTCCGGGCGCTTGATCTTCATCGGCCTTTCCTGCTTGCGCGACCCAACTCGCGGGCCATCAAGCTCGTACACAATGAAGAGCTTCAGATCCCCGGTACGCCGATGAGCGGCTCGGTGGTCTATGATCAGAATGGCGCGGTCCTCGCTTCCACGGGTTACTCGCAGGGGGTGGCCATCGCCGACCTTCGGCTTGCGCAGCATTGCGTGAGTCTGGAACGGCTTGCGAATGTTCCGATGACACGGGGGAATGATCTCTACAAGCTCTACTTTAACGACTCCCGTCGCCGCTTTTTTGGCGCGCTCCGCCAACCTTATGCGCCCGCGCCGCGCCCGTCTTACGCGAAGCGACAGATCCGCGTCGCGCTGCTAAGTCATGCGTATGCCGTGCAGGTGGGCGGCCCGGACGGTATTCTCTCCACTTTGCTGGAAGAGGCCTGTCGCCACCGGCCGGACATTGTGGTCACCACCGAGATGGAAGCCGGCTGCGATCCCGGGCAGCCGGTGGTGGCACGGGCTTTGCAGCAGATGGCGGAGCGGACGGCGGCAGCGGGGGCCTACCTGCTCGTGGGCGGGGTTCGCGCGAAAGCCGCCGAAGGGGAACGCCTGACCAGCACCGGCTGGCTTTGGGATCGCGAGGGACGGCGGGTCTTTGAGTCGCGCATTATGCTCTTCGGGCAGGGATGCGGGCAAGGGGTGTATGATACGGATTTTGGGCGGATCGGTATCCGCCTCTGCGGCGATGTCTATGCGCCGGAGCTTTCCCGGCTGCTCGCGCTTCAGGGAGCGGAGGTGGTCTTTAACCCGAGCATGTCGTGGGGGGCCAGCGGGCTGATCAATACGGAGCTCAATCAGGTACGCGCGATGGATAACGGTCATTTTGTCGTCTCGGTTCATCTCGCTTTCTCAGATCCCGGCCAGAGGAGCCATGTCATCGATCCGAACGGGGCGGTGGTCGCGGCTTCGCCGTATTACGGAAATAAAGTCCTCATTGCGGATATTGACCTCGATACTCCCCGGGGAGTTTTCCTTCCGAAGGGACAACGGGAGGTGGCTCCCGGAAGCTATCTGGAGGGTTATCGTAGCGGAACGACTCACGAACTGCTTCCGCAGGAGGAATGGCTCCGTCTGCGGCGTCCTGAACTATATGAAGGGCTCGACGGTGATCTGCCGGATCATCCCTTCATTACCCGCGACCGGGGAGATGGGGGCGGGCCTTGTTAGGGTCTGTTGAGGTAATGGCTCAAATCGGCGTAAAAGGCACTTTTTGGCCCGAAATGTCCCTCTTTTATCCTCATTTCCCGTTTTACCTGGCAGGGAGATCTTTGGCGATTGCTCGCAATTCGTTGAGGAAGGTTTCGGCGAGGGGTTGGAGGCGTCCTCTCCAAAGCGCTGCGATGACGAGCTTTGGAAAGCCCTTGAGCGGTACGACTTGTACTCCCTTCGGGAAGGGGACGCCGGGGACGCTGAGGCTCAAGCCGCAGCCGAAGCCGTGCGCGACGTAGGCGTTCACGAGGTCGGTGGTGCTGACCTCGATGGAGGCGGGCCAGTCGAAACCGTAGCGGGCAAGCCCCTTCCGGAAGAGGCGGGTGACCGCTGTAGCAGCGGGCGGACGGATCAGCGGCCCTTGCTGCACCAGGGCTTTGAGGCCGCCTTTTGATCCCTTTGGCCCTTTTGGCCATGCCAGCCCTTCCGGCAGCAGGATGACGAGGGGCAGCCGCGCCAGAACTTCGCAACGGGTGGCTGCGGGCGGTTTGCCCTCAAGCTCTGCGACGGCGAGGTCGACCTCTTCGTCCTCGATCATCCGGAAGGTGGTTTGCTGTGCGGCGTCGACGAGCGAGAGCTCAAGATCGGGCTGGAGGGCCCGGATTTTCTTGATGATCTCCGGGAGGTGAACCCGCACTGCCGTGGTCGGCGCGGCCAGCCGAAGGCTTTTGGACGCTTTGCCGGAGATGCGGCCTGCCACTTCGGGGAGCCGTGAGAAGAACGGAGCGAGAAATTCCGAAAGCTCGCGCCCTGACGGGGTCAGCTTGAAAGGGCGGCGCTGAAAGAGGCGGACGCCGAGGTCGCTCTCCAACTGCGCGATTTGAGCGCTGACGGCGGGCTGCTGGATTCCGTACCCCATACCACGGCAGGCCGCTGTGATGCCGCCTGATTTGGCAACATGATGAAATAGCTCAAGATGGTGAAGATTAGGGATGAGAGCCATAGGATATGGATCATCGATTTTCTCAATGTTTTGACAATATTTTTCGACTCACCCGAAATCAGACGGATGTCTTAATATCGGCGCATGATTCTTTTGCTCTGTGGGATCGCAGTGGTGATGATCGTGGTGGAGCGCTTGTGGCCTGCTCACGAGCTGCCCCGGGTGCGGGGGTGGTGGCTCAGGATTGCGCTGGTGAATCTGGCGCAGTTGGGGATTGTTCTGCTCGCGGGGGCGACGTGGGACCGGTGGCTGGCGCGGGCTTCGCTCTTTCATTTGAGCGATACGCTTGGGACGATCGCGGCGGCGGGTGTGGCGTATCTGGTTTCGACCTTTGTCTACTATTGGTGGCACCGGGTGCGTCATGAATCGCGGTTGTTCTGGCGCTTGTGTCATCAGCTTCATCATTCGCCCCGCCGGATTGAGCTGCTGGCGAGTTTCTACAAGCATCCGGTGGAGATTCTTCTCAATTCACTGATCAGCGCGGGGCTGGTTTACGCTTTGCTGGGGTGCTCGGTGGAGTCTGCCGCGATCTATACGGGCATGACGGCGGTAGCGGAGTATTTCTATCACTGGAATATTCGCACGCCGCGCTGGGTGGGGTGGCTCGTGCAGCGACCGGAGTCGCACCGCGTGCATCATCAGTTTCAGCATCATAGCCAGAACTACGCGGATCTTCCGGTCTGGGATTGGCTTTTTGGGACGCTCAAGAATCCATCGGTCGCTCCTTCGCGCTGCGGCTTCACTGTGGGGCGGGAGCAGCGGGTGGGCGAGATGCTGGTCTTCCGCGATGTGCATCAGTCGCGGCGACCGATGCCGCCTACGTGTTTTGGCTGTCGGAAGCGCTGGGCGTGCGCGGCGTCGGCAGAAGGGAGGCCGGAATGAAGACGCGCAATCGGATCGCGATCATTGTGCTGATCGTGGGGCTGATGCAGATGGCGGGCTACCTTGTTGGCTCGCTTCCTCTGCGGGGGCTGGGGGCGGCGAGCGGGATTGCGCCATTCCCCAAGGTCTTCTGCGAAGCGGAGGGGTATGAGGGGTTTGCCGCGAAATTCGCGATTGAAGGAATGCGTGAGGACGGTTCTCCCTGGGCACTGGCGCTGGACCCGGAAAGCTATTCGCAGATCCGCGGCCCTTACAACCGCCGGAATGTCTATGGAGCGGCCTTTGCTTATGCACCCCGCCTGCCGGAGGATTTCCGTCGGGCGCTGCTGGCGGAGGCGCTCGCGCCGGGATCGGCGATGCGGAGGGAGTTGAAGGTACCGGAGGATTTACAGGAGGTCCGAATCGTGATCACTCCGCGCCCCGGGGAGTCGCCTGATGTCTATACTTATTCTGCATATTAGCAATGAAGACGCTTTCTCCCTCTCAGTTTACATGGTTCCGCATGCTCTTTGGGCTTTATCTGGCATTTCACTTTGCGGAGCTGACGCCTTATGCCCGGGAGCTTTTCAGCTCTGACGGGATTCTCAAAGACCCGTCGCTGAACTTTACGGCGGGGCTTTTTCCGAATCCTTTCGCGCTGGATCTTCCCGGCTGGACGGTCACCACGAGCGTGGCGACGCTGGCGGGATGCGCACTGTTGTTTGCCGCGGGGGTGAAGCGGCATGGGATGGCGCTGATCCTTTGGTTTGGCTGGACGGCGCTGTTCCATCGCAACAATCTGATTTCCAATCCCTCCATTCCGTACGTGGGGCTGCTGTTGATTCTCTCGATGCTGGTACCCGCAGGGGAGTCGCTGAATGCTGCCCGGGTGAACACGGCGTGGGGAATGCCAAAGTGGGTCTTTCGTACGGCGTGGATTCTGATGGCGCTCGGCTATAGCTTTAGCGGATATACGAAGCTTTTTTCGCCCAGCTGGATCGACGGGACGGCGATGAGCTATCTTTTGCAGAATCCGCTTGCGAGGCCGGGGCTGCCGCATGACGTGATGAGCGCGATGCCGGATCTGCTGCTCAGGCTCATGAGCTGGGGGACGCTCGCGCTGGAGCTGGCCTTTGCTCCCCTCGCCCTCTGGCGCGCGGCCCGTCCGTGGATCTGGGGGGCGATGGTCGCGCTGCATGTCGGAATTCTGCTGGTGGTCAACTTTACGGATCTGACCCTTGGAATGCTAATGATTCATCTTTTCACATTCGATCCGGAGTGGCGGAGCCATTCGCCGGTCCAGAAGACGACGAGCGCGATGCCCGCGCCCAGAAGCGTGTCGGAGATCCGGCCTCGGATAATGGGGAGGAGATCTCCGGATCGGCTTGCGGTATAGATGGTGAGGGCGAGCGGGGTGATGAAGATGAGCGCGAGGCCGTAGTTCCGCACGACGACGACTTCGATGGCGAACTGGAGCAGGACGACGATGGCGACTACGGCGGCGGCGGGTGGTTTGCTGAAGCCGATGAAGGCAAAGATGCCCACGCCGAGGATGGTTCCCAGAAGTCGTTGAAAGGCCCTGATGTTGGTGAGTCGCCGACTCGGGCTGCTTTGCAGCACGGCGACGGCGGCGATCACTACCCAATAGGAACGGTAACCGCCAAGGGGCTGATTGAAAAGACTGGCGATGGCGACGGCGATGATGACTCTGATGGAGATGGCTTTGGCCGTGGCGTCGAAAGCGATGTTCCAGAGCGGTTTTTCCCGGGCTTTGGATGCGATGACTTCGCGGCGGCGGATGGAGGGGATGAGCAGCGGCGCGACGATGACGAGGTAAGCGATGAGAGCGCCCACGGCTACGAGGGCGGGGACCATGAAGCGGTCAAAGCCTGCGCCATCGTGGCTGACAGGAGCAGCCAGATGGGCGCTGACGGCGGCGACGAGGACGAACATGATCGGTCCGGGCGGACCAAGGGCCGTACCCAAAGAGAGCACGCAGCCCATGGCGGCGACAGTCACGAGCATGAGATCGGTCAGCCACTCGCTGGATGATCCAAGCGCGCCCAGGCCGGAAGCGATGACAAGGCCGATGGCCGCCACGGGAAGGACCCGGAGGCGGTCCCATCGGCTCAGCGCCGCGCCATAGAGGGCTGTGAAGGCGCCCAATGAAGCGATGAAGCCAAGGGATTGATGGCCTGCCTGTGTGAACAACGCGATGGGCAGCCCCATGGCGATGCCGGCCTGAATGCCCATAGCCCATCGCCAGGGGCCGTCGTTGAGGGCAAACAGATTTCGGAGCAGTTGGCGCGGCATGTCCGCCGAGCATGTCAGAATCGGGGAGCTGCGTCATCGATTTTGAATGGGGAGATACTGCTCCCGTTTATCTCAAAACAGCGCGGTACGTTGATTATACCAAGGCGCTCTCCGATCTTGCCTCCCGAACCCTGCCTCTCTGATCGGGGGATGCTACCATGCTGGCGGCTTCGGCTTCTTTGGCGGGTCGGCAGGCGCGGAGTACGCGCTGTAGGTTTCCTCCGTGGATCTTCGCGATCTCTTCCTCCCGCAGTCCGATTTTGAGTAACCCCACGGTGATCAGCGGCCAGTTGGTCCAGGCGAGGCTGCCGGTGATGCATTCCATGGCATTTGACGTTGAGGGGCCGGAGGCCTTCCAGCCGCCCCGGTCTATGCGGGTTCCTGCTTTGATCCTGTAGTCAAGCATTCCCTCGGGCCATTCCCGGTCATATCCGATATCGGTGGCTACGACGACGTGTTCCGCGCCCACGGTTTTGACGGCATGCGCGACATGACGAAGCAGGAGGTTGAGATCGGCTTTGGGTCCGAGCAGTGCCGGGACGGCCAGTATCCCGATATATCCGCCGGTATCTGCAATGGCCTTTAGCTCGTGGTCCGTTTTGCAGCGCGGATGATCGTGCAGGGCAGCGCAGCCGATATGGCTGGCGATGAGCGGCTTCTCCGCGATGGCGACGGCATCGGCTACCGTCTTTCGGCTGCTATGCGGCAGATCGACGATGATCCCTACCCGCTCCATTCGTTTCAGCAGGTCCCGACCGAGGTCGCTCAGTCCGCCATCGTTGGTCTCGGTGCATCCGTCGGCGAAATAGTTGCGCCGATTGTAACCGAGATGCATAAAGCGCACTCCCATCTGGTACCAGATATCGACCCAGTCAAACAGCGCCTCCGGGTCATGCAGCGTTTCCGCGAGCGGGAGCCCGGTAAGGCTGAAGAATACTGCGGTACGCCCTTCTCTGAACGCCTGCCGGGGGTCATCGGCGCAGGTGGCTTGAAAGAGCCGGTCTTTGAAGACGTTGCAGACATGCCGGTAGCCGGCCGCCAAAGTGATCGCTCCCCGGAAGCTCTCGCCGACGTCGTTGACCGGCTGGACGATAGCGCTGACACCTGCCCTGTCCAATGCTTCGAGGTATTCCATCGCTCCTTCGACATCCTCTGTCGCTGACCTCACCCGGTAGCTCCAGCTCTTCTCTTTCCATTCGTAAATCCCCACTCCGCGATCCTGAAGGCCATTGCTCTGCTCTACAATCTGCGGCGGATAGACTTTGGGGAGGAAGCCGTAGTGCTCGCATACGGCGAGTTCGCGATGCAGGCGAAGTCCATGCTC
>JBEBWR010000047.1:0-16573 GCA_040392045.1 Chthoniobacter flavus | reverse complement strand
CATCTATGACCAAACCCACCAAAACGGCGATCACCCCCACTCGCCAGGACGACTTTCCCGAATGGTATCAGCAGGTCGTGCGCGCCGCCGAAATGGCGGAGAACTCCGACGTACGCGGCTGCATGGTGATCCGCCCGTGGGGCTACGGCCTCTGGGAGACCATGCAGGGCCAGCTCGACACCATGTTCAAGGCCACCGGCCACCGGAACGCCTACTTCCCGCTCTTCATTCCGCTCAGCTACCTTGAGAAGGAAGCCGCCCACGTTGAAGGCTTCGCCAAAGAGTGCGCCGTGGTCACGCACCACCGTCTCGAAGTCGGCGCGGACGGAAAAATGCGCCCGTCGCCCGCCGCCGAGCTGACCGAGCCGCTCGTCGTCCGCCCCACCTCCGAGACGATCATCGGCGCGACCTACGCCAAGTGGGTGCAGTCATACCGCGACCTGCCGATCCTCATCAACCAGTGGGCTAACGTCGTCCGCTGGGAGATGCGTCCCCGGCTCTTCCTCCGTACCGCAGAATTCCTCTGGCAGGAGGGACACACCGCGCACGAGACCGAGGCCGAAGCGATTGAGGAAACCGAGAAAATGCTCGGCGTCTATGAAACCTTCGCCCGCGAGCACCTCGCCGTTCCCGTCTACTGCGGCGAAAAGAGCGAGAGCGAGCGTTTCCCCGGCGCGGTGAAAACCCTCTGTATCGAGGCGATGGTTCAGGATCGCAAGGCCATTCAGGCCGGAACGTCGCATTTCCTCGGGCAGAACTTCGCGAACGCCAGCGGCATCCGCTTCCAGTCCCGCGAGGGCAAGGAGGAAACCGCGTGGACCACGAGTTGGGGCGTTAGTACCCGCCTCATCGGCACGCTCATCATGGCGCACGCCGACGACGACGGCATGGTGCTTCCCCCGCGAGTCGCCCCGTCGCACATCGTCATCCTGCCCGTCACGCCGAAGCCCGAGACCCGCGATGCCGTGCTCGACGCCGCGGAGAAGCTCGCCGCAGAGCTGCGCGCGCAGACCTTTCACGGCCAGCCGGTCGTCGTCGAAGTCGACAAGCGCGACCTCGGCGGCGGCGTCAAGAGCTGGGAGTGGATCAAGAAGGGCATCCCCGTCCGTATCGAGATCGGCCCGCGCGATCTGGAGCAGGGGACCGTGGCGCTCGCCCGCCGCGACCGTTCCGCCAAGGAGAAGGAATTTCTTCCCGCCGGGGAAGTCGCCGGGCAGATCAGCGGCATCCTGCAATCCCTACAGGACACTCTTTACGAGCGCGCCCTTGCGTTCCGTAACGAGCACACCCGCGAGATCAATACCCGCGAGGAGTTCGACGCCTTCTTCACCCCGAAGAACGCGAACAAGCCGGAGATCCACGGCGGCTTCGCCCGCTCGCACTGGTGCGGCAGCGCCGCCTGCGAAGACGACGTCAAGAGTCGTCTCAAAGTGACCATCCGCTGCATCCCCTTTGACGCGCAGGAAGAAGACGGCCAGTGCGTCGTCTGCGGCGCCGCCAGCCGCAAGCGCGTCCTCTGGGCGAAGTCGTATTAAGTCTTATTAAAACTTACGGCCTGCGGGAGCTTCTTTCCCGGAAGCTCCCGCCGATAGCGGTCGTTTATACTTGTTTTGTTTCTCTGATGAATCAGAATCGCTCCGTCATGCACCGGATTGATTCGATTCTCCGCAGAGTAAGGGCATTGGGGGTACTAAGTGCAGCAGGTGTGCTGTTTTTGCCGGTCAATGGGATGGCCTTGGAAGAGGTGGTCGACAAGGTACGACCCGCCCTCGTCAGGGTGATCGTCACCGATGGGCAGGATCGGCCGATTTCTTCCGGAGCCGGGTTTTTTATCTCCAGCGATGGCGATGTCGTCACGAACGCTCACTTTATTCGGAGTGACGCGAAAGTTCTCGTAGAGACGGAGAGCGGAGCGATGTTTCAGGTGGAGAAGATTTCCGCTGCCGATGTTCCTCATAACATCGCGATCCTGAAGGTACGCGGGCGGAGATTGCCGAAGCTCGACCTTGTGCAGCCCGGTGAATTGAGAGACGGGATGCCGCTGCTCGTGGTCCCCTTTGCGCTGTCGGAAGAGGCTTCGCCCATTAGAGGACAATTGCAGCTTAGCAGTGGAGATGGAGAGGCCGGATCGAAAATTCCCATCGGGGCAGAGCTGTCGGCCAGCGTCGTTGGAGCGCCGGTGTGCGATATCAGCGGAAAGGTTTTGGGGCTCGCCACCCTGACGCTGACCGGCAATGAAAGAAAAAGCTTTGTGATCCCCGCGGCGCATATTCATGCCCTCATGGCGAATCCTCAGGCCCCGGTAGCTCTTAATGCAACTCCGGCTGCCGGCAGTGCCTCTGCATCGCAAAATGCGGCGACCGACAAAAAGAGCGTCTCTTCCAAAGAGTTCGCGGTTCACTCCGTCATCATTCAGGGGGACAACTCCAGCGGAAGCGGCTTCATCGCCGCCTATGAGGGGCAGCCCCATCTGTTCACCAATAACCACGTGATCAGCGGTAATACCCGGCTCACCGCCCTGCTGCTCGACGGGACACCGCTGAAATTGAGCCGCTTGCTGGTGGATGGCGAGTACGATTTGGCCGTCTTTGCGCAGGAGGGAGGCAGCAAAGGTCTGGAGATCCTCGAAAACGTCGATCAGAACGTGGAAGTAGGGGATGAAGTCCTCGTTGTCGGCAATAGCATGGGCAGCCGGGTAGTGACCGACCTGCGCGGAACCGTTCAGGGCATCGGGCCGGGATTGGTTGAAGTCGATGCTCCGTTCGTCAGCGGCAACAGCGGCAGCCCCGTGATCCATGTCAAAACCGGAAAAGTCATCGGGATCGCGACCTACGTGGAGATCAAGAGCCTGGAGGGGTACGGCAAGGATTCAAAATTCAATCAGGCGGAAAGGCGCTTTGCCTATCGGCTCGATAATCCCTCCAAAATGGAGGCCATCGATTGGAGCCGTTTTACGCGGGAGACCAGCGCTCTGGCCCAAATGAGAGAGCGGACCGATCAGGTATGGGACCTGATCAAAGACATCCAGACGAACGGAAAAGTCACCAACTGGAATTCCTACATCCGGGAATCCAGCCACCTGTCCATGACCATTGGCGCATGGCAAAAGGATCTCGCTCAAGCAAAAAGCGGGGGAATTCTGATCGCCAAGAGGCGCCTGATCTCCGGTATTATCATGACGCTACAGGCGGATACCGCCCTCTTGAATCCCAAGCTCGCCCACGCTTACGCCCGGAAACAATACGATCAGATCCTCAAGGAGCGGAAAGTGCTGATCGGCTACTTCCGCTCCCTTGAAGAGCAGCTTTCCAACGACCCGCACTTTATCTCCAGATAAGCTGGCGCTCAGGCCTCCGGCGTTTTGATAAAATCCTGCTCGTGCTCGCGGACGACGAGGACGGGGCAGGGGGAGAAGCGCACGACCTTTTCGGCGACGCTGCCCATGAGGATATGCTTCAAGCCGGTGCGACCATGAGTGGAGATGATGAGCAGGTCGGCTTGTTCCGAGCGGGCTGCCACGACAATGCCGTCCACCGGCGCGCCGTCGCTGACGACAAAGCGGTGAGGCACCGGCTCGCCTCCCTCGGCGGAGAGGATTGGCTTGGAAAATTCCTCCAGCTCCCACTTCAGCGAAGCGTGGATCGACTCCATGAGCTGGTAGGTTTCTCCCGGAGTGGCATGCGGCGGAGAGGAGACGATCTGGTCGTAGACATGGAGGATCACCAGCTCGGCTCCGAACTGGCGCGCGAACGCTACGGCGTAGGCCAGCGCCCGGGCCGAGGCCGGGGAGAGATCGGAGGGGACAAGGATGCGCTTGAGATGGAGGAAAGAAGATGCTTGGCTCATGGCGGCGGGAAGGGGTAGTCCCTGAAGTCTACACTGGTTGAGCCGTTCAGGGAATGCCTTTCTCTCGTGTCTGTCCCAAGACTTCATGACGCCCGATCTGATCAAAGTCCTGCTGTTGCTCGGCCTCTGTGTCGTGCTCTTTATCATCAATCGCCCCCGGATGGACGTGGTGGCGCTGATGATGATCGTTCTGCTGCCGATGACAGGGGTGATCACCCTCCCGCAGGCGCTGGCGGGATTCAGCGATCCGAATGTCATTCTCATCGCCGCGCTCTTTGTCATTGGGGAGGGGATGGTGCGCACGGGCGTGACCGTGGAGGTTGGGAGCTGGCTGGTGAAAAAAGCAAACAGCAGCGAGACACGCCTGCTTGCGCTGCTGATGATTGCCGTGGCCCTGCTCGGGTCGGTAATGAGCTCGACAGGGGTTGTCGCGGTATTCATCCCCGTGGTCATCAGTATGGCGCGTCGGCTGGGTCTGTCGCCCTCGCGTCTGATGATGCCGCTGAGCTTTGCGGGGCTGATCAGCGGGATGATGACCCTGCTCGGCACGCCGCCCAATATGGTATTGGATGGCGCGCTGAGGCAGAACGGGTCCGCCGGATTCTCCTTTTTCAGCTTCACGCCGATCGGCGTGGTCGTCCTCGCCATGGGCGTAGTCTACATGCTTGTCGCCCGTCGCTGGCTTCGAGCGGGAGAGCCGGAGGAGGAAAAGGAGCGCTACCGGCGCAGCCTTGCCCACTTTATCAGCGATTACCACCTGGAGAAGCGGGGACGCCGCCTGCGGGTCGGCCCGGGCTCGCCGATCATTGGTGAGAGTCTGGAGGCGCTGAACTTCCGCCGGGCCTTTGCGGCAAATATTATCGCGGTGGAACGCCCCGGGCGGTTTCACGGCGAACTGCTGCATCCCTCCGCCCGGATGGAGTTGCGGCCCCACGACATCCTGCTCGTTGATTTCTTTGAAGGGCAGGAGGGACGCGAGCCCGATCCTGTACTTCGCCTGACCGAGCTGCCGCTACAGGGCCTCTACTTCATGGAGCGGGCGAACGAAGTCGGCATGGCGGAGGTGGCCGTACCGCCGGAGTCGAAGCTCATCGGCAAGACGCTGATCGAGCTTTCCTTCCGCAGCCGGTTTGGATTGAGCGTGGTCGGCATCCGTCGGAGTGGTAAGGCGCTCCCCGCCGGGATTCTGGAGGAGAAGTTGCGGATGGGCGATATCCTCCTCGTCGCCGGTCCGTGGAAGGCGATCCGACAGCTCCAGAGCCGGTTTCACGATTTCCTCGTGCTCAGCCTTCCCGTGGAGATTGACGACGTGGCCCCGGCGGCGGAGCAGCGGCCCTTTGCGCTCGGTACGCTATTGCTGATGATCGCGCTGATGGTGGGGGGCGTCGTGCCGAACGTCCTCGCGGCACTGATCGCCTGCCTGCTGATGGGGCTCTTCCGGTGTGTCGATCTCACGAGCGCCTACCGCTCGATCCACTGGCAGAGCCTGATCCTTATCGTCGGGATGATGCCCTTTGCCCACGCGCTGGAGAGCACCGGCGGCGTGGCGCTCGCCGTCGGGCATCTGATGGACGCGATGTCCGGAGCGGGGCCGCGCCTCGTGCTCGCCGGGCTGTTTGCGGCCACGGCGGTGACCGGGCTGTTTATCTCCAACACTGCCACCGCCGTCCTCATGGCTCCCATAGCGATCAGCATCGCGGGGTACCTGAAAGCCTCCCCGCTTCCGTTTGCAATGACTGTCGCCATCGCCGCATCGTGCGCCTTTATGACGCCGATCTCGTCGCCGGTGAACACGCTGGTCCTCGGACCGGGCCACTACCGGTTCTTCGACTTTGTGAAGATCGGCGTACCGTTCACCCTGCTGGTAATGGCCGTGGCCGTCCTTGTGATCCCGTGGCTCTTCCCGCTCTTTCCGTAGAGATGATCAGGCTCTTTCCGCAGCGAGGCGTTTCTCCAGCTCGGCCTTGGCTTCAGTCAGCAGGGCAGGGGTGGTGAAAAGCTCAAAAGCAGCTCCGGCGAGAACCTGAGAAGCGTGGAACGTCGCGTCGTGCGCGATCTGCGATTTGCCAATGGAGACAACCTGCCACGTATGCGCGCGCGTCCCCGAGACCCAGGTTGCCACGCGGGCTTCGACAGTGGGCACTTTCCAGCTCACGTCGCCCACGTCGGTCGAGGCGGAGTGGACCGGTCGCTGTTCGTTGTACGGCTGTACGGGGAGGCGCTCGGGGAGTTCCGTGCCGCCACCGGTCGTGGCGAGCAGTTTCAGGGCGTAGTCGCGCTCCGCCGCGGGGTAAGCCGGGGTGGCGCAGCGGTCAAACTGCTTCTGGAGGCACCGGCCAAGGGTGAAGTTCGGCAGGACGTTTCTGTACTGCGAGAAGCCCGTCGTCTCAAAGCGCGTCTCCGTCATCAGCGCCGCGCCCTGTGCGATCTTGAGCACTCGCTCGTAGACTTCATCCACCGTGGCCTGCTTCGGTGCACGGAGCTGGTAGCGTACGACCGCTTTTGCCTGCACGACGTTTGGAGCCACGCCGCCGCCATCAATGATTGCATAGTGCATCCGGACCTCCTGCGGGACATGCTCGCGCAGGTAGTTCACGGCGATATTCATCAACTCCACGGCGTCGAGCGCGCTGCGGCCCACTTCGGGGCTCATCGCGGCGTGGGAACTGCGTCCGTAAAAGGTAAAGTCGGTCGTTTTGGTCGCCAGCGTGGAGGCGGAGGAGACGTAGTAGCGGTCGGAAGGATGCCACGTCAGCGCGGCGTCGAGGCGGTCAAACGCGCCGCCCTCCAGCATGATTACTTTTCCGCCGCCGCCCTCTTCCGCCGGGCAGCCGTAGAAGCAGACCGTCCCCGGCAAGCCGCGTTCGGCCAGCGCATCGCGTACGGCGATGGCCGCCGCCGCCGCGCCGACTCCGAGCAGGTTATGACCGCAGCCGTGCCCGTAGGTGTTTGGCGTGATCACCTTCTCCTCGGCGCAGCCCGCCTCCTGACTCATATTCGGCAGAGCATCATACTCGCCGAGAAATCCCAGCGTGGCGCCGCCGCTGCCGGCCGTGGCGATAAAAGCCGTCTCCAGTCCGCCCGCGCCCCATTCGATGGTAAAGCCCTGCTCCTCCAGAAAGGCCGCAAGCAGTCGCGCGGAGCGGACCTCTTCAAAGCGAGGCTCGGCGAAGCCCCAGATTTCGTCAGCGATAGCGGCGAGGCGCGCGCGATGTTTTTCGAGAGAGCAGGTGATGAGGGAGTCGATGGATGAATCAGGCATGGAGAAGGAGTGTGGAAAGCCCGATTTTCCCCACTCCTTCTCTGAAAAACAAGACGTTAATCGCCTGTTAATCGTCCATCTCAAACTTGATAATGTCGCCGTTCTCCTTGAGCTTCAATTCCTGCCGACCGACATCCTTCTGGTCGATGGTCACTTCATAGACGACCATCCCCCGCTTGGTCTCCTTTTCCGCCTTGATCAGCTTGGCTCCGCTGAATCCGGCAGTGATGGCGTCTTTCACGGGCTTCGGCAGATCCTCAACGGCGATATCGTGCCCCGCCATGACCAACGTGGAAAGGCAGCCGGAGGCGATCAGGGTATAAAGAAACGTCTTCATGGTATCAGGGTTTCGGACGGTGTCAGTCCGGCGGATGCCTACATGAATTTCAGCATGACGATGCCGCCGACCGCGATCATCCCGCCCACAACGGAAATCAGCCTCGGTCGCTCGCCCTCGATCAGCCACGAGAGCGGCATGGCGATCAGCGGAGAGGTCGCCACGATGGAGAGCGCAATCGTCGAGGGTAGACTCGCCAGCGCCCACTGAAAGCAGGCAATGCCAAAGACCAGCCCGACCAGCGCGTTCCCGGTGACCCACGGCATCGCCTTGGCCCAGGGGCGCGGCGGGTGTGCCTCCAGCGAGCGCTTGCCGTTCCGCCGTTTGCCATAGTGCACGAGGAGGAAGATAATCGTCATCGCCACCACCGCACCGCACATCCGCTGGTAGGCCGACGTGACGCCGTCG
The DNA here is from genome assembly GCA_040392045.1 of Chthoniobacter flavus. Taxonomy (GTDB): domain Bacteria; phylum Verrucomicrobiota; class Verrucomicrobiia; order Chthoniobacterales; family Chthoniobacteraceae; genus DATMFV01. Next base: position 8,720 of record JBEBWR010000047.1, on the reverse strand, counting down.
ATGGAGATGCCCACCGTGGCGTTCAGCGCGTTCGCATCGCGGGTGAGCACCGCGCCGATAGCCTGCATCAGCGCAGCGGCAGCAGCAAAGAGGGTCCCCACCGTCAGATTCCGCCGATCATCGCCGATGCGTACGCGCGGGATCAGCGCGACCGCCATGCCTCCGAGAATCACCGCGATACCGATCACCTGATTCGGCGTGAGCAGGGTTCCCAGCCAGACCCATTCCACCACCGCCGCGATCGGCGCGCAGAGGCACTGCACAATCAGCAGCGACAGCCCGGGGTTGATCCGCTTGAGCGCCTGAAAGCTTGCCGCATCGCCGACCCCTAGCCCGATGGCTCCGCTCAGCAGCAGCGTATTCAGCCCCGGCCCCTGCCACGCCATGCCAAAGGTATGCGCGTAAACGGCGAGAATGACAAATGCGATGAGCAGCCGGACATAGCTCGCGATGGTCCCTCCGAGCATCCGCGCCCCTCGCGACGCAAAGAAAGCCGAAAGCGCGAAGAAAAAGGCGGTCAGAAGGGCCGGTAAGAGCGACATGGAGAGGAGATCGGAAGACGGATCGAAGGCTGAGCTATCACGTGATTGCTGATAGCTGATGGACTACCGCCAACGTCCCCGGACTTCAATGATAATCTCTGCCGATTTGCAGAGCCTAAGCCTTCCGTTTCCGCCGCGCGAAATGCAGCAGCACCATCGTTCCTCCAGCGGCGGCCAGCGGGAGCGCCGCGGGCTCGGGGATGACTTCGTACTGGCCGATAAGCGGGCCGGTGCCCAGACCGCCGTCTCCGGCGTAAATGTCGCCGACGCCGAGGGTCAGCAGGGAAATCCACGGGCTGAGATCCACCTCGGCGCTGCCATAGAGAGCCGCCTCCGCGGTGGAGAAATCCTGCGTGCTGAACCCGGAGCCGAAAACGTTCAGATCGGTATACGGCCCCATGAAGTCAGTGAACGACATATTGAGCACTTCCGTGTAGGCGAAGTTCCCGCCCGGGGAATAGAGCTCCGATGGCGTTTCAAAGAAGGCTTGAAGATCGTCCGGCTCTGCGGAGAGAAAGCCGATGAGCGTAAATCCGGAGTTCAGATAAGTATCAAAGTCGTCATTCTGCGCAAAGGCACCCGTGGCGGTGAAGATCACGCGGGAAGGGTCGGAGATGTCGATGCGGAGAATGACTTCAGCGCGGGAGATCGCGGAGCTTGCGAGAAACGCGGCACTGAAGAGAGCGGCGAGACAAGCGGGGTGGCGCATGAGCCATTTTTTAGAAGATCGGCGCAAACCGCGTCAAAATGTTTCCCGCAGCCGACAGAAGATCGCGGATGAACGGTCCGGTTTTGCGGACCAACGCTCTTTAATTTAATACACCACCCGGTAGTGGAGCGAGACGGAGCGATAGACCTCTTCGCCCCGTTCCGCGCCGAAGTAGATCAGTTCCATCACGTTGTCGCCCTTTTTCCAGCGGTAGCCGACGATGGTTTGCATCACGTCGTCGAACGGCGCCCGGGAGCGTTCCAGCAGCTCGCCGGGGCCGAAGCGCTGGTTGATCATGGCGCGCAGCTTTCCAAGAAAGGCGTTGTAGTCCTGCTCCTTCCACTTCGGATTCTGGTACTCCAGCTCCACTTCCGTCAGGCCGCCTTGCTCAAAATAAAAGAAGGTGCGCCGCAGATTCTCCTGCTTGAGCCCGGTGACCTCCCATCGCAGGCGGCCCTGATGGGTCCCCTGGCCCTTCACCGTGGCATGCGCTCCGGCCAGCAACCCCTTGAGCCGCTGCGGACTATCCCCCCAGTGCAGCCCGAACGGCGCACGCATCTCCGACTCCGGGCGGGTCTGGACCGATTGCGCGCCCAGAGGAACGGCGGAGAGCAGGAGCAGGAGGGGAAAAAGCCGGGGGAACATGATCAACGGGCCTTCGGAACGATCCGGAGGTCCGTGTCATATACCGTAACAGGGCCGAACGATTCAAGCTGCGGAACGATCTCTTCGGCCTTCCCCGTGGCGATGATGAGAAGATCGCCGGGGTGAATGTAGCGGTGCGCCAGCGCCTCGGCGGCTTTCGGGTCGACAGAGGTGACCCGCTGGATGAAGTGCTCGTAGTACCCCTCCGGCAGGCCGTAGAGATCAACCTCCTGAAGCCGCTCGGCGCTCCGTCGGTTGTTCTCAAGGCTCATCATGAAATTCCCCGCGAGGTAATTCCGCTGAAGCGCCAGCTCGGCTTCGGGAATCGGCTCGGAGGTCAGGCGGGTCAGTTCGTGAATGATCTCCTTCACAGCTGCACCCGTAACGGCGTTGCGCACCTGCGCGGAGGCGGCGAAGGAGCCCCCGAGCTTGCGGGCGGAGAGATTGGAGTAAGCGCCGTAGGTAAAAGCGTTCTTTTCCCGCAGATTGGCGAAGAGTCGCCCCGAGAAGCCGCCGCCGAGGACGGAGTTCACCACCATCAGTTCGGGAAGATCGGCGTTGTCCCGCGCCACACCGCGCGCGGCGACGATGATATCGCTCTGAACCGAGGCGGGGCGGTCGATGACATGGACGGAGATCTTCCGGATCTCAGGGAACTCCGCAGGCTGGGCCGGAGGAAGTTCGCCCTTTTTCCAGTCACCAAAGGCGGCCTTGGCCTGCGCGATGGCTTCCTTGGGATCGACATCGCCGACGATGGCGAGCGTTGCGTTATTCGGCAGGAAGGTGGCGGCGTGAAAGGCGACGAGATCGGCCCGCTCCAGCGAGGTGACCGACTCGGGCGTGGCCGAGCTGCCGTAGGGGTGCGGACTGTAGAGGAGCTGATTGGCCAGCCGTCCGCTCAGGGCGCTGGGGTTCGATTTCTGCTGAACCAGCGCGGAGATCGCCTGCTGTTTCTCGCGCTCCATCTCAGATTCGAGAAATGCGGGATAAAGCGCGGCGGCTTTCAGGTAGCCGAGGATCGCGTCGGCGTCGCGGACAAGGCCGGTGGCAACGATTGCCAGAGCGTCATCCCCGGCGCTGGCCTCCACGGCAGCTCCGAGAAAGTCCGTGCGGGCGGCGAACTCCTCCGCGGAAAGCTCGGGAGAAGTGCTGCCTTTGTTGAGCATCTCGGCGGTCAGGGAGGCTTTGCCGGGCTTCTTGCCATCGTAGGTGCGCCCCGACTTGATCAGCAGGCGGTAAGTGATTGTCGGCTGCCGGTGATCGGGCAGCACAAAGACGCGCAGCCCGTTGGGCAGCGTCCCGGCGGTCGCTTCCGGCAGGTTGAGCTTGGGGAAGGGCCCGGCGGCCGGGGGCCGGGAGAGATCGTCAGCGTGAAGCGTGGGAAGGGCGGGTGCGAGCGGGGCCATACCTAGTAAGAGTCCAAAAAGCGGCAGAAAAAGCGTGCGCGGGTGCATGATACGTGCGGGAAGGTTACGGTTTCTCCGGAGCGGCGACCGGGTAGCGGAGGATATTGAGCGCCTCGGGCTTGAGGATCGCCTCGGCTACGCGCCGGATATCGTCCACCGTCACGGCTTCGATCTGCGCCTGCTGGCGGTTGATCTCATCGGTGTCGCCGAAGACAACGTGGAAGTAGGCGAGACTGGAAGCGCGGCGCTGCATGGTGCTGTAGGCCGAGGCCAGCGCGGTGAGCTTCTGGTTTTTCGCTTTCTGGAGTTCCTCAGGGCGGACGCCCTCCTTGCGCAGCCGGGCCACTTCGTCACCGATCAGCGTGTCGAGCTTCTCCAGCGAAGCGCCGGGAGCGCCGACGACGAATGCGCCGATCACGCCGCCCTTCTCCAGCAGGTAGGGAAAGACCTCCACCTCCACGGCGAGCTGGGTCTGGCGTACGAGCTTTTCATACAGTCGGGAGCTGCGCCCCGTGGCGAGGATGTCGGCCAGCAGCTCCAGCGCGGCGGCGTCCTTCGATGTCTCCGACGGAGCGCGCCACGCGTGAATCGTCGCGGGGAGCGGCGTAGTCGGCAGGGTGATCGTCCGGGTCTTCGGCTCCTTCTGCTCTTTAAGGGCGAATTCCGGCCGCTCAATGGCTTTCCCCTTGGGGATCGGGCCGAAGTACTGCTCAATGAGCGCCTTGGTCGGCTCGATCTCAAAATCGCCCGCGACGACCAGCGTGGCGTTGTTCGGCACGTAGTAGCGGCGGTAGAACTCGCGAAATTCCTCAATCGTCGCCTGATCGATGTACTGCACGGAGCCGATCGGCGTCCACTCGTAAGGCGTCCCCTCAAAGACCAGCGCGGCGAGATTCTCAAAGACCGTACCGTATGGCGCGTTGTCCACTGACTGGCTGCGCTCTTCCTTCACCACGGAGCGCTGCGTCTCCACGCCCGTCTCATCCACCTTCGCATGAAGCATCCTCTCACGCTCAATCCAGAGCGCGAGGCCGAGCTGGTTGGAAGGGAGGTTGAAGTAATAGTCCGTCCGGTCAAACGAGGTGGAAGCATTCAGATTGCCTCCGGCGGCGGAGATGAGCTTGTCGATCTGACCGCGCTCAATGTTCTCGCTGCCTTCAAACATCAGGTGCTCAAAAAAGTGGGCAAAGCCCGTGCGGTCCGAGCGCTCGTTCTTACTGCCGACATGGTAGTGAACGTACGTGGAGATTACCGGGACAGTGGTATCCCGGTGGAGAATGACATGCAGGCCGTTGGGCAGATCGTACTCCACAAAGCGGATCTGCGGCATTTTCAGAGGAGCGGAGGTGGTCACAGGAGCGGAATCCGGAGGCGCGGCGGAGGCAGGCACGGAAGCGGCGAGAAGGGCTGCCAGAAGCGGAATGGAAGGGTTCATAAAATGCGACAGGCCGGAGAGAACAACGCAGGCGCATCCTCCTGCGGCTGCCTCACAGCGGTCTGTGGAGTCACACGGTAATGAAAAAGGCCCGATGTTCAACCATTGATCTTCATCTGTTTTCATAAACCGTTAGAGGCGCGGACGCCGGGTGGATTGCGAACCAGTATTGTGAAGCGATCCATTTTTATCCTGTTCTGTGCCGTGGCGGTGGGAGGAGCCGCCTGTGAGAAAGTTCCCCAGGCAACGCCTCCTTCGAGCAGCCCAACTCCGGCGGCCACCGCCACGCCTACCCCGGTAGGCGAGCGGCTGGACCCGCTGAAGAAGGAACCGCGTCAGGTCCCGTCGCCATCAACGCGTCAGCAGATGCCGCCGCCGGTCCCGGGAGCCGGGCAGCATACGCCATCGACCGATGGCCCGGCCGCGCCGCCCCATCGTAAGCCACCGGTTTCGGCCAAGATGGAGGTCTGATCCATTCAATGCAACTTCCCCGGCCTTTTTGGCTCGACTTGGCAAGGTCGTCCGGGGAGAAACAAAACCCCGGATGACCTCTTCGTCTGACATCCTCGATACCCCGCTCGGCGAGCTGGAAAGCTGCGGCGTGCTCAGCCTGATTGAGGAGCTGGAGCTGCTCGCACCGGTCTCCGCTGCGAGCCTGCCGCGCGTCACGCTCTGGCAGTTTTTTGCGCTTTGTCTCTATCCGGAAGGCATGGAGGGCAAGCGCCGGAAGCTTAGCGGCAGCAGCCTGCCGGACTCCGCGCTGCTCAATCAGACCCTTCGCGCCCTCTCGCGGGATGAGAGCGCCGTTTTTCCCCTCTGCGAAGCCATCGCGCGGCGAAATGGAACCAGCGTGGAATTCCATCTCGGGCAGCGGGTTTATACCTTTTTGAACGGCCAGATTCCCCGGATGGAACGTGGAAAACGGCGGTAAAAAAGCTTGAACCCCCGGCCATCCATCTTCACGTTTTGCGACTTTCGTCCCGGTACCCCCAACGATTTTTTGCAGAAAGTGAAATTTTTCATCTATCAAAGCGGCAAGCAGTCCGGCCCCTTCACGCAAGAGGACGTACGGCTGCAACTCCTGAGCGGCGACCTGAAATCGAGCTATCTCGCCTGGCATAGCCGACTCGCCGAGTGGACGCCGATCAGCCGGCTCGCCAGTGTCGCCCTGCTCGACGAGGATCTGAGCGAACCACCGGACCCCAAGGCCTCATCGCACTACGATGCGCAACGCGACGAGCAGCCTCCCCGCCGCCGCGTCCGCCGCTCCACCGAGCGTCCCTCGCGATCCCGATCCCGATCTGAACCGGCGTCATCAGCGCCATCAGCGCCACCGGAGAAAGCAGAGAAACCGGAAAAACCCGAGGCATCCCGCCAGTCAGAGTCCGGAGGAGAGCGCCGTGTGCGCCGTTCCAGAAAGCAGGAGCAGCCACCGGAAGAGCCCTCAGTCGGTCTTTGGGGGCAGATCAAGGCGTTCTTCGAGAACTGAGCGGGTTGCATTCCTCCTTTCCGCTGGTATAGGCTCGTGGGGATTTTTCCACCACGCATGAGCCAAGAGACTTCCTGCCATACTCCCGGATGCGGCTGTCACGCCGCACGCCCAGCCCGGCCGCAGCCCTTCACCGTCGGGCCGGGCTTTGTGCTGAAGTGCCTCGGAGTTGTCGCGCTCATCGCCCTGATCGCCTACGTCTTCCTTCCCCTGCGTTGGCTGATTGGCAAGGAGACGGAACTCACCAAAGGGCTCCGTCAGGCGCGGTTTATCTACATGACGCTGAATATTTACGCGTCGGATAACGTCGGAGAATACCCTCAGCTTCCCGCCGGAGCGGGCGAGGGGAATGCCAATCTCGTCTACCAGCAGCTCGTGCCGCACTATCTGACCGGCTACAAGGAAACCTTTCACCGGGAAGGGTCCGCCTGGACACCGCAGCCGGTGGGCGCGCTCCAGAGCGCTCCGGGCGAGCTGGCGGCAGGCGAGAATCACTACGCCTACGTCACCGGGCTCTCGCGCAAGTCCGACCGGCGCTTGCCGCTGGTCGCCGACGGCTTCCGCGAGGATCAGCCGGGCGTCTACTCCGCCACTCCGGGCGAGCGTGGCTACCTTCCCGAGGGGAAAGCCGTTTTCGTCCGCGTGGACGGCAGTGGCTCGATTCAGCCGGTGAATGAAGAGGGGCGGATCATCGGTTCTGAGGGCGATCTTTTCGCCCCTGCTCCCGGCTGGCTTTCGGAATCTCAGCGGGTTCTCAATCCTGCAAAGTAGAAAAAGCGGAAATGTGGCTTGACCCCGTCCGCTAATGGTCGCTTAATTAGCTATTAGTATTCAGCGAATGCTATTTCTGCTCCTGCGGAATACTATTAACCTGATTTGCCACTGATTCATCGGGACCCCACCTCCATAAAGAAGCCGTTGACGCTGCCTTGATGCGTCCCTTTCCTCCGAGGGTAAGCTCGCATCCGTCCGTCAGGACCGACAGGCCAAACGCCTCCGAGCCCGATTTTCATGGTTTTAAGTCCCTTGTGGGGCACTTGAAATGCTGAGGAGAGGGAGCAGCGAAAGCTCAACTTCCGGGATATCATGAGCACACCCCAAAGCCAACCTGCCGCCCGGCAGGAAAGTCGTGAAGCCTCCACAGAGGAGGGAGACCAGCGTCGCTCGCGCGCTACTTCCATCCGTCTCGCCTCTTCTCTCTCCTCCAAACGTCGGTCCGACTCCCCTGAGAAAGACCATATTCCCCCCCCGCCGCCCAAGGATCTTGGTGCGCGATTCTGGAAATTTCTCGGTCGGCATAAGTCGCTGATTACCGTCGCGGTCCTCGGGAACATCACGACCGTTCTCATCTCGCTCTCCGCGCCGCTCATTACAAAACTTATCATCGACGAGGCCATCCCCGGCCACAACGGCTCGCTTCTCGTCGGGCTGGCCATCGCCTTTCTCGCGCTTCAGGCCACGCGATTTGTTATTGGCTATGGCCATGACTTCCTCGTCACCTACATCGGCCAGCGAACGGTTTTCGATATCCGTCGCGCCCTCTTTCATCATCTGCAACTGCTGCATCTCTCCTTCTATGAAAAGGAGCGCACCGCCAGTCTGGTAAACCGCGTGATCTACGACGCGGCCACCATCCAGCAGTTTGTAAACACCTCCTTTGCCACGCTGGCGAACAGCTCCGTCTCCTTCTGCGTCGGGCTGCTCATCATGTTCCTGCTCAATGCAAAGCTGACCTTCTTCTGCCTCTGCATTCTGCCGCTCTACTTCCTGATCATCCACACCTTCCGCAAGCGCCTGCGGAGCACTGATCACGAGATCAAGGAGCGCCAGTCGCAGCTTGCCGGATCGCTCGGCGAGACCTTCGCGGGCATCCGCGTGGTGAAATCCTTCGCGCAGGAGGACCACGAGCGGCGGCGCTTCGTACTGCGGATCAGGGAGAACTTCCTGCGGGAGTTTGAGCTGCCGCTGCTTGGCTCGCGGATGCGCATCTCGCTGAACGTCCTCTCGGTCATCACCGTAGCGACCGTGTGGGTCTGGGCGGGATTAGCCGTATTCAACGGGAACATGACCATCGGCGGCTTTGTCGCCTACGTCAGCTACCTCTCCACCCTCTTTGCCCCGATCGACAGCCTCTCCTCTCTCCTGCTGACGTGGACGAACGCCCGCACCGGCTTTGAGCGCATCCTGACGCTGATCGACATCAAGCCGAAAGTGCAGGAGCAGGAGGACGCCATCGTATTGGATGAGATCGAGGGAGCGGTCACCTTCCGCGATGTCACCTTCTCCTACGACGGGAAGAAAGCCATCAACGGCTTCAACCTCGACGTGAAGCCCGGCGAAGTCATCGCGCTCGTGGGGCATTCCGGCTGCGGCAAGTCCACGCTCATGAGCCTGCTTACGCGCTTCTACGACGTCGAGTCCGGCTCGATCAGCATCGACGGCGTTGACCTTCGCGACCTCAAGTACGACCTCTACCGCCAGCAGCTCGGGATCG
>JBEBWR010000046.1:0-16637 GCA_040392045.1 Chthoniobacter flavus | reverse complement strand
AGGCAATCGCCCGATATCACGCCCGTCGCCCCTTCCGTCACCCTTTTTGAGAATCACCTCGGCGGCCGCGTTGCTATCTACGCCGCCTCGCTGCCGCGCACGCTGGAGCTGCACTTCGCGACGCCGTACCGTCGACAGCAGTTGACGCGCATCCTCCGCTGGCTCGCCCCGGAGGATTACGCCATCGGAGTCGAAACGGACCGCGATCTCTACCTTTTGATCGGCGACCTGCCTGATGGGGGCGTCCTGCTTCACGCTCTCAATCTCCAAGCCGATCCCATTCCTTCGCTCACCCTCACCGGTGACCTCAGCCGCTACGCAAGCATGAGCGTGCTCAATCCACAAAACGAATGGGAGACACTCCCGGTCCGCCTTGACGGTGAGACGATTGCCGTCCCTACACCGCTTAACTACCTTCAGAGCTGCACCCTTCTGCTGCGGCCCTAGGGAGTGTCGTCACGAGAGAGATTTGAGATCTTGAGCAGGCCCTAAAATACTGCACTGATGATCCGTCCCGTCGCGCCGCAGTGTCCCGCCAGTACTTCGCGCCCCGCCCTCACCTGCCGTTCCCGGAGATCAGCCTCGGTCAGCAGCCGCTCCACCGCTGCGCAAAGCGCGGCCTCACCGGCCACCTTCACTGCTCCCTCCGCCGCCAGTAACTGTGTTACAAGCGGCTCGAAATTCTGCATCTCCGGACCAAACACCACCGGCTTTCCGGCGAAAAGCGGCTCGGCGGGATTTTGCCCCCCCTTCCACTCCGGCCCCATGCTCTTGCCGATAAAGCAGACGGTCGCCATCGCGTACCATCGCGCCAGTTCCCCTGTCGTATCGACCACCAGCACATCCGGCCTCGCGCCGCCCTCCCGTACCGGTTCCGACCGAAGCTGCACCCGCAGCCCCAGCCCCTCCAATGCTGACACCGCCTCGGGCGTGCGCTCCACATGTCGCGGCACAAGGATCAGAAACAGCTCCGGCCAGCGCTCCCGAAGCGCGAGCAATGCCCGACCCAATAGCGCCTCTTCCCCCGGAAAGGTGGACCCGCCTAGCAGCACCGGCCTACCCGCCGCGCCTACCGCGTCCATCACCCGCCGCATCGGCTCCAGCGCCGCCGCATCCGCCACAGCCCCCGTCTGGTCAAACTTCAGGCTCCCCGTCAGCCGCAACGCCTCGGGTCTTACCCCAACGGCCTCCCACCGGGAGCGATCGGTCGCATCCTGTAGACAAACCCGCTCCAGCAGCCCATAGAACGGGGCCACCCACCGACGGGCCTTGCGAATCCGCCGCTCCGAGCGGGGAGAAATGCGGGCATTCACAATGGAGACCGGTACTCCGCGCCGATAGCATTCGCTCACCAGATTCGGCCACAGCTCCTTGTCCACCAGCACCAGCCGCTCCGGACGCAACAGACTCAGCACCCGACACACGATCCCGGCCAGATCCAGCGGGTAGTAAATCAGCTCCACGCCCTCCGGCTTCTCTTTCCGCGCCACGGCGTAGCCGGTCGAAGTGGTCGTCGAAAGCAGCAGACGAATCCCCGGCTGCGCCTCCTGCATGGCGCGCGCCAGCTTCAGCGCCATCATCATCTCCCCCACGCTCACGGCATGAATCCATGTCCAGCCTCCTGCGGCCAGCCGCTGTCGCACCGCAGCGTCATAGCGCCCGAAGCGCTGGCCAAACTGCGCCCGATACCCGCCCCGCCGGATCATCCGAAGCAGGAACCCCGGCAGCATCAGCAGAAACACCAGCGGAAAGAACGTCCGATAAACCGCCAGCGGCAGCCGCGCCCCTTCCGGCAGCCCCCTGCGGTGGCTCACGTCTCCGCCTCCCCGCGGTAGAGCCAGAGCACCTCCGTCGCCCCATAGCGCCGGGCCTTCAGTACCACCCACCCCGCCGGGATGGCGAGCTTCGCATCCGGCATCTTTTCCAGAATCAACATCCCCTCCGGCGCAAGCGCCTCCGCCAGCGTTGGATCGCCCAGCAGCTCCGCGCCGAAATCGCGCTCCCCCTTGCGCTTCGCATACGGAGGATCGGCCAGAATGAGATCAAATCCCCCCCTGGGAGCCATCCGATGCAGGTAGGAGAAAATGTCGAGGGTATGTACCGTCGCCCCGTTCAGGCGCGTCTTCGCGAGATTCCGGTGAATCGTCTCCACCGCCTTCGGCTCCTTCTCCACGAGAACGGCCTCTGCCGCCCCCCGGCTGAGCGCCTCCAGCCCCAGCCCTCCCGACCCTGCGAAAAGATCGAGCACCCGCGCCCCGATCACCCGCTCGCCGAGGCTGTCAAAAATGGCCCCCCGCACCCGATCCATCGTCGGGCGCAGATCGGTCTTCGGAGTCCAGAGCGGAATCCCGCCCGCCGTGCCGGATACAATGCGCATAAAAATTTGATAATCAGACCTACTTGTCCTTCTTCCGTTTCTTTTTCCGATCCTCTTTCTTCTCCTTGCCTCCGGTGAACTCCCGGAACGCCCGGAGCAGACTGTTCGCCTGCCGCTCAAACTGCTCGCCCATCAATGCCTTGACCAGATCGGTATCCGGGTCCTCCAGCGTCCCCGTCACCTGAAACGGCAGGGCGATCCGGTCGCTCCCGTCCACCGCGCGGAAATTTGACCGGATGATCCCCGGCAACTGCCGCGAAATCTGTTCATTCACCGCCAGCGACGCATCGAGATCCATCCGCTTGTCAAACCGCACCTCGCCCACCGCCGAGAGGCTCAGATTCGTCGACTCCAGCGTCAGATCCTTTACATAGACCCGCTCCTTGCGAATCTCCGTCACCAGCCGCGCCTGATTGAGCTCCAGCCGCGTCAATTCGCTGATCCGCAGCGTCTGTCCCAGCATTTGAAGCAGCGGATACTGCTCCATCTTTCCGCCCTCCAGCCGCGCCTCGCCCTTGCCCGAGATGCTTTTCGTATCGCCAGAGTTTCCCTCCAACTCCAGCGCCCCGCGTAGCTTCCCTTCGCTATGGGTAAAGCCCCGCGCCTCCAGTTCCGTCAGCAACCGACCGAGATCCACATCCTGAAACGCCGCCCGGCTCGTGAAGGGAGCGCCCTTCGTATCCGGCTTCAGCGTCCCCGAGCCTTCCACCATCCCCCCGGCCACCCTCGCCTTGAGCTCCGGCAGGGCCAGCGTACCCTCGCGGTACTCAAACGGCGTCGTCACCTCCTCAATCTCCAGCTTCTCCCGCAGCAGCACTCTCCGCACCGACGCCGTCCCGTTCGCCGCCTCTGCCGAGAGCATGGGAATCCGCACATTCACCTCCTCCAGCCGCGCCAGAGGCCGCCCCTTACGATCCTGAAAGACAAAATTTCCGTTGGTGATTGACGCCTGCACGATGTGGAACTCCACGCGCTGCCGCTCCGGCTTCTTCTCCTTCGCCTGCCCCTCTTTTTTTACCGCCACTTCCGGCTTCGGCTCCTCCGCTTGCTGCCGTTCCTCCTTGGGCTGCTTCTTTTTCTCCGTCAGCGGCAGGCGCCATTTTCCCTCCTTTGTTTGACGCCACGCCACCACCGGCGACGTCACCCGCAGCTCCCGGATCACCAGTCGCCGCGAGAAAATCAGCGGCCCCCATGCCACTTTGGCCGTCACCTGCGGAATCGTCGCAAACGGCTCCTTGCCATCGTCCCCCACCACCAGTCCCTCCACCCGCAGTCCACTCCAGAGCGAAAAGCGCAGCAGCTCCGCCTTTACCGGCATCCGCATCTGCTGGCTCACCGCCGTCTCAATCCGCGATTGCACCGCCGCAGATTCCACGTAAAGATGCGCACCGACCACAATGAGCAGGAGGATGGCAACCAGCGAAACCGACGTGATGAGAATGGCCTTGGCAATCTTGTTCACGGAGGCAAGGTAACCACGCCTTGCCGAAAGAAAAAGGCAAGATTTCATCCCCGACTCATCCCGTCCCTTATGCATCGAACCGCCATCATCCTCAACCCCGCCGCCCGCGGGGAACGCGCCAGCGCCCTCGTTGAGGAGATCCGCGCGCTCGCCCGCGATCAGGCCGACCTCCTGCTCACCCACGAGAAAGGTCAGGCCCGACAGCTCGCCCGCGACGCCGTGGCGGAGGGCTACACCCGCGTCGTCGCCGCCGGAGGCGATGGGACCATCAACGAAGTCGTCAACGGTCTCGCCGGCTCCCAAGCCGCCCTTGGCCTGCTGCCCACCGGCACCATGAACGTCTTCGCCAAAGAACTCGGCATCCCCCGGAATCTCCGGGCCTGCTGGGAGATCATCCGCGCCGGACACACCCGCGAGATCGACCTCCCCCTTGCCAACGGCCATGCCTTTGTCCAGCTCGCCGGCATCGGGCTCGACGCCCAGATCGTTCAGGAGACCAGCTGGGCCTCCAAGAAAACCTTCGGCCCCTTGAGCTACCTCCTCTGCGCCACGCAGGTCGCCATGCGGAAGCCCCCTCTGCTCAGGGTTCACGGCACCCTCCCGCAGAGCGCTGCCTATGTTGAGCACGAAGGCTCCTTCGTTCTCCTCGGCAACGGGCGCTACTATGGCGGTCCCTTCCCCGTCTTTCGCAAAGCCCGGATCGACGATCGGCGGCTCGACGTCCTGATTTTCAAGAACCTCGGTATCCTCGACGTCATGCGATACCTTCAGAACATCGCCCTCGGGACGCATCTGCATCTCAAGGATGTCGTCTACTTTCAAGCTGAGAGCCTCAACGTCACCAGCGCCGATGGCGACATCCCCGTCGAAGTTGACGGCGAAGTCATCGGCCAGCTCCCCGTCGCCTTCAGTTTTCATCCCAAGCGCCTGAAAATCCTCACCTCCATTCCCAAGCTCCCATGATGACCGATCCCGTTTTCTCCGAGGCCTTGCGCGAGACCGTCTTCGCCATCCTCGAACAGCCTACCGCCCCCTTTCATGAAGACGCGGTGGCCGCCGAGATCACCCGCCTCCTCGCCGACTGTCCGCACGTCACCCTTGAGCAGGACTCCTTCGGCAATCTCGTCGCCCGCTACCAGCGCGGCGAGGCTCCCATCCGCTTTGCCTTCGCCGCGCATATGGATCACCCCGCATGGGTGCGCAATGAAAAGGACGAATGGGAATTTCTCGGCGGCGTCCCCGAAGAACTGCGCACCTTCCCACGGCGGAATGAAGGTGATTTCGCCGTCTGGGATCTTCCCCCGCCTATGGAAGAGAGCGGTCGCATCGACGCGCCCGCCTGTGACGACCTCATCGGCTGCGCCGCCATTGTCGCCATGTTCCGCGAGCTGGAACGACGCGAAGTCGAGGGAGCCTGCGCCGCCCTCTTTACCCGGGCCGAGGAAGTCGCCTTTATCGGAGCCATGGAGCTGGCCGAGTCCGGCCTCATTCCGCACGACTGGCAGATCCTCTCCATTGAGGCCAGCCCTATCCGTCCTCCCGCCGTCATGGGCGAAGGCGTCATCGTCCGCGTCGGCGATCGCGGCACCATCTTCTCGCCCCGCGTCACCGCTGCCCTCGCCGCTACTGCCGCCGCAGCGCAGATTCCCCATCAGCGCTGCCTCATGAGCGGCGGCGTCTGCGAAGGGACCGCCTACACACTCGCCGGTTACGAGTGCGGCGCGCTCTGCGTCGCCCTTGGGAACTACCACAACATCGGCCCCGACCAGCGCATCGCCCCCGAGTTCGTGGCGTGGAGGGACGTCCGGGCTCTCGCCGCCCTTTGTGCCACGCTGGTACAATCGCCAGCCGAGCCGGTTTCCCTCGCTGCCCGCATCTCTGAGAATCGCGCGCGGCACCAACGCTTCCATCGCCCCCTCTTCGTCCGCCGCGAAGAAGGCCTGCCTCTTCCCGTTCGACAAGCGGATGTGAAAGCGTAAATTGAGGCACCATGCAGTCCATGCGCACCGCCCCTTTCAGCCCCGGCTACCGCCGAATCACGTGGGTTCATCTCCTCATCGGGGTGAACATCGCCGTGTTCGTCCTCCAGTGGCTCGTCGGCATGCGCTACCCCGGCTTCGTCGAGCATTACTTCGCCCTGAGTGGCGGGGGGATCAAGGCCGGTCACTACTGGCAGTTTCTCTCCTACATGTTCCTGCATGGAGGCATCCTTCACCTTCTGGTCAACTGCCTCGGTCTCGCTTTTGCCGGGCGGGAAGTGGAGACCCAGCTTGGCCCCCGGCGACTGCTCACCATCTACTTTCTCGGCGGTATCCTCGGCGGTATCGCCCAGCTCCTATTCAGTGGCGGCCCCGTGGAGCTTGTGGGAGCGTCCGGCGGTGTCTGCGCCGTCCTTCTGGCCTTCACCACCATGATGCCCGAGGTGGAGATCACCGCCCTCCTCTACTTCATCATCCCGGTGCGGATGCGCGCCAAATGGCTCGGCTGGGCCGTCATCGGCATCTCGCTCTTCTTTATCGCCACCGGTCTGGGCCGTGGCGTGGGCCATCTGGCGCATCTCGGCGGAGCGCTCTTTGGCTGGTTCTACGTCTGGAAGCTTGGCTACGGCGCGCGCAGTTACGAGCGATCATGGCTCCAACGCAAGCTCGACGCCCGCCGCGAAGAGGAAGAGCGCCGCGAAGCGATGGAGCCCGGAGAGTTTATCAGCCGGGAGATCGACCCCATCCTCGACAAGATCTCCCGCGAAGGTATTCACAGCCTCACCAAGGCCGAACGCCGCATTCTGGAACAGGGCCGGGAGAAAATCGCGAAGAAGACCACCCGACGATAACCGGCGGTAACGGCAATAAAAAAGCAGGGAGGAATGCCCCCCTGCTTTTTTGAAATTAACTTTGTTCCCCTCCTGCGCTTACCGGAAGCCGTAGGCCAGCGCCCAGCGGGTGCGCTCCTCCGAGGAGCGTTTGATCTCCACAATGAGGTAATACGACCCCGTCGCTTTCGGGACAATCCGCGCCGCCGCCATGTGCGGCTTGTCAGACCAGCTCTCCGCCTCGGCGAGATTCCCCTCCGAGTCGTAGATATGCACGGTCACCTTCGCGTTCTCCGTATCGGTCCCGAGCCAGAACCAATACTCATTGCCCTTGAAGAGCTGATGCACGATCGCCTTCTTCTGCTTTACCGGGAGATCGCCCCCCCAGTAATCCTCGCGTACGGTGAACCCCTCTTTCACATACGGGGACGCCGCCTCCAGAGCGAAAGAGAGCGCATCATCAATCGTTGCGTGAACCCGCAAGGGGACCACACAGAGCAAAGCCAAAACCAGACAAGCTATTGTTTTCACAGGCAGATCCAGAAAGTTGATCAGGAGTCTTTGGAGCCGATGACCTTCACCAGCTCCGTCGTGATGGCGTGAATCTTATCGACCCGCTCGGAAGTTACCGCATCGGGCTTCTCGATCAGCGGACGAATTTCCGGCAGACGGCTGCGCACCTGCTTCACCACGCGGTTGCGTTTCAGGCGCGAGTCCATGTTATCGAGCTGCCGCTGGAAATGATCGAGTAGCGCCGGCTGATGAAGCAGTTCGGCCCCGTCTTTCGAGTAATTTTTCTGCACTACCGTCGTCAGCGCCTCCGTCCCTCGCAGCCAGCCGCCGAGGCTGACCAGTTGAGCCAGTTGCTCGTCCTTCAGCTCGATCATCGCCTGCTTCACGTCATGCGAGGCACCGTCAAACTCCACGCGGATCTTCGTCCAGTTCCGCTGATCGGCGGCTTCGATAATGCTGCTCGTCCGGCTGATTACCGCCTTGCTCACTCCGATGGCCTTCGCCAGCGTCAGGACGTGACGGCCGATCTCCTTCACCTCCTCCGGGTCCTGAGCTTCCACGGCGATAAAACCTTCAGCAATGACGCTCCCGAGCAACAGCGCCACCTGTGCGCGGTCCCCCAGATTCGGATTCTCCACCTTGCGGAGCACCGCGTGCCAGTTTGGCGAACCAAGCTTGTCGAGCACCCCGAAGACCTCCGTCGGCACGGGGACGACCACATCGTCCACCATCGTTGCCGGAAGCGTGGCGATATCAATCTTACGCGGTGGCGCCTCTTCATTCGCAACGAGCGGAGCTGCTCCCAGCGTCACCGCCAGCACCAACCCCGTGGCCGCGCGAAACTTTTGATATAAAGAAAATAACCTCATGATGTTCTCGGGAAATAGTCTCGGAAAATAGATCGAAGAAAACCAGTGCCAGCGGGGTACTTTCGCTTCTTCGGGGAATCTCTGTCGAGAAAAAGCCACGTACACGCCCGATACCGGAGCGGCACCCTACTCCGTCTTTTCCCCGGAAGCGAGGAAAAGTACGCACCAAAAACACCTCTTTGCCCGCCCTACATCTTCCCTATGGTCCCCAGAGACGCCCCTCATTGAGCCCCCACTCTCTCGGCGTCACCACCCGCCCGGACCCGTCCGCCAGGCTCACCACCGCATTGCCCTGATGACGGAACATAAACCAGTTATTCGGCGGGTTGCCCGGCCGTGTCTCCTTCACTCCGTCCCCATCCTTATCCAGCGTCAGAGGAAACTGGTTCGGACTGAGGAACCACGCATGCCCCGAAGGATTCTCAATATCCGCCGTCAATACCGTCCCGCGGCTCACCGTGGAGAGCCTCATTGAGCCGGGATAAGGGGCAAAGGCGATGCCGAAAGGAGCTTTTCCCTTTTGCTCGGTATAATTCACTCCGATCGTCGTCGACACCGCTTTGGAAGCCGCCGGGCAGCGAAGCACTTTGTATCCCGGCGACAGATTTCCGGTCACTCCGAGATACGACGCGATCAGGCGGGGCCAGCTTGTCTTGTTCTCGTCCTGATAGGGCGGCAGCCACCCGCCATGCTCTCCGGCGTAGGCGATCAGCGCCAGCGCGTACTGCCGGTGCAGATTAACGCATTGCGTCGTCTTTCCCCGCTCCCTCAAGCCCGCAGTGACCGGAAAAAGCAGCGCCAGAACGATCATGATCAGGGCGATGCACGCCAAGAGCTCCAGAAGGGTAAACGCGTTC
Source organism: Chthoniobacter flavus (assembly GCA_040392045.1). Taxonomy (GTDB): domain Bacteria; phylum Verrucomicrobiota; class Verrucomicrobiia; order Chthoniobacterales; family Chthoniobacteraceae; genus DATMFV01. The sequence continues at coordinate 7,750 of JBEBWR010000046.1, read as the reverse complement.
CGCGATGGGTTCGAAGGGGGGAACTTCATCTTTACCGGGCCGCCTCCCCGGGGGTTGTCTCCTCCACGTACGCGTGGATTTCGGCGGGTGAAAGTGCCCGCTGGAAGAGAAACAGCTCGTCGTAATCCGCGTTAATGGGCGCATCCGTCTTGTAGAAACGGCCAAGCATCAGCGTCAACGGACGGTACTGCCCCTCCTCCGGCAACACCTTCCACGGCGCGTCCGCTACGAGCTGCCCGTTCATATAGAGGGCATACTGTCCGCTATCCTGATTCCATGTCACCGCGAGATGCACCCACGCATCTGCGTGCAGATACTTCTTCGTGCTGATATTCAGCACGTTATCCCATTGGAAATTGACAAACAGCGCATGCGGGTCTTTGGAAAGCGAGCGATGCATCGCAAAGTAGCGCTGCGATTTGTCCATGGTTACCCACGCCAGCGTATACTTCCCCTCCGGGTCCGCGCCGTCCCAGCCGGGCCGGAACCAGTACATCAGCGTCCCCCGCTCCGGGCTGAAGCTCTCCTTCACCCCATACGCTACAGATCCGACCTTCGGCTCCTCACTGCGGAATGACAGCGCCTGCCCGACCACACCCGGCACCTGTCGGCTCTCCCCCGCCAGACGGCCCGCCCTCTCTCCCCGGCTCATCTCTGCATCGTGTCCCTCGTCAAAGGAGGAGTAAAGTGCCAGCGCGCCATCCTCCATCAGCTCCCTTCGCTGTGTCCCCTCCTCCGCGCGGAGGGAAATCAGCGGTACCAGTAAAAACAAGGCGAACTTTTTCATAAAAAATCTCCGGCTACTTGACGGATGGCACCTCCCGCGTCTGCACCACCACTTCCCGCCACGTCCCCGGCTCTCCGCTTTCGACACAAACCCATCCCATTGCCAGCTTCCCTTCGCGATCCGGCATCGGCGTCATATTAAGGAGAAGATCCCCGATCTGGTAGCGCCTCCCCTTCTCCGAGGGAGCCGCCGTCGCGTAGGCCACCGAGCGCGCCTGCCCGCCCTCGGGGTGGAACTGGAGGCCCAGCAGAGAATGAATCCCCACCGACCCCAGAGGCCCCGATACGCCCCACTGCTCCGCCTGCTTCCGCGACTGCTCCGTCAGCCGCCCCACATAATCGGCGGGATTCCCGCTCTTTGCTCCGCGGATATCACCGATCTCCGGCGGATTATTCAGCGTATTGGAGACGAGGTTCACTCCCCGTCCGAGTTTCTCACTCGACGGATGGAGCAGATTCGCGCCGGTCGTAAAGTTGCTCATCACCACGGTGTCGAGCGTCTTCGTCAGGTAAACCGGCCCGTAGGCTCCGCCCGCCCGCTGCTCTTTCGTAGGCTGAAACGTATTGGAAGCGATCACCAGCCCTCGGCTCCAGCCGTCCGTAGCTCCCGGTCTCAGCTCGATATCGCCACCCTGATTTGCCTCAAAGTAGTTCCCCACAATGCGGCTCCCGATCCAGCAGGAGCCGCTGATCGCCGGTTCCTTTCCGCCCAGTCCTTCGATCAGGTTGTTTACGATCCGTACGTTATTGGCTGCTGCATCGAAACCATCTCCGCGAACACCGATCTGAATCCCCCCGACGCCGTGCTCGATCTCATTGTTCTCGATGGAAAGATCAAAAATACGCCCCAGCTTAATGGCGTAATTCGCGCAACCGTAGAAGAAGTTGTCATGAATCCGGATAATGTAAACCGCCAGCGCGTTGGGGTCGGCATCGGACGCCTTCTCGCGCTCCAGCGAATAGATTCCCGTCGTAAGCCCTACGAACTGGCAATTCCGCACCGACCAGTGGATCATATAGCTCACATCAATGCCGCCACAGCGCGACTCCTTCCCGGGGATCAGCGGGGCGAAGGTAATGTCGCGTACCTGAGGCCCGAAAATGATCGTCCGGCCAACGCGCCCTTTCCGCTCCGCCGTCACATACCGCGCCGCGAGAATGAACTCGACCCCGTCGCCAAGCAGGCGGGTCGCATTCTTCCCCGCCCCGACGATCTCCACAAAGTCCAGCGGCTGCTTCGTCGTCGGACGACTGCCTCCGATGAGCAGCGTCTTTGCAATCCGGTAATTCCCCTCGGGAATGAACACCACCCCGCCGGACTGCGAGATCGCATCAATCGCCTTCTGGAATGCCTCGCTGTCATCGGTAACTCCATCGCCCTTCGCGCCGTGATCCTTCACATTGGCAAGCCGTGACCAGGAAAGCGCGGCCTCCCGCGCCGCTGCATCATCCGCGTCGGAAGCTGAAATATTCATCCTCGGAAACAGGGTTAATCCCAAAACCAATCCCAAGGTGGAAAAACTGGAAAGTGACATATTCAAATATTAAGAAAATCAAATACTAATAAATCTATTCCCCGCCCTTTGGCCGCCGGACCAGCGTCAATCCCCCTATCGCCACACAACCGCTCAGCAGCGCCATCGCTCCCGGCTCGGGGATCGCCGTCGCGGAGATCGTATAGCTATCAAAGATCACCATATGCCCGTTGGTGGTGGTCGTCGTCCCATACATACCAAACGCCTCCACCACTCCCGCATTCGGTAATTCCAGCGCCTCCGTACCGATTGCAAAGTAGCCCCCCACTTCGGCAGAAAGCGAGTACCAGAGGTTTCCCTGAAGGCTGACACTGCGCTCCGTGGCGCTTGTTGAAAAGTTGCCCGCAGCGTTTCCCCCCAGCGTCGAGGAAGTGATCGCCTCTGAAACGTACCACTCGTCGCCAATCCGAAGAGCCGCGCGCAAAGCATTATTGATATTCGCGGTGGAAGCCGCGGAGTACCAGGAGATCGTATCAATCCGGTATTCTGCGAGATCAATCTCAAAGTGTTCCGTAAACAGGAGGGACTGATAGTTCTGGTTATCTCCCCGGTAAAGCATCACGGCTCCAGAGGCTTCGCTTTCCGAGGGTGCCGGCGTGCCCACATTCGGCAAATTCGTCGGCGCTCCCGCGATTTCGCGGATTCCCACATAATAGGAGCTTTCATCCGTGGCAATCGGGCTCACCACCGGAGTCGAAGGCTGATAGTTGGTCATCTGGTAATAGCCCTGCCACCCCACGTGGCTCACTCCAATCCGCTCCGAACTACTGTCGGGATTCGTTCCCGTAAAGCCAAAGGTCTGGCGGTAAATCACCGCCGCCTCAAGCGAAGTCATCGGAAAAACGATCAGCACCGCCATCGCAGCGGCGAGAGAAAGTTTTCGATCACGCATGCGCTTGAAAAGCGCGCCGTCCGTCACGATTTCAGAATTGGTTTTCATAGATTTTTTCGATTTGTGATTCAAATACCGGCTCAGGGATAAAGCGCCCCTGCACCAGAAGCGGCAGGTCCGGTTCCTTTCCTCCCTGAAGACGGATCTCCAGCAGCTCAAACATTCGCCCGACCACATCGTTGATGGAAAAGGCAAACCGCTGCACCTTCGCAATGTAGTAGAAATCCGCGCGATCATGCGTGGCGCAGATCACCCGCACATCGTCCGGCGTCCGGATTCCCGCCTCGGTCAGCGCCATGGAGACTGTCCGCATCATAATGTCGTCGCCCACGATCAGGGCATCGGGCCGCTCCGACGCGGGCAGCTTCTTCCACTCCTCGAAAAGACGCACCGTTGCCCGGTGCAATCGTCCGCTGGAGGCTCCCATCGTCACCTCCACCGTCAGGTGAATCACCGTGGGCGCCTCAATGCCAAGCGCCTCCGCCGCCTCCCGCATTCCATCGATGTCAACATCTCCGCGCGGACCGCTCCGCTCATTGGCGAACCGCGTCCGGATATAACAGATTTTCTTGCGCCCGTGGGCGACGTGCCGCTTGACGGCCTCGTAGCCAAACAGCCACACGTCCTGCACCAGATCGCTCTCCTTGGAACTGGCCACCTCCACTCCCGGCAGCGAAAAGGGGGTAATGTCAGCTACATCCTCCTCCCTCATCGCCACTTTGATCACGGCATCCAACCCGTGCACCCGCACCTCGGTCTCCAGCATCTTTACCATCGCCTCCCGCTGCGGGTGCAGTTCCGCCGAGCGGATCTGAAGCGCATCGAAAACCTTCAGTTCCCACCCCCGAGCCGGAGCCATCTCCCGCATCCCCGAGAGCAATGCCCGGTAATAGTACGCCGTCTCGTCCGTGAGGCTCGGCCCGAAAAGGACCCCCACGGTCACCTTTTCCTGCGCCGACACTACTTCCGTCTTCTTCCCATGTCGGCGACGGATCATCCCCCGCCCCTCCAGCAGCGAGAGCGCCTGCCGCACCGTCATCTGCGCCACCCCAAAGCGGGCGGCAATCTCCCGCTCCGAGGGGAGATGCGAGCCGAGCGGAGACCGGTCGCACCAAATGTCGCGCTTGAGTTCGTCCGCAATCTGAAGATGCAGAGGCTTCGAAGGCTTTGAGGAATCTGGCGGGACGGTTCGTGACATCGGGAGGACCGGGTAAGCGTGTTTTAGGGGAACGCAAACTGTTCTAGAGGAGTTGAAGTCGCCCGTCAAACATAATTTTCCGACCTGTTTTCCACTGGCAGAAGCGCCCTTTTCGTAGCAAGCTTTCCGCTTATGGACTTTCTGGCCAAAGCCAAACGCGTATTTGAGATTGAGCAGGCAGAGATTGCCCGGGTCGCCGCACGGCTGGACGAGAGCTTCTGTCGCGCCGTGGAAACCATCCGATGCGCCGTGGAGCGGAAAGGGAAGGTCGTCATCGTCGGCGTTGGAAAGTCGGGGCATATCGGGGATAAAATGGCTGCCACCTTTACCAGTACGGGCACGCCCGCCGTCGTCCTCAACTCCCTGAACGCCCTGCATGGCGATCTCGGCGTCGTTTCCGATGGCGATGTAGTGATCGCGCTGAGCTACTCCGGCCAGACCGAAGAACTGCTCAATATCCTCCCGGCCCTCGCGCGCTTTGACATCACGCTCATCGCCATCACGGGCAACCCCAGGTCCCTTCTTGCCAGGCAGGCCGCCATTCACCTCGACGCCACCATTGAAGAAGAGGCCTGCCCGCTCGGGCTCGCCCCCACTTCCAGCACCACGGCCATGCTGGTCCTCGGCGACGCCCTCGCGATGGTCCTGCTGGAAGCGCGCGGATTCCGAAAGGAAGACTTCGCCCGGTTTCACCCCGGCGGGCGCCTCGGGCGGACGCTTCTGCTCAAAGTCACCGAAATCATGCGCTCTGGCGATCTCGTTGCCGCGCTTCCCGTCGACGCCAACGTCCGTGCTGTCCTCGCCCGCATGGCCCGCTGCCGCACCGGCTCCGCCGTCCTCACCCACCCCGACGGCTCGCTTGCGGGAATTTTCACGCATGGCGATTTCGGTCGCCACTTCGAGCGCGTCCCCGACCTGCTGGAACGCCCCGTCTGCGAATTTATGACGGCCAACCCCATCACGATCCCCTCCGACAAGCTCGCCGTCGAAGTCCTGCACCTCTTTGAGAAGCACCACATCGATGACATCATCGTCACCGCGCCTGCCTCCGAGGGGGAAGCGCTCTTCCCCGTAGGCCTTGTTGACACGCAGGACCTCGCCAAGTTCAGACTTGTCTAGCGTCCGTGTGACTGCTTGACTCGCCCCCCTAAAGAAACACCACTAACCCCATTTTATCTATGGCAGCAGCTAACGATCTCCGCAAGGGCCAGGCCCTCCGTTACAATGGTAACGTCGCCATCGTCCTTGAAGTCCAACACCGAACCCCCGGCAACCTCCGCGCCTTTGTGCAGGTCGTCATGCGCTATATCGGCACCGGGAAATCCGCCGATGTCCGCTTCGCCTCCACCGACAAAATCGAGCTGGTCGAAGTCCACCGCCAGAACCTTGAGTTCAGCTACAAAGATCAGGGCGGCTACCACTTCATGGACCCCGAGAGCTATGAAACCGTCGAGCTGAGCGAATCGCTGCTCGAAGACGCCAAGGACTACCTCGTCGAGAACCTCTCGGTCGAAGTCATCTACGCCGAAGGCAAGCCCGTACAGGTCGAGCTGCCAAGCACCGTCACTCTCCGCGTCACGGAATCGCCCGAAGGCGTCCGTGGCGATTCGGCAAACAACGTCCAGAAGCCCGCCACGCTGGAGACCGGCAAGGTGATCAACGTCCCGCTCTTCATCAAGGAAGGCGAACTCATCAAGGTAGACACCCGCACAGGGGGCTACCTCGGGCGCGCCTAGCCCGCCGCTCCTTATCGGCCGCGCTTCCTCTCCCATGAAACGCCCTGCTCCAAGGCGTCCGAGAAGTCCGTCCAAGGGATTTCCCATCCCGGGGAAACGGAAGCGCCCCCGTCAGGTTTCGCATCGGGCTGCCCTACCGGGCAGCCTTGATGCCCCCTTTGGAGACGAACAGGACGATGGAGACCTCTACGACGACGATCCCGTGCCCGATCGCGGCGCGCTGCGTATCCCCGTCCGCTGGGTCAACACCGTCATCGGCCTCTTTCTCCTCCCCCTCGCGTGGATCTGGACCGAGAGCTTTTTCAGCCTCTTCTCCCGGCAGCATCTCGACTACGCCTTCTGGGCTTCGGAGGAATTCTGGTTCTTCAGCCTCGGCTCTCTCCTCTGGCTCATCACCTTTTTCGGCCTCCCCAAGCCCGTCTCCCTCTACGTTTTCGGGCATGAACTGACCCACGCCATCTGGGTCTGGCTCATGGGCGGACGCGTCAGCAAATTCAAGTTCGGAGCCGAAGGCGGCTATATCCTCACGGACAAGCAGAACGTCTGGATCTCGCTCGCCCCGTACTTCTATCCGATCTACAGCGTCGCGGTCATCATCCTCTACTTTGTCGCCTCCCTCTTCTGGGATGTCGCGCCGCATACCCGCTGGCTCTTTCTCGCCCTTGGCGTGACGTGGAGCTTCCATATCAGCTTTACCCTCTGGATGATTCCCAAGGGGCAGACCGATCTCAGCTATCACGGTACCTTTTATTCGCTGGTGATCATCTACCTGATGAACCTCGCCCTGCTGACCGCGCTCCTTATCCTCGCCGCTCCGGAAGTCAGCTTCAAAGGCTTCATCTCTGAATTCGCCCGGAACGGCAAAGCCTTCCTCGTCACCGCCTCCGAACTGCTTCACCTGCTCCTCGCCCAGTGGCAAGCCGCCCGGGGAGTGTGATCAATGCGCCCGGTATGAGCACCACCACTTCCCCATCATCCGGTTTGCAGGTACAGGGCCGCTGGGCCTGGTACGCCCTCCCCCTCGTCGCCCTTGCCAGCGCCGCCTTCCTTTGGGAGAACAGCCGCGCCGTTCGCGAAGACGACTGGCACGCCCGCTATCACCTCCTCCGAAACGCCCCCGGCTGGAGCCTCACTCATGCCTTTACGGGGCATACCGTGGGGCGTTAAGGTGCACGGAGTATGAGTCGCAGCAAAGCCCTGCTGGGCATCTTCCTCATCTTTGCGTTTGGAGTCGCCGTCGGCTTCGCCCTGAGCGTGCGGTATTCCGTCAACCGCATCCGCGGCGTCGCCTCCAGCACTCCCGAGCAACTCGCTGCCATCACCGTCTACCGGCTCAACCAGAAGGTCCGCTTCACCCCTGACCAGCATACCGAAGCTCTCCGGATCGTCACTGAAGCGGAGCGCCGGATCGCCGGAGAACAGGCCCGCATCGCCCCCGCCGTCGCCGACATCACGGCGCGCGCTCATCAGGACGTCGCCCGGCTCCTGAACCCCGAGCAGCTCAAAGACCTCCCACCCTTTACTCCCGCTCCCACCCCTCGCCAGCCTACCGAAGAATGACCTCACTCCTCTTCCTCCGCCTCGCCGTCGGCGCCACCTGGCT
>JBEBWR010000045.1:0-16657 GCA_040392045.1 Chthoniobacter flavus | reverse complement strand
GCGGCTTGTCCTCGGTGTAGACGCCGTCGCTGATGCTCAGGACGGTGACATCGACTTCAAGAGGCTTTGACGGGGTCATCGGCAGTTTTCCGCCGAGGGAGAGGTGAAGCCGGGCGCCGACTCCGGCGGCTTCGCAGCGCTTCACGTCTTCGGGTGAGGCGATGGGGCAGAGGGCTTTGTAGCGTCCGCTCTTCTCAAAAAGCCCGGCGAGGATCATGGAGTCGCCGGGAGCGCCGCCGCCGACATTGTCGCCCATGTCGAGCAGGCCCACCGGCTTGGCGGCAGACTCGACGCGCGCGAAGGCGTCCTCGGGGGAGATCATTTCGCCGCGGTAGAGGGCGCGGTTCTCCACGAGCCAGCTCGCGAGGCGGTCGGCGAGCTGCTGCGCGAGCGCGGGGTCGTTATCGGTGACCACGATGAAGGAACTGCCGACGTCGGCGATATCGGCATACGGGAAGCCGAGGATGGTGCTGGCGCTCAGCACGCCGGGCAGGGCGCGGACGGCGTCCACCTCGCGCGTGAGGGAAAGCATCGGCTCGGCGCTGGTGAGCTGGCTCTCGATGTTGATGAGCACGGGCGGGAAGGCTGCGGCGGTGGTGGGGCGGATCTCGCCGCGCAGGGCGCGTACCATGAGGCGGGCGGCTTCGATGCCGCGCTGGCGCTGGTCGAGGTGTGGATTCTCGCGATAGGCGACGAGGGCGTCGGCGGCGCGGATCATGGCGGCGGAGAGATTGGTGTGTGGGTCGATCGTGCTGATGATGGGGAGATCGCCCATTTTCTCGCGGACCCTAGTCATCCACCAGCCGTCCATGTCGTGCCGCGATTCGTTCACGCCCGCGCCATGCGGGGCGAGGAGGATGCCGTCGAGCTTTCCGGCTTTGTCGAGCTGCTCGGAGATAACGGCCCAGATGCCGTCGAGCGCTTCGTCGGAGACTTCGCCCCAGGGGGCGGTATGCGCGCGAAAAAGGGTCACGGGCTCGACGCCTTCGGACTCCAGCACTTCGATGAAGCCGCCGATCTCGTGGAACGACTTGCGGTACTTCTCGCGGATCTCTTCGCCAACGCTGTAGGTAGAGCGCCGGAAATGCTCAAAGGTGGTCTTTTCCGGGATAAAGGTGTTGCTCTCGTGCTGAAAGGAGATGATGCCGACGCGAAGAGAAGGGGTGGTCATACAGAGAGAAAGGTCTAAATCGGTGGGGGAGGAAATAAAGTCTTTTCTTCGGGTACGCCCCGGCTTTCGCCTTTCCACGAGCGATTTTCGTCGCTAGGGTGCGCGCTTTAGAGATGAGTGCGAAAATCCTCGTAGCCGATGATGAGCCCGATGTGCTGAACCTCGTGGCGGCGAACCTGACGGCCGCCCGGCTGATCCCGCTGAAAGCGGAGGACGGCCCCTCGGCGCTGGAACTGGCGCGGGCGGAACTCCCCGCGCTCATTGTGCTCGACCTGATGCTGCCGGGTATGTCGGGGCTGGAGGTCTGCCGGACGCTCAAGGGCGATCCGACGACCGCTTCCATCCCGATCCTGATGCTGACGGCGAAGGCCGAGGAGGTGGACCGCATCGTGGGGCTGGAGCTGGGGGCGGACGATTATGTGACCAAGCCGTTCAGCCCGCGCGAGCTGGTGCTGCGCATTCAGAACGTCCTGCGCCGGACGAGCCCGCAGGGCGAAGCGACCGAAACGCTCCGCGCGGGGCGGATCGTGATCGACCGGGCGCGGCTCTACGTCACCGTGGGCGGCAAACCGATCGACCTGACGGCAACGGAATTGAAGCTGCTCACTCTGCTGATCGAGCGGCGGGGACGGGTGCAATCCCGCGATACGCTGCTCAATGAGGTATGGGGCTACGAGAGCGTGATCGACACGCGCACGGTCGACACCCATATCCGACGGCTGCGCGAGAAGCTCGGGGAGTGCGCCGACTACGTGGAGACGGTACGCGGCTTTGGCTACCGGATCGCGGAGCTGTAGGCCGCCAGAAGATCGAAGCGCATGACCGTTTTTCTCCTCCTGATCATCGCTGTGCTGATCGGCCTGCTTGTCTGGCGGGGCCGGGCGATGCGGCGCGAGTGGCGCCGCGTGGCGCGGATGGTGGCGCTGATCAACAAGGGAGAACGTCCGTCGAGCTTTATCCTGCATGGAGACGAAGCCTTTCGCTCCATCGGGTTGGGACTGGAGGCTCTGGCGGACGAACGCGAGCGGATGCTGCGGCAGCTCTCGCAGGAGGAGTTCAACCTTCAGGCGATCCTCTCGGGCATTTCCGAAGGAGTGATGGTGGTCGATACCGCGCGGCGGGTACGGCTGGTGAACCCGGCGCTGATGCAGGCGTTTGAGCTCGCGAATACACCGCTCGGCCAGAGCGTGCTCCAGACCGTGCGCAATGCGTCAGTGGAGTCGATGATCCGCACGGCGCTCGACACGGGGCGGTCGGACGCCCGGGAGGTGCACCTCCAGCGCAGCGGCTCGTACTTCGCGGCCAGCGCCGCGCCGATCCGGGATCGCACGGGGCAACTGCTCGGAGCCGTGGCGATCTTTCATGACATCACGCGGGTACGCCAGCTGGAGCAGGTGCGGCGCGACTTCGTATCCAACGTCTCGCATGAACTGCGCACGCCGCTGGCGATTTTTCAGGGCTACGTGGAGCTGCTGCTCGATCATGAAGACCTGCCGCTGGAGGAGCGGGTGCGGACATTTCATATCCTCCAGAAGCACTCGCAACGGCTTAATCTGCTGGTGGAGGATCTCCTCGCGCTGGCGCGGCTGGAGTCGCGTAATGTGGAGTTCAAGCTCTCGCCGGTCTCCGTGCACGATCTGATCGCCAGCGTTGCGGAGGATTGGGAGCTGAAGTTTCAACAAAAGCAGGTACAGCTCCGTCGGGAGCTTCCCCCGCAGCCGCTCACGGTGATGGGCGAAATGCTGCGGCTGGAGCAGGTGCTCGGCAATCTGATGGCCAACGCGCTGCGGTTTACGCCGGAGGGCGGGACCGTTGCGCTGGAGGTGGAGGCGCAGGATGGAGAGGTCGAGATCCGTATCCGCGACTCCGGCTGCGGTATTCCCGCCGCCGATCTGCCGCACGTCTTCGAGCGCTTCTACCGCGCGGACAAAGCACGCACCCGCGAAAACGAGAACGCCAGCGGACACGCCAGCGGGACCGGGCTTGGCCTCTCAATCGTCAAGCATATCATCATGGGCCACGGCGGCTCCGTCCGCGCGGAGAGCGTTTACGAGCGCGGGACCGTGATCCTCATCCGACTGCCGCTGGCTCCGCCCTCCTCCGCCACATGAACCGACCGCGCTCCCCCCGGAATCGCACGCTGCACCTTTCGCCGGAGGAGATCGCCCGGCTCGCCCCACAGCTTCGGACGCTCACCGCGCCGGTCTGCGATCCCGAGGCTCTGCGCGATACCGTACTCCATCAGGACCTCTTCGGCGCCCTGCCCCACCTGCCGCGACCGGAGGGCGGGTTCATCGACCTGCTCATCGCCGATCCGCCGTACAATCTCGCGAAAGCTTTCAACGGGCGATGCTTCCGGGCGCTTCCGCCCACGGCGTACAGGGAGTGGCTGGCATCATGGCTGCTTCCCCTCAAGCCGCTGCTGAAGCCGACTGCCTCGCTCTACCTCTGCGGTGACTGGCACTCCTCCGGCTCGATCTACCCGCTGCTGAGCGAGCACTTTATCGTGCGCAACCGGATCACCTGGGAGCGCGAAAAGGGCCGCAGCGCGACGGCGAACTGGAAGAACTGCTCGGAGGATATCTGGTTTGCCACCTGTTCGGACGACTACGAGTTTCATCCCCACGCCGTGCGCCTCCGGCGGCGGGTGATCGCGCCGTATCGCGAGGCCGGAGCGCCGAAGGACTGGGAGGAGACCGACGACGGTAACTTCCGGCTCACCGGCGCGTCGAACCTCTGGACCGATCTCACCGTCCCTTTCTGGTCGATGTCGGAGAACACGCCACACCCGACCCAAAAGCCCGAGAAGCTGATCGCCAAGCTCCTTCTCGCCAGCACCGGCCCGGGGGCGTTCGTCTTCGACCCGTTTCTCGGCTCGGGCACCACCGCCGCCGTCTGCCGCAAGCTGGGCCGAAGCTTCTGCGGCGTGGAGATCGACCGCGACTACTGCCTCACAACGCTACGCCGTCTGGAGATGGCGACGGAATCCCCGCAGATTCAAGGTTATCGTGACGGGGTGTTCCGCGAGCGGAATAGCTAGTTCATCCTTAGGCACTTGGCGGCCAACGGAAGGAACGATCATCCACGGCATCGTCATTGCCTAAATTCGCATAGGTCCGATTGCACACGGGGCGGCAGGACAAACGGCGGGTGCGTCATCGGTTCATCATCCGCGGCGATCAGTTTACGGGCAGCGACGGGGGTTAGCGAACACGCGTTTTGCAAGCCCAGGCTGATTTTGGCATATGCTTTCATGAGATAATCCGCCGTCGCCCTCAATGTTGGTAGGCCTGATGGAGCGGAATGCGGAAGGTCACGGGAAGGCGAGTTCCCCATCCCGGATGAAAGAGCATTTTGGTAAGACCATCCGGGAGAACCTGAAACCCCGGATCATGTTCCAGATGGATCACGCTCGTGGAGTCCGCTCCGGGTTCAATCGCCTCAATCCGGTAGGACCAGGTATGTTCCTTTCCGAAAGCGAGATGGACCGTGCTACCGGTCAATGACAGACCGGGCGGAATCGCTCCCTTAACGATCAACGCGTTGGCCTCATCCCCGGCCTGACGCCGGAGGGTTCCGGTCACCTGCCCCAAAAGCGCCGGGTGAGCGGAACGAATTTCCCCACCGGGGAATCTGAGGCTGAGGCCATCCCATAGCGCCCCCTGAACCACTTTCTCCCCTTCCATCCGGAGCCATCCCAACCGGCCACTCAAAGCGTACTCGTGATCTCCCTGAACAACCGATACGGCCTGATCGGGACCGGAGGTGGATAAGATGCGATGCTTGAAAGCCCCGAGGTCGACTTCGATGATCACTCCGCCATCCGCTCCAGAGGGTGCTGCCAGCAGCCGGGCGCCTTTGATTCCGGCTTGCACCGGATAGACCTCATGGATGGCGACGAATACGCTCTCACCTCCTCTGTTTCTGACGGCGACAAAGGGAGCGTCTCCCGGTCGATTGATCGCGGGCGCTTTACCGGAGAGGATCTCTACTGAGCCGGGATGAAGCAGAAGCGAAGTGAGGTTGATCGCATTCTGCGCGGAGAATGTGGCGGACCACGGTGCGTCGGCCTTCCCTCGCCCGACGAGATCAATAAAGCGCGGGCTGACGGCGCGGCCCAGATAGGCATTCTTCGGCCCAAGTGTTCCCGTAGCGGGCTCCAGCGGAAGAGAGAGTCGCAACTCATGCGGAAGCGCCAGCGGCCCATGAAGCATATAGTCATGGACCGCGCCGCCCCTGACGCGGAAGATATCCGCAAGGTAGCCGCCGCCTCCTCCGAGGTCCACTTTTACAATGGTACGGCGATAGATCTCAGCCAGGCCGCCATAGGCCCTCTTCCCCTCTACTTCCACGACCTGAAGGTCTTCCCGCCTGCCGTCAAAAAGCAGGAGCTCTCCCATGTGAGAGGTTCCCGCACTGCTCCTGCGGAGAGGCCAGGTGACCACCCCGCGAATCGCATCATCGGCGTTGAAGACCTTCTGATCTTTTAAAAAGCGCCACGGTTGATTCTCTTCATTGATCACAACCGTCTGATGCGCATAGGTGCTTTCCGACCAGGCGCGGGAGGAGTCTGTGCCTTTCAATGGACGATAACGGGTCTCATCCATCACGCGGTGACCCAACGCGTACCAATGGATCGCATTGCCGTCGAGATGCTCATGCCCGTGCGTCCCGTCAAAATTCAGGAAGAGCTGCTGCTGATCCGCGCCCTCCCCCGATCCGAGAATCGCAAACCCGGAGGTTCCCAATAATTCCGGACCCGACTTCGCTCTCGGGAACTGAAAGTGGTAATCGGGGTCTGTGTCGTTGAGCGCCGCGACAAATCCGCTCGGCAGCGTGATCTTCTCCTGAGATCGCCCGATCGTGCGGATGACTTCCCCAAACGTTTTCCCAAGGTCGAGATCGTCGAAGCGCTCCCCCGTCTCCGGATGCCGCCACCCCTCGGGATCGCTATACCCCTTCAACAGATCCGGAAACAGTTTCGTCATCCGCGACGCTACCTGTCGATGATAGGAAGGGGCCGGTTCGTGCCAAAATCCGTCAGGGGAAAACCCGATATAAAAGAGGTCTCCGATCAGCTTCACCGCCTGATGAATATATTCCGGCCTTTTCAGAACGAGGCCAAAGCGGATCAGGCCGTCGATCTTGTAGACCGCCGTATTATGATAAATCTCCGGCCAGCGTCCGATAAGCCCGATCTGAAAATCAAAAATCCCCTTCCCGATTTTCGCCTGCTCCTCCGGCGGAAGCTGCGGGAAAATCAGGTCATAAGCACGCAAAAGAGGATAGCTGCCCATCAGGTCGAGATGATACCATCTCCCCCACAGTCCACCGGAGGCGAACTGATGATAAATCGTGGAGGAATCCTGAGAAATCCAGTTCCCGGGATCGCTTGCGGGTGCGCTCCGATTGACCATAAGCGGCCATTCGGACATCGCATCCGCAAAAGCGAGGAGGAGCTTCCGGGCGCGCAGGAAATCCTCCGGCGTTCTTTTCAGATGATAGCGCAGAGCATAGGCAAAGGCCGCGTCGCGCATCTCAAGATTGAGCGGGTTTTTCCCGCCCTCGCTGGTAACAGTTTCCTCCGGGAAGCCTTTGACTAGCGTATCGAGAACCGCTAGCGCGGCGTCATGATTTCCCACCGCAGCGAGAGCGACAGCCCCGTCCAGCAGGAGATTCCGGTTCTTGAGATTTTCCTGTGCCAGCCGACGGACCGCCTCAAGGTCCTTCGTATTCCATTCCCGACGCCTGTTCAAAAAATCTGCCTCAAATTTCCAGAGCGGCCGAGTCGGCTCCTTTGCAGGCTCCGCGTTATCTGCCGTGGACTTTTCTCTCTGCGGCGGCCCTGCCGAGCCTTGAGCGTCGGGCAAAAGCGCCAGCCCGAAAATAGCGATGAATGCAATTTTCATCTCCGGGAACGCCTGCTGGCAAAGCAACGGTAGGCAAAACACCCCAGAGCGGCTGAACAAGCCAGCGCAACGCTCCCCGGCTCGGGAATAACCTCCAGCTTGAGGTCTGAAAATGAGCGCGAAGCCGTGTTCCCGAGACGATAAGCCTTCAACCCGAAATACCCGACAACCGGGTCCTCTGCGGTATAGGTAACAGATGCCAGAACGCTACCTGTCTTGACACCATCGTCATCGACATTCCAAAGCGACGCATTGATCGTGGCGCCGGTCACCGACAATTCCAGAAGGAAGTCGACTTCATTGGGGAACACCGCGCCCGGAGTCTGATCGTGAACGAGCGCGTCCCCGTCGGTGGGCCGGTCACCGGTGGTATGATTGTACCAGATATTCAGACCCGCATTGTGTCCCTCTCCCCCGTCGCCCGGTACGAAGGCAATATAGTATCCCCGGTAGTTGGTCGCCTCCGAGCCGGTAAAAGTCGTGGATTGCGCGCCGACAACCACGCCCCACGCGTCGTTCACCCGCCCCTCCGAATTGAGGATGACGCTGCCGCTGAAGTTGGAAAGCTGTCCGGAAACGGTGTCGGACCCTTCCCAGAAGGCGATGCCGCCTGTGGAGCTTACGCTTCCTCCCGGAGGTGGGGCGGGGCGCGAGATCACGAGCGTATCGCCCTGCATTTCAATGATCGTCGCCCCTCCGGACTTGACGCTTTTCCACTGATCGGTCCAGTGATCCAAGGGAGTGATCACGGCCGCCTGAGCCGCGTTCGGCGTTGCCAAAGAGATACCAAGGGCGATGCCGGAGTAAAAAATCGCTTTGCGAAAAAGGAAGGGTATGCGGAATGAGATGTGCCTGTTCATAGCATGATATAAAATGGGGACATGGGTTAACGGGTATAGAGTTCGTTAAAAAGCGGAGGCTCCCGGTTGGCAGCCCGCAGAAGAGGGAGGATATCTTCTCTGCTGAAAGCCTCGACATGCCCGTCGGCAAAGGAGACGTGGATTTTGTCATGATAGCTTTTCTCCTCCGGCGGGAGGTAGCCCTCGCTTGAGAACCAGACCCGTCCGCCTCCCCGACGCCTGTCATCCTGATCGGGATTGTCCCACGAGGCTTCGTAGCTATCCCGGAGGAGGATCAGACGCGATAGATTGCCATCCGACGCCACGCGATTGATGTTGGCCGGACGGCGCGTGCCGTCTGTATCGGTGCGGTAGGGCATCGCGCCGTTCCGATTGGCGGAATAGTTCGTATAATACCACGGGATCACGGAGTCCCTTTGAGGCTCCGCCATGTTGCGCGCGACGCCCGCGTTCCGGAACCACGGATCGACCAGCGGACTAAAAAAGACTTCGGGATTGTTCAGGTACCCTTTCATCATCAACTCCCGGGGGTAGGTCATGCTGCGGATTTCGGAAGTGTCCTGATAGGAGTAGGGCAAGCTACCCTGATGATCCTGAGCATAGCGGAGGAGGGCGGTCGCAATCGTCTGGTGATGCCGGATGTTAACGATCGCTTTGGAGGAAATCCTCACGCGAGGCAGGACTCCGAGAAGGATAGCCAACAGGAGAAAGACGATCGCAACCGCCACTACAAGCTCAGTGGCCGTAAAGGCACGATCCTGCTGGTGAAGACTCCGGGGGCCTGGCATAGCGGCATCCTATGCTTCTCAAACGCCTCTTGCAAAGGCCCTCAAGGGGGATTAAAAATAAATCTGTAATCGTTTTTGAGCTATGAAGCCGTTTTTGTACGATCGTCTGCGCGTCAGTCTGCTGGACGAGGTACTCTCGGGGTTCTATCAGGAGGGGGACCGGTTTCTTTCCAACCGCACCATCCGCAGGCTTTGGGGAGTAAACCAGCGAACGGTTGACCGAAGTATCACCGACCTGATGGAGATGGGCGTATTGACGGCTCACCTGCGTTCGGGATACCGGCTTCAGCCATCGTATCGGCACACGGCGTCGCTGGTCTTGCAGCAGGAAAAGACGCCGCGCTGGCCGAAGGAGCAGTCATGGTCGGAGAAAGCGGTGGCGCTCAGAGGAAGACCGCGCAGGAAGCGCCGGTGGCTCGCCGTCTTCGATGGAAACCGGCTTTGGCATGAACCGGGCTGGAATCCTCACCATACCCGCATCATTGAAGGCTCCGAGAGAACGCTAATGAACGGCTTTCACCGGGAGGCGTGCCTCAAGGATGAAGAGGTCGACTTCTTATGGGTACCGGCGGAGGGAATGTCGCTCCGGAGACTTGACGCCATCCTTGCCCGCCGCTTGTGGGACGGGGTTGCGTTTTTCCGGCGGACCTCAAGTTCGCACTCCTTTCACGCGGTGGATGCTTTTTTCCAAAAGGTATCGCTTCCGATGCTGACGGTATTTGAAGCCCCGGGCGATCGGCGCGCCCCCTCCATCAGAGTGAATGATCTGGGGCTGGGCTATGAAGCGGCGCAGCATCTGTTGATGGCCGGAGCGGAACGCATCGTGATTCTGGTAAACCCTACCCTTCCCTTTTACCATCAGGAACGCATCCTCGGAGCGAGACTGCGGTGCCGGCAGGCGGGTTTGGATGAAGAGAATCTCATCATTCAGACGATCCACGATTCCCTTCACCCCTCGCAAGCATCTCTCATCAGGAACCTGCTTCAGGATGGGAAGAAAAAACGCCTTGGAATGCTGGTTCTCAATAATCAGCTTTTCTATCAGATGGAGTCGGAGATCCGAAGCATCGGCCTGCGCATTCCCGAGCAGCTCTCCGTGATCACCTGCGGTTCGAAGATTACCACGCCGCTCCTTTCAAAGACGTTGCCTAATATGGATATCGGCTTTGAAAAGATGGCCCAAGATACCTTTCAGGCATTAGGGGATTTGACAGATGGAATCATGACGGGACGGGAATGGGTAACGGTATCCCGCTTCCGGTCTGTTTAACGCGCTCCGGAAAGTGGAAAAGCTTATCAACGAAAGACAGGTCCCATGCACACGACGAACTATCGGGAAACTTTGATTACAGTATCACCGGACTCTCCGGTGACCCTCGCGACTCCTCCAAGTAAGCCGGACACGATCGCGGGGCGTCAGTATGCGCTCCTTAGCACGGCTCCTTACCGCCTGACTTCCGACGAGCTTCTCCTCACCATTGAGAACGAACGCAAGGGACCGACCTCCGCGGCTGATTTCTTCGCCAAACCAAAGGCCTGTCTGCGCACTTCGCCACTGGTGAAAAAGCACGGCTACGGACTGCACTTCAACGCAGACGGAAAGATTGCGCTGATCCCCATGGAGATCGACGAGTACCGCCGCCTTCTGGCCGACGACGAGGTCAAAAAATACCCGGGGATGCGTAGCGCGCGCTGAATGATCAGGTCGTGCCCGCGAATTGAGAGAGAAGACTGAAAAGACGAATTTTGAGACGAGATCGGACTTCCGGAGAAACCGATTTGGGGCCAAAAGGCGGCCTTCGGCCGCTCTCGGCAAATTCGTGGACACGGCCTAGTCGGCGAAGGATCGGAGGAACGCCTTCGTAAAGCGGGCGGTCCAATCCTTCGGGACTTTGAGTTCGCCTCCCGCTGTGGGAAGTTTGACCGGCGCGAGGCCTTCCACCAGCGTAACCTCGGTGGCCTCCGGCTTGGCGGCGGCGAGTTTCCTGTGAAGCGGACTACCCGGCTTGAAGTAGGGCTTGAGATCCGCAACGGTGGGCTGCTGCGAGGGTGCTGCATTCGCCTCAATCGCCCACTGATCTTTCCCGGCATCCAGCAGTCGCAGCATGCCGAGAACCGCGGTAGCCTCCGCTTGCGCTATCGGCTCCGTGACAACCTGCGCCGCTTTGGAAGATTTGCCATCGCCGTCGGCGGCTGACACCCGGGGCGAGGCGCTCGCGAGGAGAGCGGCGGAACAAATCATGGAGAAGAGGAAATGGGAGGAGTTCATACCTTGATTAACTACCGGAAGCCCTCTTTTTGAAAGTCTTTAACCGGGCCAAGCCGAGCAGCAAGGGATTGCAAGAGCAAAAAGGACGACCTGTCGCCAACAAGCCAAAGCGGGTGTTCTCCATAGAAGCGTTGGCATCGGTAACACTCGCACCATCACCTGCACGGCAACTTCACAAACAGTGCCTACTCCCGCCGATATCTTTGCGCTTCCGAAAAACCGGTGGAGCAACTACCCTCCTCACCGATGTTTTTGCCGTTTTTCAGAAGCTTCGTTTGGCGTCTTCTGACGCTCTGCATCTGCTGGGGTGCCGGTTGTTCATCAGGGATGGCAGCGGAGAAGGTGGTGCTTCAGCTGAAATGGCGGCATCAGTTTCAGTTTGCGGGCTATTACGCGGCGATTGAAAAGGGGTATTACAAGGAGGCGGGGCTGGAGGTGGAGCTTCGCGAGGCGGTATCGGGATTTGACCCGGCGGACGAGGTGGTGGAGGGACGCGCGGATTTCGGCATCGGCACTTCCAATCTCCTGCTATTGCGCGCGAAGGGGCATCCCGTTGTGGTGCTGGCGGTGATTTATCAGCATTCACCCTTTGTCCTGCTGGCGGCGAAAGACTCCGGGGTAAGCGATATTCACGACATGGCCGGTCAAACGCTGATGATGGAGCCGGATGCCTTTGAGCTTCTGGCCTATTTCAAACATGAAGGGGTCGATCCCTCCCGCTTGAAGATCGTTCCGCATACCTTCGATTCGCTCGATCTGGTGAAAAAGAAGGCAGGGGGAATGAGCGCCTACTCCACGGATGAACCGTTCCACCTGAAGGCGGCAGGTGTCGAATACCTGACGTTTTCCCCGCGCGCGGGAGGGATTGATTTCTACGGCGACAATATCTTCACGACGGAGAAGCAGATTCGCGAGCATCCCGAGCGGACGCGCGCTTTCGTTCGCGCAAGCCTAAGGGGATGGGAGTATGCGATGCGTCATCCGGATGAGATCATTGATCTGATCCTGACGAAATACCCGGCGGGAAAGACCCGGGACCAACTGGTCTTTGAAGCCCGCGAAACGGCGCGGCTGGTGCATCCGGAGCTGATTGAGCTGGGCTATGTCAATCCGGGGCGCTGGCAGAGTATTGCGGCGACTTACGCGGATCTGGGGATGCTGCCGAAGGATTTTTCGATTGAGGGGTTTTTCTATGAAGCGGATCGCCCGCTGGATCTGCGCTGGCTCTACTGGGTGGGCGGCGGATCTCTGGCTGTCGGGCTCGTTGCCGTAGGTTGGTCGCTCCTGACAGCGCGAATCAATCGGCGGCTGAAAACGGAGGTGAAAGCGCGCAAGAAGGCGGAAGCCGAGGCGCAGCAGCTCAGTCAGGCCAAGAGTCGGCTCATCGGGATTCTGGCCCACGAGGTGCGCTCCCCGCTGGCGGGAATCCTCGGATTGCTGGGGCTTTATCGGGAGGAGGAGCTACGCGATGCCTCCTTTGTCGAAACGGCGGAGGCTTCCGCCGCGAGCCTGCTACAGATGGTCGATAATCTGCTGGGCTACGTAAAGGTGGAGAGCGGCAAAATGCAAACCCGGCAGCTCCCCACGGTACCCCGGGAGATGATTGAGGAACTCGGCAAGCTCTTCCACGCGGCTTTACGCAGCGGGTCGATTGAACTGCGCGTCAGCGTGGCTCCCTCCGTTCCGCAGACCATCATTACCGATCCTACGCTGCTGCGTCAGATCCTCGCAAATCTCCTCTCGAATGCGCTGAAATTCAGCAAGGGCGGCGTGGTGCAGCTCTCGGTGGAGGGAGAGGACCCGGAGCAGGATGGCCAGTGGCTCAGCTTCACCGTGCTCGACAGCGGCCCCGGTCTGGACCGCGCGGCGCTGGAGGATATCTTTGAGCCTTATGTGCAGCTCGGGCCTGCCGCTATGCAACGGGACGGAGGCGCGGGGCTGGGGCTGGCGATCGTCTGGCAGTTCGCCCAATTGCTAAAGGGGGAGATCCACGTGAACAATAACCCCGACGGAGGCGCGGCTTTCACCCTTCGGGTTCACGTCCGCGAAAAGGCTGCGCCGGAGGATTACGATTCGCTGGTCGCCCACAAGGCGTAGGGAACGCCTGCGAACGCAAGGAGGGCGGTAAGGTCGGAATACTCCACACGGCAACGTGCGGCGGCGGCGACGCTTGGCTTGGCATGATAAGCGACGCCCAGCCCGGCACGCAGGAGCATGGGGAGATCGTTGGCCCCATCGCCCACGGCGAGGGTCTCCGCGAGGTCGATCCCCATTTCGGCGGCGGTGGACTCCAGAAGCGCTTGCTTGGCTTCGCGCCCGAGGATCGGCTCGATGGGACAGCCGGTGAGTCTGCCGTCGGCGATCCCGATCCGGTTCGCGCTGTCGTGATCGGCTCCGAGGATTTCGCGGACGCGGCTGGTGAAGATGGTGAATCCGCCCGAGACGATGATGGTACGCACGCCCTGGGCCTTGAGGGTGGCAAAGAGCGTTTTGGCTCCGGGCATCAGCTTCATTCCCTTCCACGCTTCCTCCAGCACGGAGGCGGGCTGGCCCTTGAGCAGCTCCAGCCGGGCGCGGAGGGAACCGGCGAAATCGATCTCGCCATTCATGGCGCGGGCGGTGATGGCTTTGACCTGCTCGCCGATCCCGGTCAGTTCGGCGATGTCATCGAGAAATTCGTTCTGCACGAGCGTCATCTCCATATCGGAGACGAGGAGCTTTTTCTCACGCGTAGCGGTGGACTGAAGCGCGTAGTCGACGCGCCACTCGGCGGCGTGTACCTCGGGCTTCAGGTCGCCGGTGGGGTGCGTGAAGTGAAGATCCAGCAGAGGACCGGCGAGGGCTGCGCCGATCGGCTCGCCGCCGCAGACAGAGACAAAGGCGGCTGCTTTCTCCTCCAGCCCTTCGGGAAGGCCGTCGGCGGTGTTGACGAGGGTAAGGGTAAATTGCATGAGGCTCGTGTTAGGGAAGGATACGTCGCCAGCCGATAAGCAAAAGCAAATTCCCCACTTCGTGGGTTTCTGGCTGGCTCTCGCCAGCGGTTGGTGGCCGGGAGTTTGGTTAGTAAGGTGGAAGCGGAAGGGAGTTCGCATACGTAGGATATGGCTTTAATGCACCGTCCCCGAAGAGGTCCGCCAGCGACCCCGCGCAGCAGCACGACGTGGCCACGACGACAGTCCAGCGGAACGCTGGTTGTTTGACTCTGGAGGGATGGAGGGGGATAACGGAAGGATGCTCTCTCTTATTGCTGCTCTCTCGCTTCTTTTCCCCGCTGAGGCTACGGAAAAAACCCTCGGGCCGGATACCACAATCACCGTCACGGAAGTTGCCACAGGCGAAACCTTCCGGCTCCGCCCGGAACTTTCCGCCAAGCCGCTGCCGCCCTGCTCGACTTTCAAGATCTGGAATACGGCCATCGGGCTGGAGACCGGCGTGCTCAAGACGGCGAATGAACCGTTCTACCGCTGGGACGGAAAGAAGCGCTGGCTCGATGCGTGGAACCGCGACCTGACGCTCAAGGAGGCCTACGATGTCTCCTGCGTACCGGCCTATCAGGAGCTGGCGCGCAAGATCGGCGCGGAGCGGATGGCGACGTGGCTCGGCAAGCTGCACTACGGCGATGAGAACATGGCGGCGGGGCTGGATGTCTTCTGGCTGCCGGGCGACGGACGTAAGCCGCTGCGGATTTCGGCGGACCGGCAGGCGGAGCTGCTCACGGTGCTGGTCAAAGGGGAATCGCCTTTTTCGGAAGCGACGGTGCGCACGCTGCGCGAGGTGATGCAGCAGCGCAAGACGGAGAAGGGAACGCTTTATGCCAAGACCGGCACGGGGACCGGCGACGCGACGACTCCGGCGGTCGGCTGGTACGTCGGCTGGGTAGAGGGGGAGAAGGGCGCGTACGTTTTCGCCGCCGTAACGGAGCAGGCGGCGGCGAAGGAAGGCGAGCCGACAAAGCTGCTCGGCCCGGAGATGCGCAAGCGGGTGGAAGCGCTACTGGAGCAGGCGGGGCTGCTATGAGACGCTCGCTTCTTCTCGCAGCGTTGACGCTGGCATTTGCCCTTACCGGGCGCGCAGAGAGCGCTGGAGCCACACTGGCCGAGGCTGCCCGCCGCCAGATCGGGGTGACCACGGCATACGACGGCGCCTATGTCGCGCTGGCCTATCCGAACGGCGATCTGCCAATGGAGCGCGGCGTCTGCACCGATGTGGTGATCCGCGCTTGCCGGGTTGCCTTCGCTTTGGATCTCCAGCAGGCGGTTCACGAGGATATGAAGCGCCACTTCAGTCGCTACCCGGCAAACTGGGGCCTGAAACGGCCCGACCGGAATATTGATCACCGACGGGTTCCCAATCTTCAGGTCTACTTCACGCGGCTGCATACCGCGCTGCCCAAACCGACGAGGCAGACGAAGTTCCTCCCCGGCGATCTGGTGACTTCCCTGCTCCCCGGTAATCTCCCCCATATCATGATCATCAGCAATCGCACCGCCGAGGACGGCACCCCGCTGGTGATTCACAATATCGGGCGGGGCGCCCGTGAGGAAAACGCGCTCTTCGCCTTTCCGCTTACGGGGCATTACCGGCTGAAGCCGTAGGGCCGCTTGAGCGGGCTATTCCGGGGGGCTATTCGTACCCCATCAGCCCCAGCGCCCGCATGGAGAGCCAGCCGAGGAGGCCGCTGACCGGCAGGGTCAGCACCCATGCCCACATGATGCGGTGCACGATACCCCACTTCACGGCGCTGAAGCGCTTGGTCGCGCCGACGCCCATGATGGAGGTGGTGATGACGTGGGTGGTGGAGACGGGGATGCCGAGATGGCTCGCACCCTGAATGATGAGGGCGGCGGTGGTCTCTGCCGCAAAGCCGTGAACGGGCTGGAGACGGACCATTTTGTGCCCCATGGTGCGGATGATCTTCCAGCCGCCCGCGGCGGTTCCCGCTGCCATGACCAGCGCGCAGATGGTGATGACCCACGGCTTGACGACGAACTCCGGCGTGTGCAGGAAGTGGAACATGGAGTGTTCGTCAAACTGGTTGAACGCTCCGGCCTGCGTCCCGGTGAAGAGGGCGAGGGCGATGATGCCCATGGTCTTCTGCGCGTCGTTGGTGCCGTGGCTCAGACCCATCCATGCGGCGCTCAGAAGCTGGAGCTTGCCGAAGACGCGCTGGATGATGAAGGGGCGCATCTTATGGATCAGGACCGTGAGCACAAGCATGAGCGTGGCGCCCACGAGCAACCCGAGGATCGGGGAGGCGATCATCGGGATGACGATCTTGTTCCAAAGCCCCTCGGCCTTCTGCGAGACGGGGTCGATGAAGTCCCACTTAAGCACGGCCCAATCCCCTTTGGCGGAGGCGAGTGCCGCGCCGCAGAGCCCGCCGATGAGGGCGTGACTGGAGCTGGAAGGGAGGCCAAACCACCACGTGATCAGGTTCCAGATCACGGCACCGATCAGCGCGGCGAGGACCGTGGCCATGGTGATGGCGTGCTGATCGACAATCCCCCGGCCGATGGTGGTGGCCACGGCGGTACCGAGGAACGCGCCGATGAGGTTAAAGATCGCCGCGAGCGCAATGGCCTGGCGCGGCGTAAGCACCTTCGTGGAGACGACGGTGGCGATGGCGTTCGCGGCGTCGTGAAACCCGTTGATGTACTCGA
>JBEBWR010000044.1:0-16671 GCA_040392045.1 Chthoniobacter flavus | reverse complement strand
GAACCAGCCCCAAGCGGGATCGGTCGGAGTCGGGGCCGTAGCTTCCGCATCGGCGTCATACTCAAACAAAACGGCAGCGCTACCGGTAACCGATCCGGCAACGAGGCAGGTTGCGGCAATGCAAGCAACCGATAACGGGCGGAGGGAGGATTTGAATATCATAGCGGGTCTGGAGGTTGGTTTTGAAAGAAATGGGGGACTACTGCTTTTCAGCGACAATGGCTTTCCCGAGTTCAAAGCGGACTTCGCTCCAGCGGGCTTCGCCGGCGTGGGCTGTCTCCTTGCCCCAGCGGATACGGGGCGTGACGTCGGCGTTCTTTACCAGCTCGGAGCGATTCTGCGAGGCGATTTCCTTGCCATCAATATAGAGGGTCAGCTTCTCTTCCTGTGGATTATAGTAGAGCTGATAGGTGTGGTAGTCGCTGCCAACATCAAAGGAGATCAGCGCATCGTCAAACCCACCGCTGCGCGCAAGCTCCATCCCTTCACTCCGGAGCACGACGCCGCGCTGGTTGCGCCTGGGATCGTTGAAGATCGAGAGCATATACTCGACCTCCTGATCAAAGAGGCGGAAGGAGCAGCTATGCAGATTAAGGCTATCCGCGAGCGGTACGCGCACTACCGCCGTCGCCGTCCAGCCCTTGGAATCGCTGATCCACTCAGGGATGATGAGAAACTGGTAGCTGCCGAAGGCGTCGGGGTTATCCGCGCCGGTATCGATCGGATTGGGCGTAATATAGGAAGCAACCTTTCCGTTGATCTCCTCCGTGCCAAAGCGGATCGGGGCATTTGGCTTCCGGGCCTGACGCCAGCCGCCGCCCGCCTTGCTGTTGGGAAGCGGGGGAGGGGTGGCCGCGTCGGCGCGATAGCCGATGAGCGGCTTGGCGTCTGTCGCGTGAAGCGAAAGCGGAGCAAAGGCCAGCGCGGTAACGCTCAAAGCAGTTGCGCCAGCGAGAAAAGAGCGGAGGGTAGCAGAGGAAAACATGGGGAGGATCATAACTCTGGAGCCGAAGAGGCGGTAATCTTGGGGCACTATACCGCAAAAAATCCTTGTGTATACAGTAAAATCCAAAAAAATATTTCCGGGACACTTGAAGAGGATTTCAGGGGTTACCACCACTCCCCTATTCTCATTAGCGCCACTGATTTCTGGCCAATTCGAGGCAAAATCGGCTCAAAATGGCATTTTGACTTGCAAAATATTTCTGTGGATACATAAGTCTTCATAGTCCGTTTCAACGGCTCTCCCGAAACTTTTCCCTCCGGTTTTCGCGTTATCCTCACTGTTTCCCTCGCTATGAACCCCGCATCCCTATCCGCTGCACCGCTTGCCGTGACCTGCCGCGGGGCCGATTCTACGCTTGCTTTTGCGGCAGAAGAGCTGGTCCGCTATCTCGGATTAATGGCCGGGGATACCGCGGTAGCGATAGCGGCAGAAACCTCTGAAGCCGCAGGTGAGGGGATGCTGGAGGTCGGGCTCTTTGGCGATTTCGGGCTGAGTCCCTTTCCGGATCTTGATCCCTATTGGGACGACGCGATCGTAATTGAGGTCTCCGGAAGCCGAGGCCGCATCGCAGGGCTCAATCCGCGTAGCGCTCTGCACGCGGTCTACCGCTTTCTCGAAGCCGCCGGGTGCCGCTGGCTGCGTCCGGGAAAGGACGGCGAATGGATTCCCCGGCGGCCGATCGACGACCTTTCGATCCGGATCACGGAGAAACCATCGTTCCGCTACCGTGGGCATAGTCATTGTGGAGGGTACCACGAAGCGGTGATGGAGAAGATCGACTGGATGGCAAAGGTTGGTCTGAATGTGCTTTTTGAAGAGTTCTTCCCGCCGAATTGCCGGAGCGGCTATCACCTCCGGCGCTACCCGTCGCTACTGCCGGTGGAGGAACTTCCCCGCGAGATACACGAAGCGAATTTTCAGAAAGAGCTGGCAGCGATGAAGAAGCGCGGCATCCTCTTCCAGAGCGTGGGCCACGGCTGGAGCGGACCGCTGTACGGGCTTTATCAGGTGAGCGCTCCCGAGGATCGGGCGGAGTTTTTCCGTCGGGCTTCAGCCAAGCCGGAGTACCTTGCGGAAGTCAAGGGCGAACGGCGTCCGCACCGACGCGGCGGGGCACTGTACACGGAGCTTTGCTATGGTAATCCGGAGGTGCGCGAGAAGCTGGTGGATGTCGTGATCCGCTATGCCGTGGAGCATCCGGAGGTCGACGTGCTGCATTTCAGTATGAGCGATGCGATGAACCTCATGTGCGAATGTCCGCTTTGCCGGGACGTTGCACCGAGCGATTTCCTCGTAATGCTGCTGAATGCGATTGACGGGGAACTGACGGCCCGGGACCTGCATCTCCGCGTCGGCTTCTTTCTCTATCAGGAGGTCTGGTGGCCGCCCGTGGCGGAAGCGATCCGGAATCCTTCGCGCTTTCTGATTTATTTCTGCCCCATTGCCCGGAGCTATCAGGAGCCGTATGAGGTCGACGCTCCGGTCAGCGCTTTGCCGCCCTACGTTTATAATGCCAGCGATCGGATCTCCGACATGGCGGGGCTGATCGCCTCGCTGAAGCTCTGGCAGGAGAAGGTTCCCTCGGAGTGCGTCGGCTTTGAGTATCATCTGACCTGGTATCACTATTTCGATCCCGGCCAGTTCCGCCTTGCGCGGCTGATGGGAGAAGACATCCGGCGGATGCCGCAGTTGGGCCTCCAAGGCTTTGTGAGCTGTCAGGTGGTACAGGCCTCGTTCCCCACCGGGTTTCTCCTCGCGCTTCACGCCCGCTGCCTCTGGGCGGCGGAGACGGAGGTGGACGCGTTTGCACAGGCCTATTTCCACGACGCTCTGGGAGCAGACGGAGCCCAATGCGCGGACTACCTCGACGCGCTCTCGCAGCACTTCCGCCCGGAGAATTTCTACCGCTACTTTCCGCTGCCGGAGACGCCACGCGACGACGAGGCGATCGCCAGTGTGAGCGCGATTCCCGGGATCGTGGAGGCCTTCCGCCCAGTGATTGAGCGGAATCTTCAGGAGAGCACCGACGCCGTCCATCGTGCGGGATGGCGCATCCTCCTGTCGCACGCCCAACTCGTACTCCTGCTGGCCGGGGCCACGCGTGCCAAGCTTGAGGGGCGGCAGGAGGTGGTCGACGCCTACTGGGATCAGATCCTCGACTTTATCCTCATTAACGAAAAGCGGCTCACCCATGTGTTCGACTGCCAATGGTTCTACGAAGCATGGCTGCGCCGGGCCAACCTCTTCAGCCCCGGATTCGCCTCGACCGGCGGCTTTGAAAAGCGGGACGTGCTCAACGTCTCCGCGCAGTTGCAGGACCCTCGCGATTAAGCTCCGATATGCGCCGTTTCCCCCAAAACTCCCGAAAGACCCCGAAAGGCTTTGCGTTGATCGTCGCGCTGGCGATGATGACGCTGATCGTTCTCGTCGTTGTCTCTACCGCACTGTTGATGAAAATCGATACCGAGGGAACGCTGCATGAGCGCTCGCAGACCGAAGCGCGTCAGAATGCGCTCACGGGGCTGAACCGCGCGCTCGGAGCGCTCCAGACCTATGCCGGTCCGGACCAGCGCACCAGCGCCCGCGCCGACATCCTCGGCACCGGCGTTGAGCAGCCGTACTGGAGCGGCGTCTGGACGACTGCTCCGACGACCACCGGCACGGCGTTTGAGCAGGGGACCGCGCCGGTCTGGCTGGTGTCGTCCGAGTCCACGCCAAACCCCGCAACCGCCCCGGTGGCGGGCCGAGCGATTGAGCTGGTGCGGAATACCAGCGGCGGCAGCGAGTCGGTGAGCGTGGAGAAGATTGCCCTTCCTGCTTCCGGCACCGCCTCTCCCGGAGAGTTTGCCTACTGGGTAGGAGACGAGGGCATCAAGGTGAATATCTCGGCCGCCGAGCCGGAGACCTTCGCTGATATCGACGCGGATACCATCACCCAACTGCGCCGTCTGAACGGCCCTCATCAGGCCGCATGGGAATCGCTCGCGGGTGGCAGCGGACGCGTGGGCAGCAGCGACGCGGCGAAGCTCGACTCGCGACAGGCGCTCTCGCAACTCTCCGGTCTCTCCCTCGGCACGCACTTTCACGACCTCACCACGCATAGCGTCGCGCTGCTTACCAACGTAAAGGATGGCGGTATCAGGGAGGATCTCAGCCGCATTCTCTCCTCCGGCTATACGGGCAACAGCGACTATGCCAACGCCTCGCCGCTCCTGCCTGCCGCCGCCGCTCCGATGAACGTGCCGACGTGGGGCCTGCTCCGCTCGTTTCACCAGTTCGGGCTCGATGCCGCTACCAGCGGACAGTTGAACCCTACCGTCACCGTCAAACCGCAGAGCGCCACGGATCACGGTGTCTTCCCGCTCATCGCCATGCTCCAGATGAATTGGCATGCGCGATGGGCGCCGCCTGCCAACCCCGGAGATCCGCCAAACGCCGTTGTCTTTGCCGCGCAGCCGGTGCTGACGCTGGTGAACCCCTACAACGTTTCGCTCGCCAGCGCGACCTATATCGTCCGTATCCGCTATACCGCGGCGAAGCTGACCCTCGGTGTGGGAGCCGTGGATGCCCCGTCGCAGGCCGTGGATATTGATCTTCAAACTTCTTTTGATACCGTCGCGCCGCAGGCGAACATGATCATGTTCCGCACCTCCTCCGTAGCTTTTGCCCCGGGGGAATCGAAGGTCCTCAGTCTCTCGGCTTCAGCGGGGGATGTGCATTACACGCCGGATCTGCCTTCGAATCAGCGGATTCTCCTCGCGCCGGGGTTGAACCTTATCAACTCCATGACGGTGGGCGCACAGAAGCCGTTCACACTGGCGAGCGGGGACGTGCCGTGGCTCCGGATTGAGAATGGACGCGTCCTCGTCCAGCTCTACCGGGGGAATCAGGTCCATTACGTTGACGACATCTATTACGCCACGACGCACCGCGGCTCCTATAACCTCAACGACCCCGCCTACATTCCCAATCGCATGATCCTCCGCAGCAGCGCACGGAATATTATCGCACGCGGCGGCACTCCAGCGCGCAAGGATCACAGCAGCGGGGCGCGCTGGCTTGCGCTCTACAACCTGCGCGTACCCACCAGCAAGCGCGATCCTGCCGGCGCATGGATCTCCAATCCGCTCTTTCAGGGCTTTTGGGACGACACCACGGAGCCGGAGAGCTACAGCGTTCCGGTCAGTGGCGATAATACCTACTGGGGCGAAAGCAGCGACAGTGGACAGACTCATAACGTCCTCTTCGACATCCCCCGCCAGCCGCTGATCTCGCTCGGCTCGCTGCAACACGCGAATCTCTCGCCGGAAACGTGGTACCCGGCCTACCCGTTTGGCAACAGCTGGGCCTCCCCGTACTTTGAGCATAACGCCGAGGACTTCAGCTATCAGCTCAACAAAGCATTCTGGGATCGCTACTTCTTCTCCGGCCTGCCCGATGGCCTCACCGCATGGCCGGAGCCGAAGGATTGGTATAACCCGCGCCTCTTCCCGCTCACGCCGATGCCGCAGAATAGTGGCGGTACCTCCGGGGAGCTCCCCGACGCCACGAAGCTCGGAGCACACCTCGGGATTCGCGGCGGCTTCAATATCAACTCCACCTCCACCGCCGCCTGGAGCGCGCTCCTTCGCGGCCTTCAGGGGAGGGAAGTCCCCTTCGTCGATCCGGTCGCCGGAAATAGCGGAGCCGCCGCTACGGGAACGGGAACGCCGATCCTCCGGACCAGCGTTGCCAACGGGCCCGCCGGGGAACTCTGGCGCGGCTTCCGGTCGCTGAGCCCCGCGCAGATCGACGCACTGGCGAACGCCATCGTCGGAGTGATCCGCGAGAAGGGACCGTTCCGCTCAATGGCAGACTTCGTCAACCGCGATCTCACAGCGGCCAAGGATAGCGACTTCAATCTCCGCGGACCGCTTCAGGTCGCCATCGACCGCAGCGGCATCAACCGCTCTGCCACCGACCCCGCCGCTCCGTGGAACGCCGATCCCGAGGTTCCCACCGTCGCCGACCGGGATCAGGAGAATGGCACCGCCATCAACCTCACCTATCCCGAAGCCTCCACCGGGCCGCGCTCCACTGCCGCCCCCGGCTTCATCACGCAGGCCGATCTGCTGACCATCCTTGGCCCCGTGCTCAGCGCGCGCTCCGATACGTTCGTCATCAGGGCCTATGGGAATACGCTCAATCGCTCGAACGGGGCGGTCGAGTCCGAAGTCTGGTGCGAGGCCATCGCGCAGCGTCTCCCTGAATATGTCGATCCTTCGGAAGCGCCCCATACCGCGCCTGCCCTTGCGGAGAATGTCAACTTCGGCCGCCGCTTCCGTATCGTCTCCTTCCGCTGGTTATCTCCCGATGAACTCTAAGCTCTCCCGAATCCTCCATGCCGGAGCCGCTCTCCTGCTGGCCCTTCCTGCCGCTGCCATGGCGCAGAACGGCGCGGCTGCTCAGGCTGCCGGTGTTTATAACTTCCGCTTCAGCGTCATCGCCATGGCCCCGGAGAAAGCCGATATGGGTACCCTTGAACAGGGTACGGACCTCGATCTCGCGGGCATCAGTTATGAGACAGGTGGCGTGACGCGGCCTCTCGGCGTCGTCCCGTTTCACTCCCGCAGCAAGAGCTTCCTCTACCGGGGCAATGACGCGCTGAGTTTCTTCCGGGAGTCCTCCAATGCCGAAGGAGAGCGGGTGCGCGAATTACTTGCAGAGGTCACGCCCGACCGTAGTTGGCGCAGCGTGGTCATTCTGGCTTATCCCGGCATGCAGGGAGCGGAGAAGAGCTTCCGCGCGGAGGCTATCCCGGACGACCCGCGCACCTTCCCGGAGAATAGTGTCTACCTCGCAAACCGCAGCGGGTCGGAGATCACGCTGCTGCTCGATGGGCAGCGGCATACCGTCAGTGCAGGGAGCGATCTGCGCCTCCCGATCCCCCTTTCCGAAGCGCGCATGCTACCGATGCAGTTCTTCGCCGCCGGAGCGTCCGGCAGCCGCCCGACCTACTCGACATCGCTCCCGCTCCGCCCCGGTCAGCGGCTGCTGATCCTCCTCCAGAGCGGCACGCAGACGCCGCTACGCATTCCGCCCGTTTTTCTCTCCGATCGTCCGGGCCAGACTCTCTATGACGACTTTGACCCCGCGAAAGCGGCCAAACCTTAACCCTACCCATATGCTTAAAACATTTACCGCCTTATCGAGCGTCCTTCTCCTCGGCCTCACCCTTCACGCCGACGATGCCGCCAAACCCGCGCAGCCTGAGGGCGAATGGAAGCTCAAGGAAGCGCATAAAATCTGGGACTACGCCGAGCACAACGGCTTCACGGATCTCATCCGCTACAAGGACTACTGGTATTGCACCTTTCGCGAAGCCACGGAGCACCGCGGTACCGGCGGCCGCCAGCGGGTAATCCGCTCGAAGGACGGCGTAAAGTGGGAGAGCGTCGCTCACATGGCGGGCGAGAGGCCGAATCACGATGTTCGCGAGTCGAAATTCTCCGTCACGCCTGACGGTCAGCTGATGCTCAACGGCTTCATTGCCTATCGCGGCGAGGAACCGATCACCCGGGAATCGCTCACGTGGTTCTCCCCGGACGGTGTTCACTGGAGCGAACGCGTCCATTGCCCCGACACCGGCACGAACACCTGGCGCTGGAGAGCCCGCTGGCACGACGGCTACGTCTACTCGCTCGCCTATAACGCCAAGGATGCTGCCGGAACCTTCTACCGCAGCAAAGACGGGAGGACCTGGGAAACCGTGGCGACGAACGTTTTCCCGCCGCCCGCAAACGAGGAAGAGAAGAAGTGGAAATCGCAGTCGAACGAAAACGATCTGCACTTCGAGCCGGACGGCAGTCTGACCGTTCTGCTCCGCCGCGACACGTTTAACGAAGATGGCAAGGGTGCTTTCGGTCCCGACGTTCCCGGCTCCTCCGCGCTGCTCGGCTTCTCAAAGCCGCCGTACAAGGAGTGGACGTGGAAGGACCTCGGCGTACGTATGGGCGGCCCCATACTGCTCAAGCTGAAGGATGGACGCTTTGTCTCCGCCGTGCGCATTTACGATCAGCCGCGCCATACGGGACTGGTCGTTATTGATCCCGAAAAGGCGACCGCCACGAAGGTTCTCCGCTTCCCCACCGGAGGCGACACGGGTTACGCCGGCATGGCCGAGTATGAAGGCGAGCTGTGGATCAGCTACTACTCTTCGCACGAGGGATATAGCGCCATCTATCTTGCCAAGGTGGAAATTCCCAAGCCTTAACACTCCCATTACCGAAGCACGCATGCCGCCAACGCGGTTCTTCGCCGCAGGAGCACCCCGGTAATCGCCCGCCCGCTACGACGATTTGATCCCGCGAAAGTCCCCAATCTTAACGCCACCCTTATGCTCAAAACATTCACCGTCTTATCGACCACTCTTCTCCTCGGCCTCACTCTTAACGCCGACGATACCGCCAAACCCGCGCAGCCTGCGAGCGAATGGAAGCTCAAGGAAGCGCACAAGATTTGGGACTACGCCGAGCACAACGCCTTCACCGACCTCATCCGCTACAAGGACTACTGGTACTGCACCTTTCGCGAAGCCACGGAGCACCGTGGTACCGGAGGTCGCCAGCGGGTGATCCGCTCGAAGGACGGCGTAAAGTGGGAGAGCGTCGCCTACATGGCAGGGGAGAAGCCGAATCACGACGTGCGCGATCCGAAGCTCTCCATCACCCCTGACGGTCAGCTGATGCTCAACGGTTTTATCGCCTATCGCGGCGAAGAGCCGATTACGCGGGAATCGCTCACGTGGTTCTCCCCGGACGGTGTTCACTGGAGCGAGCGCGTCCATTGCCCCGACACCGGCACGAACACCTGGCGCTGGAAGGTTCGCTGGCACGACGGCTACGCCTATTCGCTCGCCTACAACTCGAAGGACGCCGCCGGAACCTTCTACCGCAGCAAGGACGGGAGGACCTGGGAAACCGTGGCGACGAACGTTTTCCCGCCGCCTGCGAACGAAGAAGAGAAGAAGTGGAAATCGCTGCCGAACGAAAACGATCTGCACTTTGAGCCGGACGACAGCGTGATCGCCATGGTCCGGCGCGATACGTTCAACGAGGACGGCAAAGGGGCCTTTGCGCCCGACGTTCCGGGCTCCTCCACGCTGCTCGGCTTCTCAAAGCCGCCGTACAAGGAGTGGACGTGGAAGGACCTCGGCGTCCGCGTGGGCGGCCCCGTGCTGCTCAAGCTGAAGGACGGGCGCTTCGTCTCCGCCGTGCGCATTTACGACCAGCCGCGCCATACCGGACTTCTCGTAATCGACCCGGAAAAGGCAACCGCCACCAAGGTGCTCCGCTTCCCCACCGGGGGCGACACGGGCTACGCCGGCATGGTTGAGTATGAGGGCGAGCTGTGGGTTAGCTACTACTCGTCGCACGAGGGGCACAGCGCCATCTACCTTGCCAAGGTGGAGATTCCCAAGCCTTAATGCTGGTTACCCGCCCCTCCCGGCATTACAAGCGTACTTCCGATTATTCATGATGCGTCGTCTCAATCAC
Source organism: Chthoniobacter flavus (assembly GCA_040392045.1). Taxonomy (GTDB): domain Bacteria; phylum Verrucomicrobiota; class Verrucomicrobiia; order Chthoniobacterales; family Chthoniobacteraceae; genus DATMFV01. Next base: position 7,131 of record JBEBWR010000044.1, on the reverse strand, counting down.
TCCACCGACAAAGCCTATTCCCATATTCGCCGGAAAATTTTCTCCGGTGAATTTGGCTCCGGACACCTGCTCTCCACTCAGGATCTGGCGTTGGAGATTGGAGTGAGCCGCACGCCCGTACGCGACGCTTTGCGGGTACTGGAGCAGGAGGGCCTCGTTGAGCTGAGCCCCCGGCAGGAATCGCGGGTAAAGAGCCTCAGCTATGAGGAGTTTCGCGAGCTATGCGAGCTGCGCATCGCGCTGGAGAGCTACTTCGCCGCCCTCGCCGCCGAGCGGCGTACGGAGGAGGATCTGGTAGCCCTCGATGGCAGCCTGCAAAAGATGAAGCGGATCGCCGCGCTTCTCGTCGACACCAATGCCGACGAGAAGCGCCGCCTCATCAGCGAACTCGCCGCGGAGGATATGCACTTTCACATGACCATCGGCGGAGCAGCGCGCAATCTCCTCCTCAAGCGCGAACTGAGCCGCCTGCAAATCCTCTCCCGGATCATTACCATCCGCCACGACGGAAAAAGCGACCTTCACGGCGATCTGCTCCGCATTAATCTCACGGAGGTCTGGGAAGCGCACATGAAGATTTTCGACGCCATCCGGTGTGGCTCCCGCTCCACGGCAAAGGCGGCCATGGAGTCGCATCTCACCCACGGCATGCAGATGCAGCTGGAGGTAAAGCGCCGCATCGATCAGGCGGTGCTGGCTTATTAAGCCAGCCGCGTTAAGCCCCATTAAACCGCATCGGGGGCATTACTGACCGTGACCGATGCCGGTGGGAAGGACGATCGTCCGCCTTGCGGAGTGGCGGCCATAGCGCTGGAAAGCATCCGCCCGGGTCATCGCGCCGCTGCGGACGAGGAGTTCTCCCTGGCCGTCCAGCAGGACGAGCGAAACTTCAATCGCCCGGATACCGCCGGGGATCAGTTCGTCGCTACCGCCGGAGAGATTCTGGTAAGCGCCGTGTCGGTCGATCCGCACACTGCTGCCGGTGGTCTGCGGGTCGATCCATGCCGCGTTGTCCCCGCGCTGAAACCGGTACTGGATGGAGTAGATCCGGTCGACCAGCAGATCCTGCCACGCATGCGAGGATGCGCCACTGCTGGTATCCCAAAAATTCCCCTGCGGATCAGAGGTCGAAGAGGCGGTGGCAAACGTGTCGCCTCCAGAGGCCACCGCCCGGTAAAGGCCGGGGCGGGAATTGGCCGTGCTGCCGGGAACAGGGTCCTGATCCACCACGCGTAGCGAGACGGCGCGGGGCGTACCGGAGTAGAGCGTGCCATCGGCGTCCGGAGCGTTGGTCAGCAGGCTGACCCACGGCTGGGGTACGCCCTGCACGGTCTCCATCTCCAGCCGGAGCGCCGCGCCGTCCTCCTGCTGGGGAACGAGCATCGCTTCCAGATCAGCCGCGACGGTGTCGAGCGCCAAGGCCGTCTCCCGGTCGGAATCGCTGCCCTGCCGGACATCGCGGGATCGATCCAGCACGCCGTTGACGATACTGACGACCAGAACCACCAGCATCATAGTGATGCCGCAAGAGACGATCAGCTCAATGAGCGTGAAGGCGCGCCTGCGGCGGCGGGAGGGGGAAAGGGAGCGGAGCCTCATCGGTCTATCGGGTTAAGGTCAGAGAGGTGGTCAGCGTCGGTGTCGTATCCGTGCTGATGGGGAAGGAGGGCGAGGGGACGGGGTAGAGCTTTACCTCCAGCGTGGCCTGCGCGTCGGTGTACTGGTCCACGCTCGTCGGCAGTTCGCTCCGCGCCATGGAGTTGACATGATCGCGATCATCCCAGTTCAGACGAGCCTTGATCCAGCGGCCTTCCATTGCGCTCTCCATTGCCGGGGTGAGCAGATCAGGAGTGACCCACTCCGAGCGGTACCGCTCCCCTGCGGCGTTAGGCAGGCCCGCGGCATTGGCTTTGTAGCGGACGAAGACCAGCTCTTTCATGCCGGGCTGTACCCAACCGTAGACTTTGGCAAACGCCCCCGGCTCATTCATCTGACCTTGAAGCGCATAGACGGCCCGGTAAGCTTCGGTCCTGTTGACATTATCGCCGCGCACTTTCACCACCGAGCCGAAAACGCCCAGCATGACCACCAGCGAAAATGAGGCGATGCCTAGCGCGAGCACGACCTCCACAAGCGAGAAGCCGCGAAGAAGCAGGCGGGGGGAACCGGAGGGAGGCGAGGAGATCATGGCGTACTGGGTTCGGGAATCTGGTCGAAGGATTCAAAGCGGGTGACATACCCGTTGCGGCGGAAGAGGAAGCCGCCCCGGCTGTTGACCTGATGCGCGCCGATGACCAGTTCCCGCGGAGAAGACTCCCCGACCAGGCCCGGCACGACGACCAGACGGGGCAGGGGGACGCCGCCGGGCGTGATGAAGTGGCCATTGCGATCAAACTCGTAGGCCACCACGGTATCCCCCTCGCTGCCGGATTGGGCCGCGCGGATATTGAGTTTGTACTTCGCCGGGATAAAACCGTCGCTGTAATCCTCGTCAAAATAGATCTGGCGCGGCAGGAGATGCGGCCCCGCCCGGAGCGTCCATTGTCCGCTGCCGTCTTTGGAGTAGACCGCGATCTGGCGCGCGAAGTTCGCGCTGGTCGGCTCGGTATTGATCACGAGCCGGGTGGGCGAGCGACGGCTTTTCGCCACGGTGGAGGCCTGCTCTACTATCGCCGCTACGGCGTCGACGGCTCCCTGCGCGGAAATTTCAGTTCTCGGCCCCCGCAGGATGGAGGCCCCGGCGCTGATCAGCAGCGTGATCACCGCGATGACTGCCAGAAGTTCGATCAGCGTCATCCCCGCCCGGGGGCGCAAACGCGGGGAGGAGAGACAGCGATAGGGATGAAGGGAAGGGCGGGTCACAACAGGTCTGGGGAGCAGGTCTGGAGAGGCTGGGGAAGCGAAAAGACGTACACGGAGCAAACCTACATCATTCCCGGAAGTTTTCCGGATGTTCCCGGGAATATACGATCATATATCCGTGTATGCACAGAAATTACGCCACCTTTCCCGCCATGGCAAGCGGAAAAGCGTGGCGTGCCGCATGAGGGCGCTCAAACGCCCGCCGGGATGCTGGTATGCCCCCTTATTGAAAGCGCTCCAGAGCGCGATTGGCGACCTCTTCGCCGATCGTCAGGCAAGCCGTGGCAGCGGGGGAGGGGGCGTTGCAGACGTGGACCGCGAGGCGGCTCTCGCGGATGAGGAAGTCGTCCACCAGCGCTCCGCCGGCGGCCAGCGCCTGGGCGCGGACTCCTGCCGGGGCGGGCTCCAGATGCTCGGAGCGGATCTCCGGCAGCAGTTTTTGCAGCGCTGTGACAAAGGCGGCCTTGCTGAAAGAGCGGACATACTCGCCCATCCCCATCTTCCAATGCTTCATCGCCAGCTTCATGAACGACGGGTTGGTGAGCGTCCCGAGGAGTTCGCCGGGGTTGATATCGCTCTTGCGGTACCCCTCGCGGGCGAAGGCGAGGACGGCGTTCGGTCCGCACTCAATGGCTCCGGTGATGCGTCGGGTAAAGTGAACCCCGAGGAACGGGAATGACGGGTCCGGCACAGGGTAAATCAGATTGCGCACGAGATAGCGGCACTCCTCCTTGAGCAGGTAGTACTCGCCCCGGAAGGGGACGATGCTGCAGCCGGGGTCGAGATCCATCGCGGCGACTTTGTCCGAATAAAGCCCGGCGCAGTTGATGACCAGCTCGGCGGCGTGCGTCCCCTTGCTGGTACAGACGTGCATGACGGCCCCGGACTCCTGAAGCGCCTGCACCTGCTCGCCGTAGCAGATCCGGCCTCCCATCTGGCGAATCTCTTCCATCAGCGCGCAGCAGACGCCCGGGAAATCGACGATCCCGGCGTCCTCCACGAAAAGCCCCTCGATCCCGGCGCAGTACGGCTCGATCTCCCGCAGTTCGCCCACGGTGATCTTCCGGCAGCGCACGCCGTTGGCCTGCCCGCGCTCGTGAATCTTTGCGAGCCGGGGCAGTTCGGCGTCGTCCGTCGCTACGATGACCTTTCCGCAGAGGTCAAAGGCGATCCCGCGCTCGCGGCAGAAATCGATCAGCGCCAGCCGCCCGCGCACACAGTTCTTCGCCTTGAGCGAGCCGGGGGCGTAATAGATGCCGGAGTGAATCACACCGGAGTTGTGCCCGCTCTGGTGGCGGGCCGGCCCGTCCTCTTTATCAATAAGCGTGAGGGAGAGGTCGGGACGGGCTTTGAGCAGACGCCATGCAGTTGCAAGGCCGACAATACCACTACCGATGACGACGATTCGTTGAGATGCCATTTGCGCGGATCGTATATTCATGTATACATAAGTCAAGCGGACTCCTCACTTTGCGAGTAAAACCGGACGCTTTTTCCAAAAATAGCAATGGGATTTGTCTTGCGGTTTCCGTTGTCCATCCCGGAGAATCCACACGTCGACACTTTTCCCCGTTGAACAAAAAAGCATAGAGGCATGCAGAACCGTCATCAGTCCGTTAACCGCACTACAGAGAAAGCGCTGAGCTATATCCGTCAGGCGATCCTCACCGGCCAATTCCCGGCGGGCAGTCTGCTGCCGACGAACAACCTCGCGGACGAGATCGGCGTGAGCCGCACGCCAATCCGCGACGCCCTGCGCCAGCTGGAGACGGAGGGGCTCGTCACCATTGCTCCCCGGCAGGAAGCCCGGGTGAAGGAGCTGACCTTTGAGGACTACAAGGAGATGTGCGAGTTGCGGATCGCGCTGGAGACGCATGCAGCGCAACTCGCCGCCCTGCGACGGACGGAGAGCGATCTGGAGCAGATCCGCTATCACTTCGACGCAATGGCGGCGCACGTAAAAGCGGGTGCTCCGGAGACAGTGGAAGAGGATGAGCGCAGGACTCAGGCGATCGCCGAAGCGGACGTGGCCTTTCACCTCGCGATCATCGAAGCTTCGGGAAACCGGCTGATCAAGCGGGAGGCGATTCGCTTCCGGGTGATCCAGAGTCTCGTACGGCTGCCCAAGAGCGTGAAGACCCTGAGGGAAGGCGCGGTGGAGCGTCCGTGGGTACAGTATCGGAACCGGCCGAGCGATGTGTTGCAGTCGCATCAGGATATTTTTGAAGCCATCCGGGATCAATCCGCCGAGCGGGCTTACGGGGCCATGCGCGATCACCTTGAGAGCAGCCTCAAGGTCCAGCTCCGCATTCTCCGCGCGTTGAAGGATCAGGAGATGCAGCGGGCGATGGGGCACTCGTTCATCTCGTAATTTTTCCACGGACAATTTCTGCACTGACGCAGCGGAAAGGTACTAGCATTACGGAGGAAAGTTGGCTCATCATAGCGGCATGATGACCTCTGAGATCGCGCATCGCCTGCTGACCGAATTGCCCCGGCTTGCCGTAAGCCGGGCAGGCGATAGGGTGGAAGCCGGAGCGGCGATCCTCTCCCTGCCGTGGCCTGCGGCGGATACGCGTCTGCTTGACCTCGGCGGGCGCACCACGCTCCGGCAGTCGCTGGGAAACTGGCCGGACAGTTCCCATCCCCGCCGACTGCTCCTCCTGAGCGAACTTGATGGGGGGCCGGTTCCTGACACGTTAAACCTGATACCGCCCGGCGGCGCACCGGCGCGAGAGGCGCTCCGGACGCCCGATCTTCACCTCATCGCCTGCGGTGCAAAGCGGTCCGGGTATTGGGAAAATCATGCGCTCCAGCTTCATCACCCCAAGGGCAGCATGCGAATCGCCCTCGGCCTTCGCAGTGGCGGACAGGTGACGTGGTGGGAAGCCTGCCGACTGGTCATCCTCCAGGAGGGACCGGAAGGGATCGTGGCGGAGATGGGCGGGGTAATCCGCCATGACTTTACGCGTCCTTCATGCGAGATGGCGCATCGGCACAACTGGCTCAACGGTCATCTCCACCTCCGGATGCTGCCCAACGGCGTTTGCGAGATTTACGCGCATTTCGTCAATGGCCGCTTTTTCGACGAGGGGCTGGATCTTGAAGACGCCGTGCCCGTCATCGGGTTTGACGTCGACGGCGCAGATCCCGCAGCGCTCTCGGGGCCCTGGACCGGCGAGACACCGCGCTTCCGGATCGGGCACGTGGCGTTCGACGCGGGCGACGCTGCCCGGCTCGCTACGCCGCATCAGCCGGGCGGATGGAGCAGCGAAGGGAGCTTTGCCGTCTGGCAGCCGTTCGCCGGAGTGGAAGTTTTTGGCGGACGCACCTCGGAAGAGAAAACCGGGGACCCCTACATCGTTCGCGCCGAAGAGCGCCGGTTCCCGAGAGGCATGGCGAGGACGCTACGCTTTTCGCTGAATCTCTCCGGCGGCCCGGCCTCCATCGTGCGCTACCTGCCGCCCGCGTGGTGGTACGGGATGTGCGGCGAGCTCGGGGTCCGGCCGCATCTGCCGGTCACGGGCGAGCCATGGGAGGCGCATCAGGAGGAGGCGCGGGAATGGATCAGGAGCGCTGCGGTAAAGGGCGGCTTTGAGGATGGCGCGATTCCCCGCTACCTGCATGTTCACTGGCCCGGGTACGATCGCCATGAGGCTGGCTGGGACGGCGAGGTCCCCTACGGACAATTTCTGAATGCCTGGCGGACAGGGAATGCCGATGACTACGCCCTCGCCATGCGTTCCGCGTGGCACTTCACCGACGTTGCGGTCAATCACGCCTCGTACCTCGTCCGCATGCACGGCTGGATGCACGGCTACTCGCTGCCGATGAATCGCGCCCAAGGGACCATCGCGGCCTATCTGGAGACCGGAGTCCCCTACCTGCTTGACACCGCCCGGGCCATCGTCGCCAATGCGCACACGCAGCACCGCAGCGCATGGCCCCGGCACGCCGTAGGGCGCGACGCCTGCTACCTGCGGGGAGCCGTCCTGCTCTATCGCTACTTCGGCGATACTTTTTTCCGCGACATCGCCCGCGAGGGCGCGCTCACCATGGCGCGCTGCCAGCGGAGCGACGGAAGCTTCGGCGATCAGGGCGGGGGAGCGGGGCTGCATCAGGTGGCCGGTTACCTGAGCAAGCCGTGGATGGGACTGCTCGGACTGAGCGGCGTAATGGATTACCTCGACGCGGTGCCCGACCCGGAGCCGGAACTGGAAAACGCGGTCCACCGCTTTGCCGAATGGCTGCTCAGTGAACGATGGGAGC